>NZ_FYAV01000020.1:0-87489 GCF_900185745.1 Stappia sp. TSB10GB4 | reverse complement strand
AAGGAAGCGGCAGGGACCCTGATGACGACGGGCGAAAGCCCAACCCCGGTCCGGTCGCCTGCCACTGGTCTCCCGGCGGTTCAGGCCGGGAGACCGCCCAAACTCTACCACCTCTTCAGACGAACAATCCCGCACGCAGCGTAGCGCAGATGCGGGATCGGGGAGCCGGGGGCCTCGCGGCAGCACGCCCGGACGCCGCCGCAACCGCCGTGGCTCGTCGGTTCCGGGTCGCGCGATGCTCGTCTGGGAAGACGCAAGGAGAGGCATTCCGCCTCACTCCGACTGAAGGTGCCAATGGTTCCCGGATCTTCGGCCTTCGGCCTCGTCCGGGACGACATCCGAGAGGGAGGCGCGGCCTTGCCCCACCCACAGGCCGTCACCCCGGCCGCCGCCGTCATGCCGCCGCCATCGCCCCATCCACAGGCCGTCACCCCGGCCGCCGCCGTCATGCCGCCGCCATCGCCCCACCCACAGGCCGTCACCCCGGCCGCGCGCAGCGCAGAGCCGGGGCCTATTGGCTGCCAGAGCGGTGGCGAGGACGCGTCAACATCTCCCCCGCGTCATCCCGCACGCAGCGAAGCGGAGATGCGGGATCGGGGAGCCGGGGGCCTCTCGGCCGCGCTCCCGGACGCCTCCGCAACCGCCGTGGCTCGCCGGTTCCAGGTCGCCGGCTTCCTGGCGACGCTGCTTGCCGGGTGAGGCATGCCGGATGCGTCCGAAACCGTTGGCCGGTCGGACACGCGTCACGAAATTAAATGGCGTCATGAAACTGAATGGTCGGAGTGGCAGGATTTGAACCTGCGACCCCCTCGTCCCGAACGAGGTGCGCTACCAGGCTGCGCTACACTCCGAACCGATGACCCGCCGGCGGGGCCGGTCGGGTGGAGAGCGATTGTCCGGGCCGGGAGACCGGCGCTCATCCGTGGTGTGGCGGGTTCATATCACCGGCCATCGGCCTCCGCAACCCTGTCCTTGCAGCGATTTTGCTTCGGCTGTGGATGAGCGGCGGGCGGTACGGAAAACGCCGCGGCGGCCCGCCCGCCGGCGCGGCGCTCTTGCGCGGCATCGGCGCGCTCGCTATACAGGCGGCCTGCGATTTGGGGCGTAGCCAAGCGGTAAGGCAGCGGTTTTTGGTACCGCCATGCGCAGGTTCGAATCCTGCCGCCCCAGCCAGACCGCATCCGCCCCGCCAGATCGCGCGCGGCGCATCCTCCTTCCGCTCCCTGTTCGACATCCACCGTCTCCGCCCTTGGGAGGAGCAGCCCCTTCGCGCCGCGTCTGCGCCGCCGGGCAACGGGGATATCCGTGCGATGGCGCAGGCGGATCGTGGCTGTCCGGGGCAGGGGACTGTGCCGGGCGATTTTTGGGGCGATTGGCGCGCGATTCTCAATTTCGAGCGTTTTTGCAGCGGGATTTTGCAAAATTTTTCTCGAAATTCGGCGCGGCTCGGCGGCCGCGTTTCGCGCGCCTGACGGAGCGATGTCCCCCTCCCACGGCAGGCCGGCGAGCGATTGCGCCAATATGTCGCGGAGGTCTTGCGCGAGATTTCTCCTGTGTTTTCAGGTGGTTGCCAGAGGGCCCTCGCCGCAATTCGCAGATCTGCCTATCCCGGTTAGCGTTCGTTAAGCGGAATCGCTTCACCCTATGGCTGCTGCGCAAGATGCGAGCGGTTTTGGCTGAGAGGATGAGTCCCATGTCGGGCGTGGATGGATCGAATTCGGGGGAGAGATTAAGATTTGCGAGGATCGATGAGGAGACCAGGCGGCAACTTCGCGCGCTCTGGAAGGACGTCGAGCCAAAACTGGATGGTATTCTCTCAAGCTTCTACAAGCATCTCCTGACGCAGCCGAGCTTGGCGAAACTTCTTGGAACCCGCCAGGCGGCGCTGGAATCGGCGCAGAAAGCTCACTGGCAGCGTCTGTTCAGCGCGCGCTTCGACGAAGACTACGAAAGCAGCATCAATCGGATCGGCCGCGCGCATGGCCGCATCGGCCTCGAACCCCGCTGGTACATCGCCGGCTACCAGTTCGTGCTCAACGAACTGACCGCCGTTGTCATTCGCCGCCACCGCTTCTCGCCCGCCGCCGCGACAGCGGCGCTGCAGGCGCTCAACAAGGCGGTTTTGCTCGATCTCGACTACGCCATCTCGACCTACCAGCAGATCCTGATGGAGGAGCAGGAGGCGCGCACCCGCAGCCTCAGCGAGGCGATCGACCGGTTCAAGGGCCGGGTCGAACTCTCGCTCGCCGATGTCGGCAAGGCGGCCGACACGATGCAGTCGCAGGCCGACACGTTGGCATCGGTCGCAGGTGCCGCCTCACAGGAGGCGGTCTCCGCGTCCGCTGCCTCGCAGCAGACTTCGGTCAGCGTTCAGACGGTTGCCTCTGCGGCCGAGGAACTCGCCGGCTCCATCGAAGAGATCGCCCGTCAGGTCAGCGGCGCCTCCGATGTCGCTCGCCGGGCCAATAGCGTGACCGACAGCGCCTCGCACGAGGTTGGGCGACTGTCGGTGACCGCGCAGAAGATCGGCGATGTCATCGGCCTGATCCAGGCGATTGCGGAGCAGACCAATCTTCTGGCCCTGAATGCGACGATCGAGGCGGCACGCGCCGGCGATGCCGGGCGCGGCTTCGCCATCGTCGCGCAGGAGGTCAAAAACCTGGCCGGCCAGACGTCCAAGGCGACCGAAGACATTGCCCAGCAGATCGCCGAGATCCAGGCCGCGACCACCAAGGCGGTCGACACGATCGGCTCGATCGCCGCGACGGTCGGCGAGATCGATACGCTGACCTCCAACATCGCCTCCTCCATCGAGCAGCAGGGGGCGGCGACCCGCGAAATCTCGATGAGCGTTCAGCAGGCGGCAACCGGTACGCAGACGCTGACCCGCAATGTCGGCGGGGTCAACGAGGCGATCGAGAAGACCGAGCGCGCAGCGCGCGACTTCCTGCTGGTGTCCTCCGACCTGCGTGGCCAGTCCGGCCAGATTTCCGAGCAGATCCGCGGCTTTTTCGCCGAAATCCGCCAGACGACCGAGAACCGCGCCAGGGCAGATACCGCGACCACGCCCGTCGGCGGAACCGCGAGACAGCGCGTCGCGTGACCGCGGCAGCGACTTCGGAGTGCTCCGGTCATATCGGATCGCCCGAGGTCGCAGCAGCGAGCTTCTAACGAAACCGCCCGTCCGCGTGCAGGCGCGAACGGGCGGGAGTCGTTAAAAAAGCACTGAACTAGGTCTTCTTATATTCTTGTGCCGCCAGGCCGAATGATTTGGACGCCGTAGCGTCAGAAACCGAAGCACCGCAAACCACGTACCGACCGCTTGGTCGGCGAAAGCAACCGCCGGAACGCATCCCCCGTTCGCGCTCCCAGCGTCAATAATCTGGACCCCGCGCATCGGCGATCGGAACCCCGTGCGTCAGCGGTCGGACCCCTAAGGGACCGCGCCGCGACCGCGCCGCACTTTCGGTCCCGCACCACGTTTGCCCCGTCACGAGCAGGCCCGCCAACCGATCCGGCATGTGCCCGTCCCGCCCAAAGGCGGGAAAAATGGGCCGGATCATCTTGCGGACCCGGCCCAGTTGGGTCACGTGCGATCCGCAGCCTGAAAAGCTCCGGGCAGCCCGCTGTGACTTGCAGAGCCCGCACGGCAGGGCGAACTGCCGAAATGGCCGCGCAAGGCAGGCCAAGAAGGCGCCGCAAGGGCACTCGTCAATTCCGTTCCGGTCAGGCCGGCGAGGTCACCGATCCTTCACCGGAGCCGCGCCCGCTTCTGGCGCGAAGGCTCCGGATCACCTGTCCGCCTGGCCTTCAACCGGGTGTCATCGAAAGCGTCCAAAAATCGGCCCACCCTGCCGCTTCGGACATCCATCCGATTGATTTTTCGATGCAACACCAGTTAGCGTTATCTTTGCGTGATTTTCGCTTTCCGGGCTCTCCGGATGGGAGGCGCGCCGGACCAGCGAGGCGTGGGACGGAGACATGCGGGACGAAACCCGCCGGACGTTGGCGACAGCGGCCGGGCATCTTGCAGCACCGGATGGCCCGATGGATGGGGACGAGGCGGCATTGCGCTTCCTTGCCTATCTGGCGGAAGGGGATCCGGCGCGGCTTGCCGGCGACCGGGACCTGACGGCTCTGCTGGCGGTGGCCGCGCGGCTCGAGCGCCTGTTCGAACTGGCCTTGCCCGACGCGCCGGGACTGTACTGCTTCGGCGCGGAGGTGCGGCCGGAGGAGTTCGGCGCGGCGCCGGGCGCGCGCGGTTCGCTCTCCGGCGTCGGCGAAACGCGCCTTGCCGCCTTCCGCGCCTGTGTCGGCGAAGCGGTGGAATACCTTGCGCAATTCGAGCCTCGCCCAGAGACGGCCGGGGCGGCGGTGACCGAGGCCGAGGCGACGTCCGGGGACGATATCCTGTCTGCAGCGCCAGGGGGAGCCTTCTGGACCGAGGCCGAAAGCCGGGCCCTGGGGCTTGGTCCTGGCACTGAAGGCAACGCTTCGCGCGCGGCAGCGGAGGGCGACGGGGACCGGAGCCGGCTGCTGCCGGATGAGCGGGTGCCGGCGGTCGACCTGGCGAGCGGAGCACGGGGGACGGTGCCCGCGGCTTTGTGCTGGCGCCGCCGGCCGGGCGATGCCCTGCCCCTGGCCCGAGGCCTTGGCGTTGCGGCGGGGCGCAGTTTCCGGGAGGCCTGCCGCCACGCGATGCTGGAGTGGATCGAGCGCGATGCGGTCGCCCTGTGGTGGCGCGGCGGACGCAAGGGGCGGGCAGTGGCGCTGGAGACCCTGACGGCGCCCGAGGTGGCGGGGCGGATCGCCCGCTGGCGCGGCGGGCGCGACGGACGGCTGAGCTGGTTTCTCGACCTGACGACCGATCTCGGCGTGCCGGTTGCCGCGGCCCTGTCGGTCGACCGGGAGGGCAAGCGCTTCGCCTACGGGTTCTCGGCGCGCCCGACCCTGGAGCAGGCGCTGGTTTCCGCCTTCGCGGAACTGGCGCAGGTGGAACTGGCCGACCGGGTGGTGGACGCCAAGCTCGCCGAAGCGGGCGAGGGCAGGCTCAACGACACGGACCGGTTGCATCTGGCCCGCCGCAGCCTGGTGAAGCCGGACTGGGACGCCCTGCAGCCGGCGGCGGCACCTGGATCGGGCGCTGCAGGTGCCGCCGGTTTGCGTGAAGCCAGCGGCGGCGCGGTCGATCCGCTGTCGTGCTTGTCCTTGCGTAATTTTCGCGTGTTGGCAATTGACCTTACCCGTACCGATCCGGGTATAAGCGTTGCACGGGTGCTCGTTCCCGGGCTGCAACCCGATCCGGCCGCGCTGACCACGCCGCGCCTTGAACGGCAGCGGGGATTGCGGCCAAGCGCGGGGTTTCCCGGCGACGGCGTTCGGCTCTACTGAAAGCTGTTTCTTTCATGTCTTTTCCAGGTTTCGGAACAGGGGCTGGGTCCTTCGGGGTCTGACGTACAAGGCAGGGGCTGGTTGACGTGGATGAGATGGGCCATGGTGGATCCGCTGGCGGATTGCGGGATGCCGCATCGGGGCAATCCCGCCTTGACGCCACCATACTTGGGGTTCCGCGTTTTCTCGTGGACGGGAAGGCGGTCGCCTTCCGCTCGCGCAAGGCGGAGGGGCTGCTGGCGCGCCTGTGCCTGACCGGCGACGGGCGCATGTCGCGCGAGATGGCCGCGAACCTGTTCTGGCAGGACAGTTCCGAGCACCATTCCCGCTCCTCGCTGCGGCAGACCCTGCTGATCCTGCGAAGGGCGCTGGAAGATGCCGGTTTCGATGGTCTGGACAGCGACAAGATGAACATCCACCTCGACCTGTCGCGGGTGAGGCTGGACATGGACGACCTGATCTCCGGCACCGCCGATGCGGTGCCGGCTCGGCTGCTCGTGGAAAAGCGCCTGTCGGAGCGATTGTTCGAGGGCGGCGAGATGCTGGCCGAGCCGTTTCACAACTGGTTGCGGCTGCGGCGCCAGCAGTTTCACGATCACCTGCGCTCCTTTCTGGAGCCCATGGTGCGGCTCGACAGCGGCAACTGGACGCGGATGGAACAGGCGGCGGTGGCGCTGCTCAACCTGGATCCGACGCATGAGCCGGCCTGCCGCGCCTTCATCACCGCCCGCGCGGTTCAGGGCGATTACACGGGCGCGCTGCGAGCCTACGAGGACCTGTGGAACGTGCTGGAGGAGGAGTTCGATACCCAGCCGTCCAGCGAGACCCAGTCGCTGATCGTCGATATCAAGCTCGGCAAGTTCTCCGACTGGCTGCAGCGCGAGCGTGCCCGGCTTGCCGAGGAGGCGGAGCGCAAGGGGGACCGTCCCGCCGTTTCCGCCGGAACCAGGGCGGAAGCCGCGGCCCGCCATGTCAACCCGGTCATCGTGGTCGACCAGATCCTGCAGGTCACCGAGGCTGACGAGGATATCCGGCTCGCCAAGGTGTTCCGCCACGACCTGATTTCGCGATTGGTGCGCTTCCGCGAATGGTCTGTCGCTGACGAGGTGACGGAGGAACTTTCGGGCTCCGCCGCGCCGATCTACCGGGTCTCGATCAGCGCCATGCGGGCGGACCGCGCCGTCTCCTATTCGGTAACGGTCAAGAACTCGCGGACCAATGCCTATGTGTGGGGCCGCAACTCGGCGGTGGAGATCGGAGAACTGTTCGCCCGCCAGTCGACCCTGGTCGCCGAGATCGCCATGGCGATGAACGTCAACATTTCGGCCGAACGCCTGGCCAACATGTCGCGCGTTCCCAACGCCTCGCTCGACCAGTACGACCGGCTGTTGATGGGCCAGCGGCTGCACTACACGTGGAAGATCGAGGATTCGCACCGGGCGGAAGAGGTGCTGAACCGGCTGATCAAGGACAATCCGCGCTTCGGCCCGGCCTATTCGAGCCTGGCCCAGATCATCAATTCACGCCACATCGTCTTTCCCGGCCAGGTCCAAACGCCGGAAACGCTGGAGCGCTCGGCGGGTCTGGCCCGCACGGCGCTGGCGCTCGATCCGTTCGACTCGCGCGGGTATCTGTGCGCGGCCTGGACGCTGGCCCTGCAACGCCGTTTCGAACAGGCCGAGGCGCATCACCGCCAGGCGCTGGAACTCAACGACAACGATCCCTGGACGGCGCTGTCCGCGGCGCATGGGCTGGCCTATTACGGTCACCGCGAGGAGGCGCTTGCGATCGCCTATCGGCATCGCGAGAACGGGCTTCTGACCTCGCCGCTGCACTGGAGTTATTTCGTCGGCATCACCTGCCTGTGCGGCGACCATGCCGGTTCGATTGCCGCGTTCCGCTATCTGAGCGACGGCTATCTCGGGGTCGAGGCCTGGTATGTGGCGTCGCTGGCGCTGACCGGCGATGTGGAAGAGGCGAAGGCGCAGGCCCGGCACCTGCGGCAGCGGGTCACCGACCGCTGGGTGCTGCCGCAACCGCCGGATGACGCGGATATTGCCCGCTGGATCGGCAACTGCTTTCCGATCTCCTCGCCGCGCACATGGGACGAGATCCATCACGGTCTGGCGCTGGCGGGCCTCGTGCTGCCGGCGGATCTGGCGCCGCCGGGCGCGCGGGACTGAAAAGGGCCGCGAGATCTCGCGGCCCAGGAGTGTCGCAAGGGACCCGAGGCCAGGCCTCAGGTGCAGACGGCGATCGTGTAGTCGGCGACGCGGCTCAGGAAGAAGTCGCGCATCGTCATCTCGTCCTTGTCGCCATAGAAGCCGGGCAGCGGATAGTCCGCTGCCGGCCCGTCGCCGTATTTGGCGAGCGACTGCTCGACCATGCGCTGCGGCGGCAGGCGAAGCAGCAGCACCTCCTCGCTGGCCTGGATCACCTGCAATGCCTTGTAGTCATCGGGAATGGTGGCAATGCCTTCCGTGGCGCGCTTCAGCCCTTCCAGCGATTCGGGCCATGGCTTTTCGCCGGTGGCGTAGTCGGCGATCAACCGGCCGAAGGCCCGGTAATCGTGGATCTCGACCTTCTTGAGTTCGTCGGTCATGTATTGCCCCATGAAAACAGTTGCGAATATGAAACGCCAGCCGGCCGCCCCGGCCCCTTGGACGGCGAAAGTTGCCGCCGCCTTCGACGCGGAAACCGGATAACAAATACATGGCGGCGCAGAGGCGCACGAAAGTCATGCAAATCACTTCATGACAATTGAAATTAGACTCGCTTGCTGTCGATCCGTCAAGGTGCTGCTTTGAAGTGATTAGCTTATACAACCTTTCGCGCAAAAATATTGGGACGAGGTTTCAGGTTGTGCCGTTACAACTTCTGGGGGAAATCTTGGCTCAACTGTCCTTGCGCGGGTTCTCGATGGTTTTTACCTCGTCCGCGGAGTCGTCCTCCAGGGCGCTGGCATTCATCTGCCGGCGTTCGGCCGCCATGTTGGCCATGTGCTGTTTCAGTGCCGGATCCTTGTCGATGAGGCTGCGGAAATCGCTGCGCGACAGGACGAGCAGGTTGCAGTAACCGAGCGCCCGGACGTCCGCCGTGCGCGGCTGACCGGTCAGCAGGGCGATCTCGCCGAAGACATCGCCGCGGCCGAGGCGCACGCGCACGTGTTCGGTGATGACCTCCACGGCGCCCGAGGAAATGAAATAGGCGGTGTCGCCGCGCTCGCCCTTGCGGATCAGCACCTCGCCGGGAACCGCGAAAAGCGGCCGCATCAGCTTGGAGATGGCGCGGATGCGGTCCTCGCTGAGGTCGCGGAACAGCGGCAGTTGCGCGGTGAGGTCCTCGGTGCGCATGCCCATGTCGAGCTGCGGTCGGGCATCGGCCTCCTCGCGCCCGTCCCGCACGCTTTGCGACAGGTTGGAATAGAGCTCGGTGCCGATGAGGTTCTGCGCGTGCAGCGAGCGATAGGCGTCCTCCTCCAGCCGCAGCGCCGCCTTCTGCAGGAAGCGTTGGTCGAGACTGTCGGCATAGTCGGGATATTGCAGGCGCAGGGCCTCCAGCGCCGTCGTCGTCGCCTCGCGCCGGCCGAGCAGGATCTCGGTCAGGATCTCGACGACGCGGTGGCCGAGCAGCGGCTCGATCTTTTCGCCGGTAAAGGCGATCAGCTCGTCGAGGACGATGCGGTTGAGCAGCAGCATCTCGTAGCGATCGCCGAGCAGGCGGGCGAGCCAGCGGTCGTATTTCAGGGACCGCTGGAACCACTGCGCAAGCCGCATGGTCCGCGGGAAGGCGAGAGCCTGACGGGCGGCGCGGTTGTACTCGATCCGGCCGCCGGCGCGCGCGCGGTCGGCGATGCGGCCGATACGGGCCAGCAGTTCCTCGGCGGTGTGGATCGAGGCGGTGCGCTCGCGCAAGTGGCGCAGCACGATCTCCCGTTCCCGGTTGGAGATGGACACGAGACCGATAGTGATCCGATCACGGTCGAGGATCTCGTCCAGGCCGCTGCCGGCGCCGGAGGACTCGGCAAGTCGCTCGCGGTAGCGCCGGTCGGTCTCCTCCACTGCCGCGGGAGCGATATGGTACTCGGCCGCCGCCCGCGCCACGCCCTCGCGCACATTGGTCAGCGCCAGCGCGAGGACCTGCGCCCGCATCGCGCTGTCGAGCGGCGGCAGCTTGTCGAGGCCGAACACACGGATCAAGGGTTTCAGTGTGGTGCCGTAGACGAGCAGCGTGAAGAGCACGAAGCCGGTCGCCAGCACTGCCACGAACCGCTTCACCTGCGGGTCGATGGCGAGGTTCTCGGTGACGCCGAGTGCCAGCGTCAGCGTGATGGCGCCGCGCATCCCGCCCCACAGCATCACCGTCTTGAAGGGCGTGCTGACCGGCTGGGACAGTTGCAGCAGGCTCATCAACGGCAGCAGGCCGAACAGGATCACGGCGCGCGCGGCAAGGGCCGCGACGACGACGATGGCCAGCAGCGCGATGTCATACCAGCCGACATCCACGAGCAGCTTGGGGATCAGGATCGAGGCCAGCATGAAGATCAGCGACGAGGCCCAGAACGCCATCTGGTCCCAGACATCGTTGAGATAGGTCCAGCCGTCCGGGGTCACGCGCGAGGGACCGGCAAGATTGATGACGATGCCGGCAACGACGACGGCGACGACGCCCGACACGCCGACGAGGTTTTCCGCGATCGTGTAGACCAGATAGGGCATGGCGACGCTGAGCGTCACCTGGGCGAGGCGGAAGTCGCGTACCAGCGGCAGCAGCCGCACCAGGACCTGTCCGCCGATATAGCCGAGCGCGATGCCGCCGGAAAAGCTCCACAGAAACAGTTCCAGCCCGCCGGCCAGCGTCGGTGCTGACGTGCCGGTCAGCGAGCCGAGCAGGATGACGAAGAGGGCGATGGCGGCCGCGTCGTTGAGCAGGCTCTCGCCCTCCACCAGCCGGCCGAGGCGCGCGGGCGCGCCGATGTCGCGGAAGATCGCGACGACGGCGACCGGATCTGTGGTGGCGACAATGGCACCGAGCAGCAGGCAGGCGACCAGCGGCACGGCGGTAAACGGGCTGAGCGCCAAGCCGATGAAGGCGGTCGCCACAACCACCGCGACCACGGCCATCACGAAGATGACGCCGGCGTCGTCGGCCATGCGGCGGACGTCGAGCGTCAGTGTCGTCTGGAACAGCAGCACCGGCAGGAACAGGTGGAGAATGCCCTGCGAGTTGAGCGGCAGGTTCACGAAGACGGCGGCGATCTGGTTGAAGGCGTCCGTGCTTGGCGTGTAGAGCAACCAACCCGACAGGACGCCGATCGCGGTGCCGACAAGCGCCAGCACCACGGACGGGGCCACCTTCAGCCGCCGCGCGAGCGGCTGGATGAGCGAGATGACGACGAGGAGGCCGGCGATGGCGGCGATGAAGAGAGGCGCTTGCATGTCCCCTCTATCTTGCCACATTTCGACAAGCGCGCGACGGTTTCGCGTCGTCCCCCGAGATTTTCCATGTTGATTTTGCGAAGGCTCACCCGATTGGGGCGATCTTGCGCGGCTTGCGCTCCGAAAGGGCGATTCCGATCAGCACCAGGCACAGGGCGGCGGCGTGGTAGAGGTGGAACGGCTCGCCGAGCAGTCCGACGGCGAGCAGCGAGGAAAAGATCGGCACCAGGTTGATGAAGACGCCGGCCCGACCCGGCCCGACCAGCTCCACCCCGCGCATGAAGAAGATCTGCGACAGGAAGGAGGGGAAGATCGCGATATAGGCAATCACCAGCCAGCCCTTCGGGGTCGGCCATTGCAATGTGCCCTGCGCCACCTCGATGGCGAAGAGGGGCAGGGAGGTGATGGCCGCGATCACCGCCAGGAAGGTGAAGAAGACCATGGCGGACACTTGCGGGCGTTTGCGCAGCAGCACCGCGTAGAGCGAATAGAGAACGCAGGCGACGATCATCAGCGCATCGCCGATATTGACCTGAAGACCCGCCAGCCGCGACAGGTCGCCCTGGGCGGCGATGAAGGCGACGCCGGCCATGGTGACCACCACGCCGGCCGCCTGCAACGGCCGGATCGGGCTGCGCAGGATCACCAGCGCGCCGAGCAGCACGAACATCGGCATCGAGCCCTGGATGATGCCGAGATTGACCGCGGTGGTGCCGTGGGCGGCGATATAGAACAGGGCGTTGAACCCGGTGAAGCCGCACACGCTGGTGGCGATGAGGAGCGGCAGGTGACGCCGCAGGGTCGGCCATTCGGCCTGCATCTGGCGGCCATAGAGCACGAGCAGCAACCCGGTGACACCGATCCAGCGCAGCAGCACCACCGCCATCGGCGAGACCTCGCCGATGGCCAACCGCCCGGCGATGGTGTTGCCGCCCCAGAATATCGTGGTGAGCACCAGCAGCAGGATCGGCCGGTCGAAGAAGCGCGCGAGCAGGGAGGAACCGGAGTGCGACATGGGCCGATGGATCCGCGCCGGAGCAGGATGCGCGCCGGCCGTTGTGCCGGGGCATTCCGTCTTCCGGACTTGCTGGGGTGGCCCGCACCGTAGGCGTGGCGTGCCGGCGCGGGAGCGAAGAAACAGCCCCATCGTATGACGAATTGCGGCAGGCGTTGCAAGCCACGCGGGCGGGTGGGGGGATTGCGCGAAACGCGGGGCTTCTGGACCGGGAGCAGGTTCAGTTGAAGAGGCCACAGGCCACGGTCGACACTTTCAGCCAGCCGCCGGAGTTCGGCGACGTCGACACCGAAGCATCGTTGATCCTGCGGCGAACCACGACGCATTCGCCCCTCCCCAGTACGAAAATGCGCGGTCGGTCACGATAGGGGGTGCTGTCGGAGGGCGTGGTGAGATCGCGGAAATACTGGGTTCCGCCGGCCTGCAGGACATCGCCCCAACGAAGATCGTCGTAGCTGCGTGCCCCGCCGCGCAGCAGATGCAGGTGGCTGCCTTCGGTGCCTCCTGTTGGATTGCCGTTTTGGCCGATCTCATAGAAGACGGCACCGGTGATGCCGAACAACGTGCCATAGACGACCTTGACCGCGCCCGACACTCCAGGAACGGCCGAGGCGAGACCCACCAGCAGCAGCGCCGCGGCGGACAGTTTCAGCACGCTGTCGATATGTTTCAGGACGCTCCCGGCCCTATCCGGCTTGGCATCCGGCCTCCCGTCTTCCACGATCCAGTTCCCCCTGCGGCAATGATCCGGCGATCACACCATGGGGAAATTTGGACCGGTATTTTTGAGAAATGCAAACCGCTTCTGCCTGCCGGATGAGCAGGGGCGGCGAGGATCTCGCGATTGTTTCCTTTTAGGATCAAGTCTTTTCGATTTGTGCAAGATTGACCGGGTGAGGGGGCTTGGGTTTCATGGCGAACCGTTTCGCGCGGGCTCCTCTGCCTCGGCCTCTTGCCGTGCGGGGCCCGTTCGAACAAGGATCGCGGGGCTGGCGTTGCCACCCGCGTCAGATGTCATCAGGGAGTGCCGACGCCATGGACCGTATCGAGATTGCCGGCCTGAAGATCGCCCCGGAACTGCGGGATTTCGTCGAGCAGGAGGCCCTGCCGGGCACCGGCGTGACGGCGGACGCGTTCTGGGAGGGCTTGTCGGCCATCGTTCACGATATGGCGCCGGAAAATCGCGAGTTGCTGGCACGGCGCGACGCGCTGCAGGCAAAGATCGACGACTGGCACCGTGCCCATCCCGGCCCGGTCGACCTTGCCGCCTACAAGGCCTTCCTCAAGGAGATCGGCTATCTGGTGGAGGAGGGCGAGGCTTTCGCGGTGACGACGGAGAATGTCGATCCGGAAATCGCCGCCATCGCCGGCCCGCAGCTCGTCGTTCCGATCACCAACGCCCGTTACGCGCTGAACGCGGCGAATGCCCGCTGGGGCTCGCTCTATGACGCGCTCTACGGCACCGATGCCATGGGCAGCCTGCCGCAGGGCGGCGGCTACGATCCGGCGCGCGGCGCCGAGGTGGTCGCTCATGCCAAGGCACTGCTCGACGCGCGGGTGCCGCTGTCGGCGCCCTGGGCGAGCGTCACCGGGTTTTCCGTCGAGGGCGGCAAGCTGACCGTCGCGGGCGAGGGCGGTGCAGCCCTTGCGCTGTCCGATCCGGCGCAATTCGTCGGTTATCGCGGCGAGGCCTCCGCCCCCGAGGCCGTGCTCTTCGTCAAGAACGGCATGCATATCGAGGTCGCCATCGACCGGAACAATCCGATCGGCAAGACCGATCCGGCGGGTATCTCCGACGTGGTGCTGGAGGCGGCCGTCTCCACCATCATGGACTGCGAGGATTCGGTCGCGGCCGTCGATGCGGAAGACAAGGTCGTCGCCTATCGCAACTGGCTCGGCCTGCTGAAGGGCGATCTGACCGCCTCCTTCGCAAAAGGCGGGCGCGAGATGGTGCGCCGCATGGACGGCGACCGGACCTACACGACGCCGACGGGCGGCGAGACGGTGCTGCACGGCCGCTCGCTGATGCTGGTGCGCAATGTAGGTCACCTGATGACGACGCCGGCGATCCTCGACCGCGACGGCAACGAGGTGCCGGAAGGCATTCTCGACGGCATGATGACGGCGCTGATCGCCATGCACGACATCGGCACCGGCGGGCCGTCCGGCGGCGGACGGCGGATGAACTCGCGCGCCGGCTCGCTCTACATCGTCAAGCCGAAGATGCACGGTCCCGACGAGGTCGCCTTCGCCGACCGGCTGTTCGGCCGGATCGAGCAGGCGCTCGGCCTTGCCGCCGACACGCTGAAGATGGGCATCATGGACGAGGAACGGCGCACCACCGTCAACCTCAAGGAGTGCATCCGTGCGGCCTCCTCGCGCGTCTGCTTCATCAACACTGGCTTCCTCGACCGTACCGGCGACGAGATGCACACCTCGATGGAGGCCGGGCCGATGATCCGCAAGGGCGACATGAAGCAGGCCGCCTGGATCCAGGCCTATGAGAACTGGAATGTTGATATCGGCCTGGAATGCGGTCTGCCGGGCCACGCCCAGATCGGCAAGGGCATGTGGGCGATGCCCGACCTGATGCAGGCGATGCTGGAGCAGAAGATCGGTCACCCGAAGGCCGGCGCCAACACCGCCTGGGTGCCGTCGCCGACCGCCGCCACCCTGCACGCGCTGCATTATCATGTGGTCGACGTCGCCGCCCGTCAGCAGGAACTGCGGGCGCGCGGCCGCGCCAGCCTCGACGACATCCTCTCGATCCCAGTCGCCGAACGGCCGAACTGGTCGGCGGAGGAGATCCAGGCCGAGCTCGACAACAACGCGCAAGGGATTCTCGGCTATGTGGTGCGCTGGGTCGACCAGGGCGTCGGCTGCTCCAAGGTGCCGGACATCAACAATGTCGGCCTGATGGAAGACCGCGCGACGCTGCGCATCTCCTCCCAGCACATCGCCAACTGGCTGCGCCATGGCGTCTGCAACGAGGCGCAGGTGATGGAGACGATGAAGCGCATGGCCAAGGTGGTCGACGGCCAGAACGCCGGCGACCCGCTCTACCGGCCGATGGCTGCGGATTTCGACGGCTCGATCGCTTTCCAGGCGGCCTGCGACCTGGTGTTCAAGGGCCGCGAGCAGCCGTCCGGCTACACCGAGCCGGTGCTGCATGCCCGCCGCCTGGAGGCGAAGGCCGCTGCCGGCGCCTGATCCGTCCCACGACACGAGAACCCGCCAAGCCTCCCGGCCGACAGGTCGGGAGGCTTTTTCGTTTCAAGGCGCTTTGGGTCCGGCGAGGGGTTAGCGTCCGGAGGGGCGGAAGGGCTGGACGATGGTCTGCCCCGTCTTGCGGCCGCTCTCGATCCGGTGCAGCGCGTCCTTCAGGCGCTCCTGCTCGCGGTCGCTGTAGATGAAGCGCCAGCCGGTCTCGTTGCCCCGCCGCCAGCGCTGTTCGGCGCGCAGGTCCAGCCCGTGCCCGCAGATTGAGATGCGCACGCTGAGCGCGAAGTTCGGCAGGTCGGCACAACGGATCCGGCATCCCGTCAGGCTGAGATCGGTCATGCTCGCAGCCATTGGCCCGCGCATGGTCATGATGACGACCCGAACCTCGCCCGCCACCCTGGGTGACTGTCGGCGTTCCTTTTGCGCCATCGTCGATGGCATGTAGCGGTTTCGTGGTGACAGGGCCCCCGCCCTCCCATGTCCTGGCACTGTGAAAAGGAGAGAATGTTCTCCCGCCTGGGATGCGCTCCCTCCCGGTTGACCCGTGCGTTGGAGATTAAGCGGCGCGAAAGCTCACTTAATGCTGATATTGGGGGCGTATATAGATTAAAATTGAGCTAAAGTTTTAAATTACCGCAACGGAATCCGATATTTTCCCCTGCGGAATCGATGCTGGGCGGGGGCGACGTGGCAAACTGCCGCGAGCGCGTTCCTTCGCCTGGGACGAGCAGCGGTGGCGGGCGTTCAGCGGCGGCCGGGCCAGTCGTCCATCGGCAGCGCGATCCGCGCCTCCAGACCTCCCGCCGGGTGATTGCCGAGCGTCAGCGTGCCGCCATGGGCATGCACGATGGAACGGGCGATGGAGAGGCCGAGGCCGATGCCGCCGGTTTCCTCCGAGCGCGATTCCTCCAGCCGCACGAAGGGTTCGAAGACGTCCTTGAGCCGCTCCTCGGGGATGCCGGGGCCGTGATCGCGCACGGTGATGATCGCCTGCCCCCCCTCGACCGCGAGTGCCATCTCAGCGTCTCCTCCATAGCGCACGGCGTTGTCAATCAGGTTGCGTAGCGCCCGCTTCAGGCTGAGCGGCCGACAGGAGACCACGCAGCGCCGCTGCGGAGGATCGAAGGCGACCGGCCGGCCGATATCGCGATAGTCCTCGGCGATGGCATCGATGAAGTCGCCGAGATCGGTCGGCGCGCCGACTTCGCGCGAAGCCTCGTCGCGGGCGAAGGCAAGCGCCGCCTCGACCATGCGCTGCATCTCGTCGAGGGTCTCGATCATCTTCTCGCGGTTCTCGTCGTCGTCGATGAACTCGGCGCGGATCCGCAGCGAGGTGATCGGCGTGCGCAGGTCGTGGCTGATGGCCCCCAGCATGCGCGTGCGGTCGCGCACGAAGCGGGTCAGGCGATCCTGCATGACGTTGAAGGCGTGAATGGTGCCGCGCACCTCCAGCGGTCCCCCCTCGCGCAAGAGTTCCACATCCTCGCCGCGCCCCAGCCGTTCGGCCGCGGCCGCCAGCTCCCGCAACGGGCGGGTGAGGCGGCGCACGGTGAGCCCGATGACCAGGACGATGGCCGCCGCCATCAGCGCCACCGTGACGAACACCGGCAGCATGGTGTTGCGCGGCACGCGGAAACGACTGGCGCCGTTGAGCCAGCGCCCGTCCGAGAGCTGGACGGACAGGGTCAGCGAGACGGGGGCCGAGCGCCACTGGCCGTGGCGATGCGGGCCAGGATGGCCGCGCGCGCCGTCATCTCCGTAGAGTTCCCCCTCGTCGTCCTCTCCCTCGCCGTCGCCGACATCGATGCGCCGGCGCGCGGGGGGCGCATGCGACACCTCGCGGCGGGATACGTCGACCCGGATCGTCTTGTCGGTGCCGAGTTCTTCGCCAAGGACGGTGGCGATGCGCTGGTCGGTCTTGCCGCGGCCGGCCTCGGCCAGGGCAGGGGTCTCGTCGATCCAATACCAGAGGAAGCGGCTGGAGATGGCCCGCAGCATGTCCGGATGCTGGCTTTCGGGCGCGGCCTCGACCAGGCGTACCAGGGAGACGGTGCGCGAGACGATGGTGTTGCGGGCGAGCTCCACCAGCGCCACCCGCCGCTCGCCGGCAAACAGCCACAGCGTGAGCGCCTGGGCAAGGACCACCGCGATCAGCAGCAGGGCGACGAGCTGGCCGGCGAGGGAACGCGGCCAGGGGCGAAAGCGGGGCGTCATGCTCCGATGTCCTCCACCTCGGCGGTGAAGGTGTAGCCGCCGCCCCACACGGTCTTGATCAGCTCCGGATTCTTCGGATCGGGCTCGATCTTGCGGCGCAGCCGGCTGACCTGATTGTCGATGGAGCGGTCGAAGGCGGCGGGGCTGCGGCCCGAGGTGATGTCGAGCAACTGGTCGCGCGACAGCACCATGCGCGGGCGTTTCAGGAAGGCGATGAGAAGCTGGAACTCGCCGCTCGACAGCGGCGTGGCGACGCCGTCCTCGCCGGTCAGCAGGCGCCGCGGCACGTCGAGCCGCCAGCCGGCGAAGGCCAGGGTCTCGGCCTCGACCGGATCGCGCGGCTTCGGCACCTGCGAGGAGCGGCGCAGCACCGCCCGGATGCGGGCGAGCAGTTCGCGCGGGTTGAACGGCTTGGTGACGTAATCGTCGGCGCCGATCTCCAGTCCGACGATGCGGTCGGTGTCCTCGGCCATGGCGGTGAGCAGGATCACCGGCATGGTGCCGCTTTCCACCAGCGACCGGCACAGCGACAGGCCGTCCTCGCCGGGCATCATGATGTCGAGCACGACAAGGTCCACCGCCGCCGCCTTCAGAAACTTGCGCGCCTGCGCGGCGTTTTCCGAGACCGAGGCGCGCAACCCGTTCTTGCGCAGGTAGCGCGCCAGCGACTCGCGAATGTCGCGGTGGTCGTCGACGACGAGAATGTGGGGCCCGCTTTCGCTCATGCTTGCTTCCGCTTCGACTGTCTGCCTCCCACTCTAGATATCTCCGCCCGAACGAGCAGGGAAACCGCAATTGTATCCAGATGTAACGGGTGCGCGGCACGTGACAGCTTGCGACACAAAGGCGGTCTTGCGGGCACATTTCAGCGACAAGCGGCCGCTAGACCGGTGTCATCGCAGTGACCGACAAGGAGATGACGCGATGACGACTTTCAGGAAGATCACGCTCGCCGCCCTCGCCGCGGCGCTGGTCGGGACCACCGCCATGCCCGCCTTTGCCGACCGCGACGGCGGCAAGTACGGCTGGGGCCGCGATGGCGGCAAGCCGGGCTGGCACCAGTCCCATCGTGGTGGCAAGAAGGGCTGGCATCACGGCCGCCGCGGCGACATGGCGCGCATGTTCATGGAGCGCTTCGACACCGATGGCGACGGCAAGGTGACCCAGGCCGAGATCGACGCCAAGGTGGAGGCGACCTTCGCAGCCGCCGACACCAATGGCGACGGCAAGGTGACGCTGGACGAGTTCAAGGTCGCCTACCAGAACGAGTTCAGCGAGCAGCGGGTGCGCGCTTTCCAGCGCCTCGACCGTGACGGCGACGGCAAGATCACCGAGGCGGAATACAACCGTCCGATGGATCGGATGGCGGCGCGCATGGAGCGACGCGGCGACGACAGCGGCAAGCGCGGCCCGGGCCCGCGCGGTCACGGCCGGATGATGGAGCGCTTCGACATGGACGGCGACGGCAACGTGACCGCCGACGAGATCCGTGCCTCCCGCGCCGAGGCCTTCGCCAAGGCTGATGCCGATGGCGACAAGGCGCTGACGCTCGAGGAGTTCGCAACGCTGTGGGCCGAGCGCATCGACGGGCGCATGGTTCGGGCCTTCCAGCGCCTCGACCGCGATGGGGACCTTGCCATCACCCGAGAGGAAGCAGCGCGTCCCTTCGCAGGCCTCGTGGCCCGCATGGACCGCAACGGCGACGGTGCCCTGTCGCGTGAAGACCGCCCGCGCGGCGGCATGCGGGATCGCGACGGCAAGCGCTGGCAGGGCGAAGGCCCGCGTGGTGCCGGTCCGCGAGGTGAAGGCCCGCGTGGTGAAGGCCCGCGTGGCGGCAACAACTGAGGACGCGCCTTCCCCGCGCGACCTCGTCACTGAACCGTGCAAGCGGCGGGACCTCGTGTCCCGCCGTTCGCGTCTGCAAGGAGACGTCCGCAAGGAGGCGTCTGTGCCGGCCGGGAGAGCCTGATTCCCCTGCGGCGCCGGCGCCGCGCCCGTCTCGTGCGGCCCGGCCCGTTTCGCCTATCGGCAAAAGTCACAGCGAAAAGCGGGAATGCATCGGGAAAGCGCAAAAAATGCGCCCGGCCGGAGGATTTTCCCCTTGATTAAGACAGGCTCCTGATTCATATCTCCGCTTGCCCAAATTCGCACGTGCCCGTGGTCGTCCAACCGAAAGGTGGCAGTCGCTCAAAAGGGCCCGGACCTGTCCGGAATAGAGCGACAAAACGGATGGCTTAAAGCAACGACGTAAGAGGGCTTTTTTGGTCTCTGCCGGGTTTCCAAGTCCCGGGGTCACTGAAGAGGCACTTGTTACATCATTGCCGGCCGTGCGGTTCGGGACACCCGATCCAATCCAAGGCAGCAATCGCGGAACGGCGACACGCTTGCGCGTATGCAGGCGTCGAACCCGACCGTTGCATATGGCGTCCGTTTTCTCCCCGTCTCCAACGCGGGCGGGAGACGCGATCGCATATGCACCTGTACCGGAATTCGGACTTGCGGGTGAATGCCATGACCGAGCGCATCAAGAACTTCCTGCGGCAGCGACGAGGCGACGGGCCTTGCGTTGTCGTCGACCTTGACATCGTCAAGGACAACTATGTCGCCTTCGAGCGGGCGCTGCCGGACACCCGCGTCTTCTACGCGGTGAAGGCCAACCCGGCTCCCGAGATCCTGGCGCTGCTCGCCAGCCTCGGCTCCTCCTTCGACTGCGCCTCGGTGCCGGAGATCGAGATGGCCCTGGCTGCCGGCGCGGGACCCGAACGCATTTCCTTCGGCAACACCATCAAGAAGGAGCGCGACGTCGCGCGCGCCTTCGAGCTGGGCGTGCGCCTGTTCGCCGTCGACTGCGAGGCCGAGGTCGAGAAGATCGCCCGCGCCGCGCCCGGCGCGCAGGTGTTCTGCCGCATCCTGTGCGATGGTGCCGGCGCCGACTGGCCGCTGTCTCGCAAGTTCGGCTGCGCGCCCTCCATGGCGCCGCAGGTGCTGGAGCACGCCCACCGTCTCGGCCTGATCGCCCACGGCGTGTCGTTCCATGTCGGTTCGCAGCAGGCCAATGTCGAGGCCTGGGACACGGCTCTGGGCTCTGCCGCCGCGATCTTCCGCGAGATGGCCGAGCGCGGCATCATGCTGTCGATGGTCAACCTGGGTGGCGGTTTCCCCGCGCGCTACCTGAAGGACGTGCCGGGCGTGCCGCGCTACGGCGAGGCGATCCTGCGCGGTCTCGCGACGCATTTCGGCAACCGCATCCCGCAGACCATCATCGAGCCGGGCCGCGGCATGGTCGGCGATGCCGGCATGATCGAGGCCGAGGTCGTCCTGATCTCGAAGAAGTCCGAAGCCGAGGACGAGATCCGTTGGGTCTACCTCGACATCGGCAAGTTCAACGGCCTGGCCGAGACCATGGACGAGGCGATCCGCTATCCGATCCGCACGGACAAGGATGCGGACCGCAAGACCCCTTGCGTGCTCGCCGGCCCGACCTGCGACAGCGTCGACGTGCTCTACGAGAAGACCCCGTACGAGCTGCCCGTCAGCCTTTCGATCGGCGACAAGGTGCTGATCGAGTCCTGCGGTGCCTATACCACCACCTATTCGGCGGTGGCCTTCAACGGCTTCGAGCCACTGCGCTCTTACGTCATCTGACGGTCACCCCGAATCGGGCTCAATACATCCCCCGACAAATCCGGGCCGGCCGGTCGCGAAAGCGGCCGGCCGGCGTTATGGTCCAGCCCGGACGGCGCCTGCCCGGTGCCGCCAGGCAGACAAGTGCAAGTAGAAGGACATCCGCCATGACCGAAGCGAAGAAGCCGGCGGCGAAGAAGAAGACGACGAAGCCCGCCCCGGCGCTCGAGGCGGCCGCGACCGCCACCGCCACCGCCACCGCGGCAGAGAAGTCCTGGCCCGTTCACGGAACGATTTCCGGCCCGATCGTGATGATCGGCTTCGGCTCCATCGGCAAGGGCACGCTGCCGCTGATCGAGCGGCATTTCCGCTTCGATACGTCCCGCTTCACGGTGATCGACCCGGTCGATGCCGACCGCAAGCTGGTCGACGAGCGCGGCTACAAGTTCCTCAAGCAGGCGATCACCAAGGACAACTACCGCGAGGTTCTCACGCCGCTCCTGACGGAAGGCGAGGGCCAGGGCTTCTGCGTCAACCTGTCGGTCGACACCTCCTCGCTGGAGTTGATGAAGCTGTGCCGCGAACTCGGCGTCCTCTACATCGATACGGTGGTCGAGCCGTGGCTCGGCTTCTATTTCGACGAGAATGCCGACAACGCCTCGCGCACCAACTATGCCCTGCGCGAGACCGTGCGCCGCGAGAAGAAGAAGAGCCCCGGCGGCACCACCGCCGTGTCCTGCTGCGGCGCCAACCCCGGCATGGTCTCCTGGTTCGTCAAGCAGGCCCTGATCGACATTGCCCGCGATACCGGCACCAAGTTCGAGGAGCCGACCACCCGCAAGGGCTGGGCGAAGCTCATGAAGAAGGTCGGCGTCAAGGGCGTGCACATCGCCGAGCGCGACACCCAGCGGGCCAGGAAGCCGAAGCCCATGGGCGCGTTCTGGAACACCTGGTCGGTCGAGGGCTTCCTCTCCGAGGGCTTCCAGCCGTCCGAACTGGGCTGGGGCACGCACGAGACCTGGATGCCGAAGAACGCCCGCAAGCACAAGAAGGGCTGCAAGGCGGCGATCTACCTGGAGCAGCCGGGCGCCAACACCCGCGTGCGCACCTGGTGCCCGACGCCGGGCGCCCAGTACGGCTTCCTGGTCACCCACAACGAGTCGATCTCCATCGCCGACTTCTTCACGCTGAAGGAGGACGGCAAGGTCGTCTACCGCCCGACCTGCCACTATGCCTACCACCCGGCCAATGACGCGGTGCTGTCGCTGCACGAACTGTTCGGCGCCGCCGGCAAGATGCAGGAGACGCTGCATGTGCTCGGCGAGGACGAGATCGTCGACGGCATCGACGAACTCGGCGTGCTGCTCTACGGCCACGAGAAGAACGCCTACTGGTACGGCTCGCAGCTCTCCATCGAGGAGACCCGCGAGATCGCTCCCTACCAGAACGCGACGGGCCTGCAGGTGACCTCGGCCGTGCTTGCCGGCATGGTCTGGGCGCTGGAGAACCCGACCTCGGGCATCGTCGAGGCCGATGAGATGGACTACAGGCGCTGCCTGGAGGTCCAGCGGCCCTATCTCGGTCCGGTCAAGGGCTACTACACCGACTGGACGCCGCTGACGGATCGTCCGGGCCTGTTCCCGGAGGATCTCGACGAGAGCGATCCCTGGCAGTTCCGCAACATCCTGGTGCGCTGACCTTTTCGCAGCAGGACGGACACTCCGGCGGCCCGTGCCGATCTTTCCAGAAGGAAGGGCGGCGCGGGCCGTTCGCGCATCCTCACTCGACGCAGCCGCCGCGAATGGCTACAACCCCCGGATACCGTCGCCATGTGGGAACGCAAGCACAGCATGAAGCCGACAAATCCCGTCTTTACCGGACTGCCGACGACGATCTTCGAGACCATGTCGCGGCTCGCCATCGCCCATGGGGCGATCAATCTCGGCCAGGGCTTTCCGGATGTGGACGGACCGCAGGATGTGCGACAGGCCGCTGCCGATGCGCTGATGGCCGGCCCCAACCAGTATCCGCCGATGCTGGGCCTGCCGGAACTGCGCCAGGCGGTCGCCGCCTCGACCAAGCGGTTCTACGGCCTCGATGTCGACTGGCAGAGCGAGGTGATGGTGACCTCGGGCGCGACCGAGGCGCTGGCCGACGTGCTGCTGGCGCTGTTGGAGCCGGGCGACGAGGTCATCCTGATCGAGCCGCTCTATGACTGCTACCTGCCGCTGGTGAAGCGGGCGGGCGGCATTCCGGTGCGTCTGCGCGTCACCCCGCCGCAATGGAAGCTCGACCTCGGCAAGCTCGCCGACGCCTTCACCGAGAACACCAAGGCGATCCTCATCAACAATCCGATGAACCCGGCCGGCAAGGTGTTCGGGGAGGAGGAACTGGCGGCGATCGCGCGGCTGTGCAACGAGCATGGCGTCTATGCGATCTGCGACGAGGTCTATGAGCACCTGCTGTTCGACGGTCGCCAGCACCTGCCGCTCATGGCGTTTCCGGGCATGCGCGAGCGCGCGGTGCGCATCGGCTCGGCCGGCAAGACCTTCTCGCTGACCGGCTGGAAGGTCGGCTATGTCACGGCCGCGCCGAACCTGCTCGACCCGATCGCCAAGGCGCATCAGTTCGTCACCTTCACGACCCCACCCAACCTGCAGAAGGCGGTGGCCTATGGGTTCGGCAAGGAAGACAGCTATTTCGTCTCCCTGCGCGAGGAGATGCAGGCCAAGCGCGATCGCTTCGCCAGCGGGCTCGCCGCGCTCGGCTTCGGCGTGCTGCCTTGCGAGGGCACTTATTTCCTGACCTGCGATGTCTCCACTCTCGGGCTTCAGGGCACGGACGTCGACATCTGCCGGCAACTGGTCGAGGAGGCGGGCGTTGCCGCCGTGCCGGTCTCGGCCTTCTATGTCGCCGATGCGCCAACCAATTTCGTGCGCTTCTGCTTCTGCAAGAAGGACGAGGTGCTGGACGGGGCGCTGCAACGGCTGGGCGCCTTCCTGTCGGCGCGCGGCGGCGGCGTCTCCGCCGTGCTGGCCGCGCCCGGGTCCGTGCAGGCGGCAGCCGAAAGGGCCTGAAATGGGAAATCCCGTGCTGGTTGAGGTGCTGCGCGGCGAGACGGTGGAAAGCCGGCATCGCGGCGCGCTGGTGGTGGTCGACGCGGCGGGCCGTGTCGTTGCTGCGCTTGGCGACCACGCGCGCCCGGTCTTCCCGCGCTCTTCGGTGAAGGCGCTGCAGGCGCTGCCGCTGGTGGAGTCGGGGGCGGCGGATGCGCTCGACCTCGACGACGCGGAACTGGCGCTCGCCTGCGCCTCGCACAGCGGCGAGGCGGTGCATGTCAGCGCTGCCCGGGTGATGCTGATGAAGGCCGGCCTCGACGAGGACGCGCTGGAATGCGGAAGCCACTGGCCGCAGCGCATGGAGGACGTCGCCGTCCTGCACCGCGCCGACGCCAATCCCTGTCCGCTGCACAACAACTGCTCCGGCAAGCATGCCGGATTCCTCGGGCTGGCCCGCACGCTCGGCGTGCCGACGCGCGGCTATGTCGAGCCGGACCATCCCGTGCAACGGGAGGTCCGGGCGGCCATCGGCGAGATCTGCGGCGTCGATCTGGCGGACATGGCGCGTGGCACCGACGGCTGCTCGATCCCCACCTATGCCATGCCGCTGGCGCCGCTGGCGCGCGGCTTCGCCTGTCTCGGCACCGGCGACGGGCTGGAGCCCTTGCGGGCCGAGGCGGCAAAGCGGATCTACAATGCCTGTGTCGGGAACCCGTTCATGGTGGCGGGGACCGGGCGCTTCTGCACCGAGGTGATGGCGGCGCTCGGCGGGCGCGTCTTCGTCAAGACCGGCGCCGAAGGGGTGTTCACGGCCGCGATCCCGGAACTTGGCTTCGGCGTGGCGCTGAAATGCGACGACGGGGCAACGCGCGCGGCCGAGACGATGATGGCGGCCGTCATCGACGCGCTGCTCGATCTCGACGAGGACGAGGCACAGGCGCTTGCCCGCTGGCGCGCCCCGCGGCTGGAGAACTGGAACGGCCGCCATGTCGGCGACATTCGCGCCGTTGAGGAGGCCTTTGCTCCGCTGAGAGATTTGACCTGAGAGATCTGACCTGAGAGATCTGGCGGCCGGCGTCTTGCCCAAGGCCGTAAGGCCGCCTTACCGCACCATGTTGCCCTGAATGGCGAGGTGGCCGAAGCCGTCTGCGGCGTTCGGCCTTGTGAGATCGCCGGTGACGGCCTCCTTCCAGCGATGTCCGATAATGGCACCACCCGGCGTGCCGGAGAAGATATTGCCGGAAATCAGCGCCGAGCCGGCGCCCTCCACCACCGTGACCGCCGCGCCAACGGGACAGTCGCGGATGACGTTGGAGGCGACGCTGACGTCGCGCAGGTAAGGCCCCCAGCCCAGGTTCAGACCGAAGCGGGCCACCTTTTCCACCACATTGCCGGTGACGGCGGTGTCGGCTTCCACCGCGATGCCGATGCCGAAACCCTGCACCTCGGCCGGATAGGGGCCGGTATCGGCGATGTTGCGGACGATGTTGCCGGAGCAGGTGGCAAGCCGGCCGCCATCGAGAAAGTTGGCGATGGAAATGCCGATGGCGCCGCCATCGACAAGGTTGCTGGCGATCACCGCCCCCTGGAACGCGAACTCGGAATAGATCGCCGTCTCGCCCGAGCGGAGGCAGGAATTGCCCTCGATCAGCACGTTGGAGCCGGCATTGGAACGGATAGCCGAAAAGGCGCAATCGGCAACGCGGTTGCCCCGCACGATGACGCCATGGGCGCGGAAGATGTTGATGCCGTTGCCGTTCTGGCCCGTGCCGCCATCGCGCGAGGAGATCCGCTCGATCCGGTTGCCGGAGACGATGCTGCCGTCCTCGCCTTCGCTCCAGCGATGCACGAGGATGCCGCCATTGGCGCAGTCATGGACGTGATTGTCGGTGATCGACAGGCCGCGCGCCTCGATCGAGCGCAGGCCCGCCGTGCGCGCGCCGGAGATCGCGTTGCCGGTGATGCGCCCGCCGCAGCGATCGAGCGCCAGGCCGGCCTGCGAACTGCCGGTAATAGCGCAGCCCTCGATCAACAGGTCGTCGACATCGGCGAAATGCAGCAGAGCCGGCGTGTATTCGCCGAGCAGCCGGTTGTCGCCGTCGAAATGGATGCCCTCCATGCCGATGGTGCCCGGCCCTTGCGCGAACACCAGATGGCCGCCGCCCTGGTAGTCGAGCCGGGTCTGGCCGGGCAGGCCGACAAGACGGGTGCCGGGGGGCAGGCGGAGATTGGCAACGGTATAGCGGCCGCCGGGCAGGAACAGGGCCCGGCCGCGATCGGCCGCCGCATCGATGGCCTGCTGCAGCAGGGCGCTCTGGTCGTCGGCTGCGCCGGGGCGCACGCCGAACTCGCTCGCCTCGATGGTGCCGCGCAGGTCCGCGACCCGCACCGCAGCCGCCACGGGCCTTGCGGCCTGCGGCAAAAGAAGAGGTGAAACGAGACCGGCAAGAGCAAGTCCGCCGCGCAGCAAACCGCGGCGCGTCGGTTCCGCTTGCGCCGCGAAAGGCACCTGCCGCACTCGTGCTTGCCTGTCTCGTTTCATGCCCATCCACTCTCCCCGCCGGCAGCCACGCAAGCGGCATGCCGACCTCTGCATCCCGAAATGGGACGCAGGTCATGGCGCGGAGATGCGACCGGTCAGGTTCTGCCGAGGGGGGTCCAGATGATCCGCTGCAGCACGGCCTCGCGCAACTGGTCGCCAGGTGCCAGTTGATCGAACGGGCCGGGATATTGCGGGATGGCATAGACGAGCGTGATGTTGCTGGCGCCGCGCGCCTTGCAGATCGCCATGCCGCGCCACAGGTTGCGACCGACCCGGCAATCGCTGCGTGCGGTGCCGATCTCGGCGAAGCTCATGCCGATACGCTCGCCATTGGGGCCTTGCAGGTGATGGGTCACGCCATGCATCTCGCGCAGCTTCCCGTCGCTGCCCTTGTAGAAATGCAGGACCTGGAACCCTTGCGCGTTATAGGCGCCGATGGCCCATTCGGTGTTGTCCTCGGTCGCGGCCTGGAAGCCCTCGGTGGTGAAGCCGGGCAGCGCGGCGGCAATGGCCTTTGCGGAGTAGGGGGTGCCGGCATTGATGCCGCCGGCACCGGCCTCGGTGATCCGCACCTGCGGGCCGGGCTGCGTGCGCACCGAACTGACCGTGTCGAGATCTGCGCTCGGCGAGCATGCGGCAAGCAGTGGCAGGAGAAGGCAGAGGGCGGGATATGGCAGTTTCATCTTGAACAGGATCTCCTCGACTGTGCCCGGCCCGGCAGATAGCATTCATGAGCCCGACACGGAACCCCCTCGCGCAGCCTCGAGCCTGTTCCTTCTGTCGCAGCCCTTGGCGGGTTTGTCCTTCGCGCAATTGACAAGCCCTTGAAAAGCGGTTGCCCGCGCTCGCGGCTGTTTCGGTTGTCGCGCCTCTTGAAAAGGTGGCGTTGCGACTGAAACGCGAGGCGTTCTTCGCGCTTTTCTGTCGTTGCAGTAAAAACTATTGGTAACAGAGGGTTGCAGAGCTCCGGTATTCCGTGGTCTGATCAACTCGGACAAGGTTCGCCGCTCGGCATGGAATCGGAAAATCGGGACCGGTCGCTTTCCCGGGGGAGGGAGGGCACTCGGTGCTGCACGCATATCCATGTTTCGGTCACTTTCTCGTCTCTCGGGGCAGGGATTTTCGACGAGGGAGTACGACCGTAAGGCGGTGAAGTTCTTGCCAGTTTGACCGAGGCAATCTGGCGCGAACAGCCGTCGGACGGCCTCGAGCCTTCAAACTGGCGCAATTTGCGGCTGTATGCATGGTCGAAGATGCCAAGCCCGAACTGGTAAGGCACTTGTGAAGACGAAAGGCAGGGAAGAGATGGCTGACCCGATGGAGACGCAGTCCAAGGCGGCGGCGATTGCCGAAGCCCAGACGGGCAAGCATGTTCTCGACATTGTCGAGGCCCAGCTTCGCAGACTGGGGGCAACACATATTCTGGTGACCGGACTGCCGATGCCGAACAGGCCGATCGACGGGCTGGTGCATCGCTTCCGGTGGGCCGACGAGCGGGCCGGCGGCATCGAGCGCAGCGACCTCGATACTGAAGATGGAGCGCTGATGCTCGGCCTGATGCGGACCCGCGCGTTCCTCTGGGACGTGACCCAGGGCGATATGGAGCATTCCGAACTGTTCGCCTCGCTGGGGCGGGACACCCGCGTTGTGGTGGTGCCGGTGACGGAAACGCATCCCTTCCAGGCCATGGTGATGGGCGGCGGCGTCCACCTCGAGGCGGGGTCGGTGGAACTGTCCAACCTGGAACTGCTCTGCAACACCGCCTTCCGGCGTCTGATCGACCTCGGTGTGCTGTCGACGCAGCGTCCCGGCGATCTGTCCGCGCGTGAGCGGCGCGTGCTGGAACTCACTGCGCTCGGCAAGACGGCGAGCGACATTGCCGGCCTGCTCGACATTTCGCAGCGCACCGTGCATGCGCATCTGCAGAACGCCAGCGCCAAGCTCAACGCCTCCAACAAGACCCATACGGTGGTCGAGGCCCTGCGCTACGGCCAGATCCGGCTCTGATGCCGGAGGCGGCTCCGACAGGCTGAGCCGAAAGGCGCAGCCGGTAAGCGGAACGAAAACGGCCACCTGGAGGATCCTCCAGGTGGCCGTTTGATTTGTGTCCGCGCGGATCGGTGCCGGTGCGTCAGGTCTCGTCGCGCTTGATCCACTTGGGCGTTGCCGGCGGCTCGTAGCGCTCGAACCTGGCGATCAGCTCGGCCGGATCGCTTGCCACCAGCACCATGTCGCGCATCACCGGCTTGACGAATTCCTCGTCGCGCTGCAGGTCGAGGAAGGTCAGCAGTCCGTCGTAGAAGCCATCGACATTGAGGAAGCCGCAGGGCTTGCGATGGTAGCCGAGCTGGCCCCAGGTCCAGATCTCGAACAGTTCCTCCAGCGTGCCGGCGCCGCCCGGAAGCGCGACGAACCCGTCGGAGAAGTCGGCCATCATTGCCTTGCGCTCGTGCATCGAGGCGACGATATGCAACTCGCTGAGGCCTGGATGGGCCAGTTCCTTTTCCTGCAGGGAGAGCGGCAGCACGCCGATGACCTCGCCGCCGGCCGCCAGCGCGCCGTCGGCGACTGCACCCATCAGCCCGACCTTCGCCCCGCCATAGACAAGACGCCGGCCGGAGCGGGCAATGGCTGCGCCGGTTGCGATGGCCGCCTCGCGATAGGCGGGTTTCGATCCCATGCTGGAGCCGCAAAAGACGCAGATGGATTTCATGTCCGTCGCCATTGATATCCGTCAGCCCTTCGCCAGTTCGTCGAGCACGCGGGCCCAGGAGCGGATGCCCTTGTGATAGCTGGTCATCTCGTATTTCTCGTTGGGCGAGTGGACGCAATCGTCGTCGAGACCGAAGCCGATCAGCAGCGAGTCCATGCCCAGCATGGTCTTGAAGTCGCCGACGATGGGAATGGAACCGCCGCAGCCGATCAGCGCAGCCTCGCGGCCCCACTCGTCGGACAGCGCCTTGCGGCCCTTGGCGAGCGCCGGACTGTCGAACGGCAGGCGCAGGGCCGGGCTGCCGCCATGCTTTTGGAAGGTGACGGTGCAGTCGGCTGGCAGTTTTGCCTCCACATAGGCACGGAAGGCGGCACGCACCTTGTCCGGATCCTGGTCGCCGACCAGGCGGAAGGAGATCTTGGCATGGGCCTGCGAGGCGATCACGGTCTTGAAGCCGGCACCGTTGTAGCCGCCCCACACGCCGTTTACCTCGCAGGTCGGGCGCGTCCAGATCTGCTCCAGCGCGGTGCGGTCCTTCTCGCCGGCGGGGTATTTCAGGTCGACGCCGCCGAGGAAGGCCTCGTGGTCGAAGCCGAGCTTGTCCCAAAGGGCGCGCACGTCCTCCGGCATCTCTATGACGCCGTCATAGAAGCCGGGCAGGGTGACCTTGCCGGTCTCGTCATGCAGGCCGGAGAGAATATCGGCGAGCACATGCAGCGGGTTGCGCGCGGCCCCGCCATACATGCCCGAATGCAGATCCTTGTCGGCGGCGGTGACGGTGATCTCTTCGCCGACAAGGCCGCGCAGCATGGTGGTGATGCCGGGCGTCTCGCGGTCCCACATGCCGGTGTCGCAGACCAGCGCCAGATCGCAGGCGAGTTCGTCCTTGTTGGCGGTCAGGAATGGATGGAGCGACGGCGAACCGGACTCCTCCTCGCCCTCCAGCAACACGGAGACCGACACCGGCAGGCTGCCGGTCTCGGCGATCCAGGCACGCGCGGCCTCGACGAAGGTCATGAGCTGGCCCTTGTCGTCGGCGGCGCCGCGGGCCACGATCATCTTCGAGCCGTCGGGCCGGGTCACCACGGCCGGATCGAACGGATCGCGCTCCCACAGGTCGAGCGGATCGACCGGCTGGACGTCGTAATGGCCGTAGAACAGCACATGCGGGCCGCTCTTCCCGTCCTCCTTGCGATGGCCGACGACCATGGGATGGCCGGCGGTGTCGCGCACGCTTGCCGGAATGCCGATCGCCGTCAGTTCGTTCGCCAGCCACTCCGCCGCCTGCCGGCAGTCAGCCTTGAAGGCGGGGTCGGTGGAGATGCTCTTGATCCGAACGAGATCGAAGAGGCGGGTGAGGGAGGCGTCGAAATCGGCGTCGATTCGAGACAGGACCCGGTCGAGATCGGACATGGTTGGGCTCCGCTGTGAAAGGGTGGGCGTTGGGCCGGCATGACTGCCGCCGGCACGCCAAGGAGGAGGCCCAGCATGGACACAGATCAGGAGCCAAGGCAAGGCACGGCGCGTCGCTGTCCCGCACTCCGGGCAGCTTGCGCCGTGCCGTCGTCGCACTCGATCAGGTGAGCGCTCGCGAACGCCCCCGCAAGGGTGCGACGGCGCTCGGCAGGGGTCAGTAGTTGTTGACCGGCGCGCAGGCGCTCATGACGTCTGCATTGGTGATTTCCGCGCCGTTGATCACCAGGGCGGCACCGCCCGATTGAGCCAGGCTCGTCGGCATGAACGGCGATCGGCCGCAGGCCTCCACCGTTCCGGTCACGGTGACGGTGCCATTGAGAGCCGCGAAGTCACCCATCAGCCAGAAGCCGGCTCGACCCGCCTGATCGATGGCGACAGTCTCGAACGTCAGGGCGTCGGACGGGTTGAGCATCTGCATGAGCTGAATGCCGATCATGTCGACATTGGCGATGTCGATATTGGTGAAGCTGGAGTCGCGGATGCCCATGATCATCATGCCGCTATTGGTGGCGCCATCGATGGTCAGGTTGTCGAAGCGGTAGCCATGGTTGGATTCGGATCCGACGATGATCGACCAGTCGCCGCTGAAGGAACTGATATTGACGCCGCTGCGAACCCCAAGACTGGGAAGGGCGCCAAGGCCCGTCAGCACCGAGTTTCGGTAGGCGATCTCGCCGGAGGCGACGAAGGCTGCGCCGTCCGCCGTGGTCTGGGCAATGTCGACCTTGTCGAGATCGGCGCGGTGCACGTAATGGAAGACAAGACCTTCCTTGGCGGTGTTGGAGATGCTGACGTTCTTGAAGGCAAGGTCCTGCGACACATTCGCGAAGATGCCCATGCCGACCCGGTCGGCGGTAACGTCCTCCACCGCGACGCCGTTGGCACGATTGAGGCGGATGCCGACACCCCTTACGGTCGCGGTCGGCGAGAAGTTGCTGAAGCCATGGGCGGTGTCGAAGGCGATCTCCGACAAGGCGAGGCGGGCGATGGTGAGATCCGAGCCGTTCTCGAAGTTGATGCCCGCGCCGGCAACGTTCGAGATGCTGAGGTCGGTGAGCGAGACCCTGCTGGCACCGTTGGAGGTGATGGCATGGCGCCCGCCGGACAGGGAAAAGCCCGAAAGTGCCGTGTCGTCGGCCATCTGGAATAGGTCGCGCGTGGCGTCGCTGCCATGCAGGCGGGTGTCGCCGACGCGAAGGATGCGACCGGTCAAGGGGTTGCGCACATCGAAGGCGCCGGCAACCCTCTGGTTGGCGGCAAGCGAGATGGTGTCGTCGATCTCGATCACCGCGCCAGTGCCGTTGACGAACACCTGCTGGCCGGGGGCCGCCGCTCCGATGGCCTGTCCGATGTCGCCTGTCGCGGGATCGATCACCACGAGGTTGTCGAGCGCAGCTCCGGTGCGGGCGTCGACGCCCGTCACCTCGGCCCCGAAGGCACCTGCCTGAGTGACCACGTCGACATCGCGGACCACCGTTTCGGTCATCCGGCGCTGGAGTGCTGTGAGGCGAGTGCCGCTCTCCTCCCGGCCGATCACCCGCTGCAGCGGCAGACGCAGCCGAGCACCGAAGAAGCCCTGCGAGCCGCGCGGGCTGTCATACTGATATTCGGCAAGCAGGCTGACGCGGCTGCCTTCGACCAGCACGTCGTTCATCCGGTATTCGGCCCGCACGCGCGGTCCCCACACCGTCTCGGCCTTGTCCTCCCAGAAGGCATAGCCGCCGCCATGTACCCAGAACTCGTCGCGCCCGTTGCCCAGCAGGCTGAGGCCGGTCAGCGCGCCTGCTTCCAGGTCGAGACCGCGCAGGGCGCGCTCCTCGCCGCCGCGCACCGTGATCGAGGCCGGGCCGACGCGAGCTGTGTCGTGGGAGGCGAGCTGATGCCTGGTCTTGCCGACCGGCAGATAGGCATTGGCCCGCAGGTTGAAGCGCTCGGTCATCAGCTCGGCGCCGAGCGTCATCTGCAGGAAGTGGTTGTTGTAGTGCGATCGGCGGTAATCGAGGAAGCCATAGGTGCCGACGATCCAACGGTTGTCGATGATCTGGCGGATGCCGAGACCGGCATTGACTTCCTGCGATCCTGCCGCGCCGAACGTGCCGCGAATATCGGTATAGATCAGCCGGTCGAAGGTCTGGAACAGCGGTACGAACAGGGTCGTCTCGCCGGTGCTGGAACTGCCCTTCGTGCCTGCCTTGCCGCCGATCTCCAGATGCGGTCCCCACAACGGAGCCTCGGGCAGCGGCGTTGCTGCCTGCTGGGCGCCGGCCGGCATGGCGCTGAGGAGGGAACCGCACAGGGCGGTGCACAGCGCGGTCGCGCGCATGAGCTTCGATCTGCTTGACGTCATGCCTCACCTTTTCCGGGCAAACGGGCGCGACTGCGCCCGGGCAGACACGCCCGGCCGCGGCGCGCAGGTCCGCGCGGTCTTCTTTTTGAAATGTCCGGGATGGGCCAGACCTTGCTGCGTATCGCTTGCTCGGGCGGGCCGGAGGATCGGGAGCGGACACCTCAGGTCCGCTCGGCAAGGGGAGGCATAACCCCTGCAAAAACATGAGTCAATAAGTCTGGTTTTGGCCTGCGCTGCCTCGTGCAATCTGCCAGCCAGCGGCACGCGACTGCCGTCGCGGCGCCGCAACGGCAGTCAGTTTTCAGGGGGTGAAGGAGTTTCTGGGCGTGACGAAGGTGTGGACAGTGTGCGGCTCAGCTTCCCCGCTTGATGGAGCCGAGCACGCCCCGGGCCAGCGCGCGGCCGAGCGCCGAGCCGAGCGAGCGGACCACCGACTTCACCGCGGCATCGGCGACGCTGTCGGTTCGCGAGCGGGTGGGGCGGGTGGCCGGCGGCCGCGACGTCGTGCGCGACGGGGTTCGCACCGGCTCCGGCGCCTGCGGCATTGGCCGCGGAGCCCGGTCGAAGTCGGGGATCTCGAAGCCGGAGCGGGTGCGGCGCGGAACGCCGCCGCGACGTGCCGCTTCCTGTTCCTCGCGCATGCGCTGGCGCTCCTCCAGCATCACCGATTCCTCCGCCCGTTGCTGCAGCATCTCGAAAGCGGAATGTCGGTCGATCGTCTCGTCATAGACGCCGGCAAGCGGGCTTGCCTTGAGCATCTCGGCCCGCTCCTCGGCGCTCAGCACACCGAGCCGCGAGGAGGGCGGGCGGATCAGGGTCCGTTGCACGATGGAGGGTACGCCCTTGCCTTCCAGCATGGAGACCAGCGCCTCGCCGACGCCGAGCTCCATGATCGTGCGCTCGGTGTCGAGGTCCGGATTGGGGCGGAAGGTTTGCGCCGCCGCCTTCACGGCCTTCTGCTCGCGCGGTGTGTAGGCGCGCAGGGCATGCTGCACCCGGTTGCCGAGCTGGGCCAGCACCGTGTCCGGCACGTCAAGCGGGTTCTGGGTGACGAAATAGACGCCGACGCCTTTGGAGCGGATCAGGCGGACCACCCGCTCGACCTTCTCCAGCAGCGCCTTGGGGGCTTCCGAGAACAGCAGGTGCGCCTCGTCGAAAAAGAAGACGAGCTTCGGCTTCTCTGGGTCGCCGATCTCGGGCAACTCTTCAAACAGTTCCGACAGGAGCCACAACAGGAAGGTGGCGTAGAGGCGCGGTGCGCCCATCAGCTTGTCGGCGGCCAGCACCGACACGACGCCGCGCCCGTCGCGGGTGGTGCGCATCATGTCGCGGATGTCGAGGGCCGGTTCGCCGAAGAAGGCGTTGCCGCCCTGGCGTTCCAGCACCAGCAACTGGCGCTGGATGGCGCCGACCGAGGCCTTGGTGACATTGCCGTAGAGGCCGGAGAGTTCGGACGAGCGCTCGGCCACATGGGCGAGCAGCGCCTGCAGGTCCTTCAGGTCGAGCAGTAGCAGCCCTTCGTCGTCGGCCAGCTTGAAGGCGATGTTGAGGACACCTTCCTGCGTCGGATTGAGGTCCATCAGACGCGACAGCAGCAGCGGGCCCATTTCGGAGACCGTGGCACGGATCGGGTGGCCCTGCTCGCCGAACAGGTCCCAGAACAGGGTGGGGAAGTCTTCGTAGATGTAATCTTCCAGAAAGCCGATCTGGGCGGCGCGTTTTTCGAGGAAGTCCTTGGGGTCGCCGGCCGCGGCGATGCCGGCGAGATCGCCTTTCACATCGGCGCAGAAGACCGGCACGCCGGCATTGGAGAAGCCTTCCGCGAGGATCTGCAGCGACACGGTCTTGCCGGTGCCGGTGGCGCCGGTGATCAGTCCGTGCCGGTTGGCGAGCTTCAGCGTCAGATATTCCGGCTTGTCCGAAGCGCCGATGAAGATCCTGTCTGCGTCCTGCTGCACCTTGCCGTCTCCGCTGCGTTGCGTGGCGTGCGCACCGCCAACCCTGGCAGCGCGCCCGAAATCTCATGTAACCCGCGGACGGACCTGTGTATAGCGGTTGTCGCGGCGCGCGCTCTCGTGCCAGATTGGCAGGCAGACGCTCGATGATTCCTCAAGGGGGAGAGGACAGATGGACGAGCTTATTGGCCGCATTGCCTCGGCTGCCGGCATCAGCGAGGACCTCGCGCGCCAGGCCATTGGCATCATCCTCAATTTTCTCAATCGAGATGGGCCGCAGGACGCGGTCGCCCGTATCGTTGCGGCGCTGCCGGGAGCATCTGCTCTGATGGCGGAGCAGGGTGGCGGTGGCGGGTTGCTCGGCAGTCTTGCCGGCAAGCTCGGCGGCAGCATTGGCGGTGGCATGGGAGCCATGGCCGCCCTCAACGAACTGACCGACGCCGGCCTCGACATGGGGGAGGTTCAGGCCGTCACGCGGGAACTGATCCAGGCGGCACGCGAACATGTGGGGGCCGATGTGGTCGACCGGGTGGTCGCCTCGATCCCGGGGCTCGGCCAGGTTCTGTGAGAGGTTCGCGGTCCCCGCGCGGCTCGGAGTCAAGCTCGGCGATCAGTGCCGGGGCAATGTGGAGGTGGTGATGTCTTATTCCATTGACGAGATCGAGGGTATCGGCCCGGTCTATGCCGGCAAGCTTCAGGCCATCGGCATCAGGACCACGGACGCCTATCTGGAGCGGGCGAAGGATCCGAAGGGGCGCAAGGCGCTGGCCGAGGAGACTGGCATCGACGACAAGCGCATCCTCAAATGGGCCAACATGGCCGACCTGATGCGCATCAGCGGCGTTGGCGAGGAGTATTCCGAGCTGCTCGAGGCTGCCGGCGTCGACACGGTCAAGGAACTCAAGCACCGGGTTCCGGCCAACCTCCACGCGAAGATGAAGGAAGTGAACGAGGCCAAGAAGCTCGTTCGTCAGCTTCCGAGCGAGTCGGCGGTGGAGAAATGGGTGGAGCAGGCCAAGAGCCTGCCCCCGACCATGACCTATTGACGGACGGACGTACCGACGGGACCTGCTGACGGGCAGCGACCCGTGTGCATCGCGCGCTCCGGCTCAATCAGGGCCGGGGCGGCTTGCGCTTGCCGCGCGGTTGCCGGTGCCGCGCGTTGCCGGGGGGCGTCCCACTCACGCGAGTGCCAGCAGGCCGTCCAGATCCGCCAGCACCGCGACCGGCGGCAGATCGGCGTATTCGTCTGCCGCGCCGATGCGGTTGATCCACACGCCCCGGAAGCCGAAGGCGGTGGCACCTGCAATGTCCCAGCGGTTGGACGACTGGAACGACACCGCTTCGGGATAGATGCGGAAGTGGTTGGTCACCAGTTCGTAGACATCCTGCCGGGTCTTGTAGGTCTTCAGCAGATCGGTGGAAAAAACCTCGTCGAGCAGGTCTTCGATGCCGGCCGCGCGCGCGGCCGCCTCCAGCATCGCGGGGGAGCCATTCGACAGGATTGCCAGCCGGTTGCCGTCGTCCTTGAGACGCTTCAGCACGGTCGGAACTTCCTGGTAGCAATCGAGCTTCCAATAGGCGTCGAGCAGCCTCTGGCGCAGGTCGGCATCGCTCTTGCCTGTCATCGCCATCGCCGTATCGAGGGCCTGCTCGGTGAGGGTCCAGAAATCCAGGTAGCGGCCCATCAGCGCCCGGGTCCAGGAATATTCGAGCTGTTTCTGCCGCCACAGGGTCGACAGGTGCACCGCCTCGGGCCCGAGGTCGCCGGCATGACGGCGCACTGCCGCATGCACATCGAACAGCGTGCCATAGGCATCGAAGACATAGGCGGAGACGGGGCGGGTCGCAGAACGGGACATGAGGTCGGGGCCTTGGCGGGACGAGCGCCCGATGGCGGGAGCTCTGCGGCGGCGGTGCCGCAATTTTGTTCACCTGCCAAGCAAACAGCCATCCCGCCCGCAGGTCAAGGCTTCTTGTGCGGCGCACAAGAAGCCGGCTCAGGAAGCTGCATGCGCCCGGTCTCGTCGAGAGACCAGTCCGGGTTATGGGCAAGCTCCAGCAGATGGCCTCCCGGGATGCGCACATAGCCCGAGTAACCGCCCCAGAAGACCTCCTCCGGCGCCTTGACCGGGTCGCCGCCCGCCGCAACCGCCTTGGCAAAGGCGGCATCCACTTCGGCTCGGCTGCGTCCGTTCCAGGCGATAGAGACCGGTATGAAGCGACCGCCGTCATCCGTGACCGTAGCGTCATGCGCCAGAGAGCCGCGACCGAACAGGGCGAGCGCGCAGGTGCCGCAGTCGAAAAAGGCGACCTCGTCGCTGTCAACGGCTGCCGCCCGCCATCCGAGCCCCTCCTCGAAGAAGCGCCGCGCTTCGGCGACGTCATCGACGCCGAGTGTTACCAGGGTCAGTCGCTGTTCCATGAGTTCTGGGCCTTTTGCGTGTGTTGCAGTGAATTTAGAACATATCGAGAACGATAATTCCAGAGGCTGCGTGTGGTGGCCTGGTGATGAAGCGGAAGGGGGCGCAACAACATTCCGAAAATCTGCTGAATCCGGATTGATCTGAAAGGGAGCGCCGGACCGGTGGAACAAATCTGTCCTTTTCCGGAGACACCGAGGCGAGGCCTTGACCTTCGCCGGCGAAGGGCGTTCGATCCCCCTCCAATCGCGAGAAAACGGATCGGGAGCACAAGATGAGCGAGTGGTCGCAGACCTGGAACTGGATCGACGGAAACTGGATCGAGGGCAATGCTCCGATCATGGGGACGCGCACCCACGCGGCCTGGCTCGGTTCGTCGGTGTTCGACGGTGCGCGCGCCTTCGAGGGAGTGACGCCGGACCTCGACCTGCATTGCCAGCGGCTCAACGATTCCGCCCGCGCCCTCGGCCTCAAGCCGGTGATGAAGGCGGGCGAGATGATGGAACTCACCAAGGACGGCTTGTCGCGCTTTGCTCCCAACACGCCGGTCTATGTGAAGCCGATGTACTGGGCCGAGGGCGATGGCATCGGCACCATCGCCGGCGACGCCGATTCGACCCGTTTCGCGCTCTGCCTGTTCGAGGCGGCGCTGGCGCCGAAGGATGCGGCGATCACCCTGACGCTCTCGCCGTTCCGCCGGCCGACGCTGGAGACCATGCCGGTCAACGCCAAGGCCGGCTGCCTCTATCCCAACAATGCGAGGGCGATCGTCGAGGCCAAGTCGCGCGGCTTCGACAATGCCATCGTGCTCGACATGCTCGGCAATGTCGCGGAACTGACCACCGCCAACGTCTTCATGGTCAAGGACGGCGCGGTCCATACCCCGGCCTGGAACGGAACGTTCCTCAACGGTATCACCCGCCAGCGGATCATCAAGCTGCTGCGCGATGCCGGCACCGAGGTCTATGAGCGCACGCTCGGCTATGGCGACTTCCTGGATGCCGACGAGATCTTCTCGACCGGCAACTACAACAAGGTGGTGCCGGTCAAGCGGATCGAGGATCGCGAGCTGCAGCCGGGCCCGGTGGCGCAGCGCGCCCGCGACCTCTATTGGGAGTTCGCCCACGGTTGAACGGGTCGGGCGAACCGGACGGACGATCGAAGCGGCGGTGCAGCATGGGCTGCGCCGCCGCTTTCATTTCACGAAGGGCGCGCCGGCCGCGGGCCCGACAGCGGGCCGACCAGCGCAGCGGCGACAATCAGTAGGGTCGCCGCCGCCATCGACGGCCAGTAGAAGCTGCCGGTTGCATCGGCGATCAGCCCGGCAAGGGTCGGGCCGACCATCTGGCCGGTGCCGAAGCAGGCGGTCATCAGCGCCATCACCTTGCGCGGATCGCCGCCGGCCAGGCGCCGCCCCTCGATCAGCCCCAGCGACGTGATGCCCATGAAGGTGCCGCCAAGCAGAACGGCGGCGAGCGCCATGCCGGCCATGCTGGAAAACAGGACGCTGGCGGCAACGCCGATGGCCTCAGCGAGGCAGGCGAGCGAGAAGGCCCAGGCTCCTCCGATCCAGGCCGACACCCGTCCCCAGACCCAGACGGAACCGGCCGCCGCCAGTCCCACCGCCGCCCAGGCCGGCGCCTCGAACGGCGCCAGGGTTTCCGACTGGCGCAGGATGGAGGTTAGGAAAGTGACGGTCACCACATAGCCGATCCCGAACAGCGCATAGGCGGTGGCGAGGCGCACAAGCGCCGGCGATATGTGGGCGCGGGGCGGGGGCGGGCTTGAGGCCGGAGCCGCCGCGCCACGCGGCGCCCGCGTGACCACGAAGGTGGCCGCCCCCGTGCACAGGACGGCCGAGACGAGGCCGCAGGCCGCCCACAGGCCCTGCCAGCCGGCGCCTTCGCGGGCCAGCCAGCCGACGGTGACGGCGGAGAGCGCGATGCCGATGCCGACGCCTGAAAAGTAGAGTTGGGAAAGGTCGCCGCGCCCGGCGGCGGCGAGCCGGTCGAGCACCAGCACCGAGCAGAACACCAACACGCCCGCGCTGGCGATGCCGCCGAGAAAGCGCACCAGAGCCAGCCAGACGAGGCCGCCGTCGATCGCCATCAGGGCGGATGTTGCGACGCTGCCGGCAAGGCTCAACAGGAAGCCGAGACCGATCCGCTCCTTGTCGACGGCCATGACCGCCAGCGCGCCGATCAGGTAGCCGAGATAGTTGGACGAGGCGATGAGGCCGGCCTCATAGGCGGAGAGCGGAATGGCCTCGCTCATGAACGGCAGCACCGGCGTCAGCGCGAAGCGGCCGATGCCCATGGCTGCGGCCAAGGCGCAGAAGCCTCCGAAGGCGAGCAGCACGGGGGAGGCGGAGGCAGGGCGAGGCTTGGCGGGCATGCGGAGACGGCCTTGGGAACGTGGCGCGAAAGGCGGGCAGGCAAATCTAGCGTGGGTGGTAGATCGCCGAGAGGAAAAATCGCCTCGGAGCCCAAGAAAGCGGTGAGCGGATGGTAACCGGCGGGGGATCGAGAGAACTGGCCATGGTCGGCGGGGCCGGATCGGGGCCTTGGGAAAAAGGAGTATAAGCCCGTTGCCGATTGCCGGTCACGTGCCTATTTTGCCTTGTGTGACAGGCAGCAACCGCGTTTCGCGGAAGATGTCGACATCCCGGCCCGGCCGTCATCCGGCTGTCGGACCGAATGGCTTACAACCCGTGCAAGGCCGCCGTGGCAAAGGCGCTCCGGCTTCCGCCTGCGGGTGCTGTCCGCCCGGACGGCATTGATCTCTCGTTCCGCCCTGAGGAGGTTTTCATGGCTTTCGAACTCCCGGACCTGCCCTATGCCTACGATGCGCTCGGACCCTATATGTCGGCCGAGACGCTGGAGTATCACCACGACAAGCACCACCAGGCCTATGTCACCAACGGCAACAATCTGCTGAAGGATTCCGGCCTTGAGGGCAAGTCGCTGGAGGACGTGGTCAAGGAGAGCTTCGGCAAGAACGCCGGTCTCTTCAACAATGCGGGTCAGCACTACAACCACATCCATTTCTGGAAGTGGATGAAGCCGAATGGCGGCGGCAACAAGCTGCCGGGCGGCCTGGCTTCGCGCATCGACTCCGATCTCGGCGGTTTCGACAAGTTCCGCGCCGACTTCATCGCCGCCGGCACCACGCAGTTCGGCTCCGGCTGGGCCTGGCTGGCGCTGAAGGACGGCAAGCTGGCCGTCATGAAGACCCCGAACGGGGAGAGCCCCTTGGTGCACGGCGCAACGCCGCTGCTCGGCGTCGACGTGTGGGAGCACTCCTACTACATCGACTACCGCAACGCCCGCCCGAAGTATCTGGAGGCCTTCGTCGACAACCTGATCAACTGGGACTATGTCGACGAGTTGTTCCAGGCTGCCTCGTAAGCTTTGGCGCAACGCATCAAACGGAAAAGGCGGGTCCGCGCGGGCCCGCCTTTTTCAATTCCTGCGCGCGTGATGTCCTCGTCAGCGCCGGCTGCACTGGGCAGTGAAGACCAGGGTGAGGTACGCGGAAATATAGTTGAGAAATGCGCGGCACTCGGCTTCGGTCTGGAAGCAGCCTTCGCGCGAGAACTGCACGGTGCGCAGGTCGACGCTCTTGCGTCCGCCGACAATGCCGCGCCAGGGGCCGGAATTCGGGTTGCGGCAGTCGGCCCGCGTACCGTAGGTGCCCGGAACATATTCCTCGTTATAGGTCGGCGCGAACAGCAGGTCGCCGAGGAAGCTTGCCTGCGCGGGGCCCGCCTGGGACAGGCAAAGCGTGACTGCCAGAGCGAGGGCCACGGCGCGGCCGGGCTTGGTTCCGGTCTTGCGGAAGGAGAGGCTGGAAGCGGGCATGACGATCCTCGACTGTCTTCTGGGGGCGGCAATGTCAGGTAACCGGTCCTGCAAGCTGTGCCCTGCGGTCCCTCATCCTTGCCATCTGGCGCAAGGACTGGGGCGGAATGATGGTGATGCGCCGGTACCGGCGGCGGGTCACTCCATTGTGTAATCGTCTTTCGTTTAAGGCCGGTTACGCGACACTGGCATATGTGGGGCAGCATCCTCGCACTTAGATCAGAGGCGTTCGGCGAGGAACGATCCAATCAGCCCGGCCGCCTCCGCTTCCGCCTCGCGATGGGGATTGTGACCGATCGCCGGCAGCAGCACGAAACGCCCCTGCGCTCCGGCAATCCGGCGGGGGTGTTCGGGCGAGCCGAACTCGTCCGCCTCGCCATGAATTGCCAGAAGCGGGCAGGTGACGCCCGCCAGCGCGTCATCGAGCGCCCAGCCGGCAAAGGCGGGGGAGAGCCAGGTCCCGGTCCAGGCGTCGACCACCCAGCGCGCCTTGTCGCCGTGATATCGGGCGAGCCGCGCCAGGTCCTGCGGCCGCTCGAAGACCGCTTGCGCCGCGCGGATTCCGGCCAGCGTGTGCTCCTCGATGAACGCCTGCGCGCCCATCGTGATGACCGCAAGGCAGGTCGCTTGGTGGTTTGCAGCCGTTTCCACCGCCATGCCGCCGCCGACACTATGGCCGCAGGCGATGAACTGCGTGAAGCCCAAGGCATCGCGCAGCAGCGGCAGCGTGTCCCGCCCTTCCGCCGCGATGAAATCCGCAGGCAGCGCGCCGGGAAAGGCATCCGAGCGGCCGAAGCCGAGCCGATCATAGGCGATCACCGGCCGGCCGGTCGCCTCGCAAAGTGCTTGGGGGAAGCTGCGCCAGAGCTCGACGGCACCCAGCGAGTCGTGAAACAGCACCACCGGCGGCGGCGCGTCCCTCAGGGATGGCTCATGCCACCAGAGTCGCACGAACAGTGCGCCCCGGCCGGTCTCGATCCGCAGGTCGTGGGTGGGTACTGGATCGGTCACGGCGGGCATCGCGGTGGGACGTGTCGAAGGAGGCGAGCATTGCATGCCTCCGCATAGCCGAGGCATGATGCTCCTGTCCATTGCCGCCGGCCGCCCCTCGGCGAGATCGCGCGCCAACCTGCCGCAGCAGGGTGGCTTGCGGGCGGGTAGGGGCTTCAAGTATATTCGAATAATAGAAAATTTCGGATCTGCCCGGCGTGCCGCACTTGGACCGCCGGACAGGAAGTGGGGCAGGGGAACGCTGCGGGAAAGCGCGAGGCGCCTCCTGCCGCAGCCCCCGAAGGAGTAGCTGATATGTCGATGATCACCACCAATGTCGGCAGTGCCGACCGGATCGCCCGCATCGTCGTAGGGCTGGCGCTGATCGCCTTCGCCCTGTTCGGGCCGGCGGACATCACCTGGAAATGGGTCGGCTGGATCGGCGTCGTGCCGCTGCTGACCGCCTTCCTGAAATGGTGTCCGGCCTACACGCTGCTCGGCATCAATACCTGCGGCAAGTAGGAAGGCCAGACGAGGGCCGGGTCAGTCGCAAGAGGTCAGATTGCGCTCCAGGAACGCGATCAGCTTCTCGTGGTGCCGGTTTTCCGCCTCGCTCCGCGGCAGGTGGTCTTCGTCTTGATAATAGTGAACCTCAGGCGTGCGGCCGTGGCGCCGCAGCCGCTCGGCGAGCCGTCTGGTCGTTTCGACCGACCAGACCTTGTCCGCCGTGCCATGGCTGAGAAACAGCGGTCCGCCATAGCGCTCGATCTCGATCGCCATTGTGGGCAGAAGGTCGTCGCTCGATCCGCGCCAGGACCAGGCGCGCTCGCCAGGGTCCCAGACCTGCCAGCCGGGGTCGCCCGCATCCCGCCAGCGGCGGGCATCGAAGGCACCGCAAATGACATCCGGCGCGCTGTGCACGGCGATGGCATCCGGCACGCCGGCAACGCCGTCCCGCAGCATCAGCGATGCAAGCAGCAAGGCATGTTCCGCCCCGCGTGACACGCCGTAGATGCCGACCTTGCCGCCCGATGGGGCAAATCCCCGAAGCGCCGCCAGGGCCTCGGCGGTCCGGTCCAGCGACACGTCGGCGATGCTGCCGGCGTTCCACGCGTTGCCGCCTTTCGAATAGGGGAAGGGAAAGGCCAGGAAGCCATGGGCGGCGAGCAGGACCGCATTGCGATGGCTCCAGCCCGACCAGGCGCCTTCCGACCCATGCAGGATCATGACGGCAGGAAACGGTCCATCGCCCGGCGGGCCATAGGTCGTGCCCCAGTCGGGAATGAGGCGGCGGACGATGTTCAGGGGCATGGCGACTCCTGCCTGATCTTGCAACCACCCGACTTCCGAGGGAAACCCTCCACCTGCCACCTCAGATTTAGCACGGCTGCACCGACGGCTGAAACCGTCTCGCCACGCGAACCCGAGATCCGTGCGCAGCCGCTCCGCCCACTCCCGGCTCGTTGCGTCGGCGAGCTTGGCGACGTCCGGCGTGACGGTGTCCGCTGTTGCCGGATCGAGACCGAGCGCTTCAAGAACATGGCGCAGCGTCCCTCGCGGATCGGCCGAAAGCGCCTCATAGGTGAGGCGCAGCGGGGCGATGCCATGGCCCGTGAACCAGGCTTCCCAATCCCGGTCGGCGGTCACCATCGTGTCGTGGGTGCTGCGCAGCAGCGCGGCGTCGTAGACCGGCTCGCGCGGCGGCGACAACCGCTCCAGCTCCGTGCCATCCGAGGCCCTGTGCCACAGCCCGCTCTGTTGCGCCTTCACATAGGAAACCGCCTGGCCAATCTTGTCGAGGCGTGTCAGGTGAATGAACAGTGTCGGGCCGAAGGCCGCTTCAAGGCGCGCGGCATCGTCCGGTCGGTCCGGGTGGAGAACCGCGAGTTTCTCGCTGAAGAAGGCGAAGCTGTGCCGCTGCAGGCGCAGGCCGAACAGGCCGGTGCCGCCGCGCCCACGCTCGAGGGCAGAGGTGAAGATCTGGGCGAGCATGTCGCGCTCGCCGCGTTCCTTTTCGCCGGAAAGACCGAAGCGCTCGCGCCAGTCGTCCAGCGACGGCTCATGAAACAGGGATGCCGGCCTGCCGGCGACGCCGGTCGCGGCCAGAAGCCGGCACAGCAGTGTGCTGCCGCTGCGCGGTGAGGTGCAGAGAATGTAGGACTGGAAAGATGGCATTGGCGAAAGGCAGGTCGGATTCGGGAAAAGAATCCTTCCCCCCTTTCGTGACAGCAACGTGACGCGTCTTGCTCGGGAACGCGTTATCTGCGGAAAGTCAGATCGACGGTGCCGACCGTGATGCCGTATTTCCGCACCTCTGCCGTGTTGCGCAAGGTGCGGGCGTCGACGCGGGTCAGCGTGTCGAAGAAGCGCACCGCCACCGGGCCGCTCTCGGTCTCCAGCCTGGCCGCATAGTCGAAGCGGATGCTCGCCCCGCCGGTGGTGATCGTCACCGGGTTGAGCACGTCTGAACGGGTGGCGATATAGCGGTTCTCCGCCACCTTCTGGAAGAACCAGACCTTGGTGTCGCGCTCGCCGTCCGCGAACCGAAAGTCCTCGCGAAGCCGGAGCGTGAAGGTCTTCGGGTTCCAGGTGCCATGAGTGACCACGGTGAAGGGGCGGCGGATGCCGGCGATCCGGCTCTCGAACACGCCTTCCCCGACAGTGCGTCCCCGGAAATAGTGCTCCAGCACCAGCGGCTTGCCGTCTGCATGGGCAGAGCCGGCAGCGAGCACCGGGAGCAGGAGGAGAAACGCGAGCACGGCCGCCAGAGCGGGAATGTTGGCGCGGGCCGCCTCGCGGCAGAAGATCAGCGCGGGCATGGTAACCTCCGTAACCGGCCTGGGCAGCCTGCCGCTGCCCTTGATGCCGTTTACGGCGGCTGGCCCGCGCCGGATCGCTTCTCAGTCCGTGGCGCCGGCCACCTTCAGCGCGAAGGCATAGACCAAGGCCACTTCCTTGAGCCGGTCGAAGCGACCCGAGGCGCCGCCATGGCCGGCTTCCATGTTGGTCTTGAGGAAGAGCGCCGCCTCGTTGCTGCGCCGCTCGCGCAGGCGCGCGACCCACTTGGCCGGCTCCCAATAGGTGACGCGCGGATCGGTCAGCCCACCGACCGCCAGGATCGGCGGATAGGCCTGCGCCGCGACATTGTCGTAAGGCGAGTAAGCCGCGATCGTCCGGTAGTCGTCCTGCGAGGCGACCGGATTGCCCCATTCCGGCCACTCGGGCGGGGTCAGCGGCAGCGTGTCGTCGAGCATGGTGTTGAGCACGTCGACGAAGGGCACCTCGGCGATGATGCCGCCGAAGGCTTCCGGCGCCATGTTGGCCACCGCGCCCATCAGCATGCCGCCGGCCGAGCCGCCCTGCGCGATGATGCGGTCGGACGAGGTGAAGCCCTCGTCCGCCAGATATCGGGCGGCGGCGATGAAGTCGGTGAACGTGTTCATCTTCGCCTGCCGGCGACCGTCCCTGTACCAGCGGAACCCCTTGTCCTTGCCGCCGCGGACATGCGCGATGGCATAGACAAAGCCGCGGTCGACGAGCGACAGGCAATTGGTGTTGAAGCTCGCCGGGATGGTGATGCCGTAGGAGCCGTAACCGTAGAGCAGGCAGGGCGCGCTGCCGTCCAGCGGCGTGTCCTTGCGGTAGAGCAGCGACACCGGCACCGTCTCGCCGTCGCCGGCCGGCACCTGGAGCCGCCGCGTCACATAGGCCTGCGGATCGTGGCCGGACGGAACCTCCTGCGTCTTGCGCAGGGTGCGCGCGCGCGTCTCCATGTCGTAGTCGAACACCTGGGCCGGCGTCGTCATCGACGAGTAGGAGAAGCGGATCCGGTTGGTGTTGAACTCGTAGCCGTCGGAAAGCCCGAGCGAATAAGCCTCCTCGTCGAAGGCGATGGCATGTTCCAGCCCGTCGGCGATGCGGCGCACGACGATGCGCGGCAGCCCGTCCTCGCGCTCCAGCCGCACCATATGCTTGGCGTAACAGGTGAAGGAGAGGATCAGCCGCCCCTCGCGATGCGGCACCACGTCCCGCCAGGCCTCCGGGCCGGCGCCCGCGCGCAGAGCGGCGAGCGGCAGACTCATGATGCGGAAGTCCTCCGCCCCGCCGTGATTGGTCAGGATCAGCAGCGTGTCGCCGCCGTCGTCCTCCACCGAATACTCGGTGCCGGTGATGCGCTCCGCCACCGTGACGGGGGCGTCAAGCGGCGCATCGGCCGGGATCAGGCGGACCTCGGAGGTCTCGTGGTCGTGGATGTCGATGGTCAGCAAGCGGCCGGACTGGGTCTTGCCGATGCTCATGAAGAAGCCCGGATCGGCCTCCTCGTAGACCAGCACGTCGCCGGCCGGGTCGGTGCCGACCTCATGACGGAACAGCTTCGAGGGCCGGTGGTTGGCGTCGAGCCGCACATAGAAGAGATAACGACCGCAGGCGGACCAGACGCCGCCGCCGCCTGTGTCCTCGATTCGCTGGTCGAGGTCGCGCCCGCTGGCAAGGTCCCGCACCAGGAGGGTGTAGAACTCCGAGCCGGTGTCGTCGAAGGCCCAGGCGAGGCGCGAATGGTCGGGCGAGTGCATGGCGCCGCCGAGGCGGAAATAGGCCTTGCCTTCCGCTTCGCGGTCGCCGTCGATCAGGATTTCCTCGGCCGCGCCGCCGCGCTCGGCCGTCTCCCGAGCCATGCGGATGAGGCGCGGGTGCTGGCCGCCGGCGACATAGGAAAAGCCATAGGCATAGGGCCCGTCGGCCGCCGGCACGCTGCTGTCGTCTTCCTTGATCCGCCCCTTCATCTCGGAAAACAGCGTGTCCTGCAGGCCCTTCGTGTCGGCCATGCCGGCTTCCAGATGGGCGTTCTCCGCCTCCAGATAGGCGCGGATGGCCGGGTCGAGCGTGTCGGGCGCCCGCATCACCTCCTGCCAGTTTTCCGCGCGGAGCCAGTGATAAGGATCCTCACGGGTGGTGCCATGGGCGGTCAGGGTGAGGGGGCGCTGTTCCGCCCGCGGCGCCGGCGCGGCCGCGGCATCGGAAAGGGGGCTATTGGGTGTCTTCAACATGGAGCGGAGGTAGGCGCTTTCGCGGGGCTTGGCAAGGGCCGGATGAATGGGCGGATGGCGGAATGGAGCACGGCGACCAATGTTCGGCGCAGCGGTGCACAAGCGCGCCGGTGTGTGGTAAAAGCGCGGCCATGAGCGACAGGTCCACGACGCTGCAACCCTCCGCGAGGACGCGGACGGAGCGTCCGCGCCTCTACAAGGTGCTGCTTCTCAACGACGACTTCACGCCGCGCGAATTCGTGGTGGCGGTGCTCGCGGCGGAATTCCGCATGAGCGAGGACGAGGCCGTGCGGGTGATGCTCACCGCCCATCAACAGGGCGTGTGCGTCGTTGCCGTCTTTCCGCGCGACGTCGCCGAGACCAAGGCGACCCGCGCGACCGAGGCCGGGCGCGCCAACGGCTTTCCGCTGCGCTTCGAGACCGAGCCGGAGACCTGACTCCTCATCCCTTAGCGGGCGCGCAGGTACAGCCGGTCGCTGGACAGGTCGAGCACCATCCGGTAGCCCAGTTCCTCCAGCCGGCGATGGGTCGCGCGCCCGTCCGGGGCGCCGGCGAAATAGCCCTTGCTGAACTCCATGTAGATCAGTGTCGGCCGTACCGACCCGAGGCTCGACAGGACCGCGGCCTCAGCCCCCTCGATATCCATGTGCAGCAGGTCGATGGCGGTGATGCCGAGCCGGGCGCACAGCGTGTCGAAGCGCCGCCCCTCTACCTGGGTCGCTGCCTGCTGCGCCACATGCGAGAAGCGGCTGCGATAGGTGTCGGTATGGGCGTAGAGCGACCCCTGGCCATACACCTCGCCGTCGATGGTGGCGGGATGCCAGTCGACCGGTCCATCCTTGGCGCAGGCGGCACAGTTCAGCACCTCCACCCGCTCGCCGGCCAGATTGCCGCTGACCAGCGCGAAGCGCTGCGGATCGGCCTCCACCGTCACCACGCGGCAATCGGGAAAGGCGCGGGCGAAGCGCAGGGCGTCGCCGCCGTCGAAGGAGCCGAGGTCGACGATCACCTTCGGCGCGATGCCGAGTTCGCCGAACCAGGCCGGGTTGAACCGCGAGTGGTAGAGCTTCCGCGGCCCCCCGACGGTGATCACCTCGTCATGCCCGTCGGCAAGGGGAGGCGAGACCAGCCCGGCGCGGCGGGCGCGAAAACGATTGGCGAGTTTGCGAAAGCTCACGCAGCGGACTCCGGGCCGGGACCTTCCGAATTCTATAGCGCAAGCCGCCGTGGCGCGACATGGGGAAGTGCCTGGAGGGGGGCTGGAATCACGGAATAACGCTGCGTCTTTTTAGCCCGGGCTCGGGGCTTGCGGATCACTTGGCCGGGCAGGCGACGTCGCCGGCGCGCGCCGCGCCCGTCCCGTCGATGGTCACGTTGGCGGAGCCCGCCGCGACGCATCCTTGCGCCGGCGTGGCGGAGCGCACGGCCGGCTCGCCTTCGACGAAGACGCCCGGCACTGTCTCGAACAGGCCCGGCGGGCACGCCGCCACATCCGACAGGCGCAAGGCGGGTCGGCCGTTGATCATCACCGAGGCAGCGCCCGTGACCGCACAGGCCGGCAGGTCCTGCGCCGCCGCCGGCATGGAGGAGAGGGGGAGGAGGAGCGCGAGAGAGATCCGGACAGATCGCCCGGAAAGCGCCGCTCCCGTGACCGCATGGGGCCGCATCGCCCGAGCCTTGGAAGGTACGGCCATATCAATGGGTCCTGACCCTAATGCAGTCATTTCTCGACTATCTTGAGAGGATTATCCAATCAACATCATTCCGTTTCCAGATGCTGTTCAGGTCACGCGATTCTTGGGTGATATTCCAACAACTCTCTCGATATGTTAACAATCCCCCGCGGCAAGGGGCGAGGCTCAGACAAGGGGATATCGCAGCGAGGTCAACGGTCTGAAGCAAGGCCAGTACTCGCTGGCAGAGTTGAGCCGAATGGGTGACGATGGTCGTCTAGATGCCATTATCGTCCATCAGTTGTAGAGGTTACTTTGGCATAATTATTCTTCGTTATTCGAAAGTATTTATATAAAATAATTTTAGCTTTGTTGGATAATTTATTGATTGATATTGGCAGTAAAAGCAGCGCGAAAACGTCGGTTATGTCGAGGGGAGCGATGGTCGACATTTCTCTGGAGCAATATAATCGCATTATTGAGGCAATCTACAACGCGCCGATAACCGACGACTGGCAGGCTCTCATCGAGGTTCTGTCGGAGGCGATGGGGGGAATCCACACGCAGTTCTTCGGGTACGACATGGTTGCACAGAGGCAGGTCTCGCTTCAGTGCGAAAGGTACGATCCTGCCATGACGGAAGTGTACGCCGCCCACTATTATGACAAAAACGCCTGGTTGCCTGGCATCTCGCGCTCGCAGATCGGCAAGGCCAACTATAGCGAGAGCTATTGTTTGACAGAGGAACTCATCAAGACCGAGTTCTTCAACGACTGGATACGCCCGCAGGAGGAAATCGGTGGCGGCGGCGGCATCGTCCTGTTCAACGACGGCAGCCGATTCGTCGTGCTTGGCGGCAACATACGCTTCCGTGATCGTGACCGAAAGGAACGGCAGTGGATCGAACTGCTCGACATGCTGGCGCCGCATCTGCGCCGGGCATTCCAGTCCTGGCGTGCGCTCGCCGACGCGCACCTCGTCGGTCAAGGCTATCAAGAGGCACTGGATCGGTCCGGTTATGCTGTTTTCCTGCTATCCAGCGACGGCCGCGTACTGCACAGCAACAGGTCTGCCGAAAAGCTGTCCGCAGGAGGTGATCTGTTTCATCTCGATGCATTCCGCAGTTTGAGAACCTTCGATCCGCGAGCCAACGAGATGATCGTGGGTGTGTTGGCTGCCCTGCGCGCAGGGCTCGCGGGGCGTGTGCCGGATGTCTTCCCAATTTGCGACAAGGAGCATCGGCAGCCGCATGTGGCGATGATCTTACCCTTTCCGTCCGGCAGTGAGACAACGGGCGAGCTCTCCGGCCTGCGCGACAACGCGATGGCCGCTGCGATGCTTATCGTCAAAGATCCGTCGCGAAGGTCGCTTGCGGGCGCACATCTGCTGGCTTCGCTATTCGGACTGACACCTGCGGAAACTGTCCTGGCGACCGCGCTTGCCGACGGGCTCTCCCTCAAAGCCTATGCCGAGCAGCGTTCGCTCAGCATTCACACCGTGCGTAACCAGCTCCAGTCCGTGTTCTCGAAGACCGCCACGTCTCGCCAGAGCGAGTTGGTCAGACTGCTGGAGCGTTTCGGCGGCCGGTAGGTTTCGCGAACGACAGAAGTGGGTATCCGCTGACCGCTGGTGGGATTGGTTGCCTACGTCGGGGGCGGGCTGCCATGGAGCCCGGTATGGTTCATTTGCATCATGACAACTTCAGGTAGTGAGAGGCAGCCTGCTATCTTCCCGGCAGTCTATTGCCGAGGCAGATGAGCAGAAGCGGAGGCTTCGAGAACGGAGGAGTTCAGAGATGAAGACTCTCACCATGGCAGCGGCCTGCCTGATCGGGCTCACATTCACCGCATCGAATGGGGCGGCACAGGATATTGCTGCGTTCGACACGGGCAAATGCGGCTCCATCGCGATTGATGCGGGCGCCAGTCCCATCAGCGATGCGATTTGGTGCGGTGGCGGCGGTGCAACCCGTACTGTCACCCAGAATCAATACAACAAAGGGAAGCTGGTGAACCAAGGGTGCACAAAATATACGGCGACGTATGGAGGCATCCATCAGAACGAGTTGCTGAGACTTGCAATACTCGATGCGAAGAAAGGTGACTTCATCGAAGCGGTCGAAAAGATGGCCGCCTGTCAGTGCCACAATCCTCCGATCGAGCAGATGATGCGGGACAACGCGGAAAAGCTCGTGTGCTGGTTGCGGACGAGGTAGGAAGCCGGTTCCTTGTGCTGCGATCGGCGCCTCAGATGATGGGGCGTGTCTCCATCATCTGCTGCCGGGTCAGCCAACGGGCGTCGCTGCGCTCGCTGAGCGGCCTTGAGGGAGGCGATTCAACCTACCTTCCCGGACGGCCGCTCTTCTTGGGGCGGCCGCGGCGCTGGCGCTCTTCCGCCGGGTCCTCATAGGATCCCGCCCCTATCTTGCCGCGCATGACCGGCCTGACGTCGTCTTCTGGAGAACTGCCGGGCTTCTTCGGCAGCGGCCCCCTGGACAACGGCACCTCGGTACGTCCGACGGTCATCTCGTCGAGCGTATTCTTCCGCACTTTCGAGGCATTCGGCAAGTTGGCGCTGGCGCCGTATTTCTTCTCGCCCCGGAAACCGCCGCTGCGATCTTCCACCGCCGACTGGCGGGCCAGCGGATCGTCGGCCAGCGCCAGCTCCGTTTCCTGCAGCCGCTTGATCTCGTCGCGCAGGCGCGCTGCGGTCTCGAACTCGAGGTCCGCGGCCGCCTCGCGCATCTGCTTCTCGAGATCCTCGATATGCGCCTTGAGATTGTGGCCGACCAGGTTGCCGCTCTCGGCGAAGCCGGCATCGACCGTGACGTGGTCCTGCTCGTAGACCGACTGCAGGATGTCGCCGATGGACCGGCGCACGCTCTCCGGCGTGATGCCGTTCTCAGCGTTGTAGGCCTCCTGCTTCTCGCGGCGGCGGTTGGTCTCGGCGATCGCCCGTTCCATCGACCCGGTCATCCGGTCGGCATAGAGCACCACCCGGCCGTCGACGTTTCGCGCCGCACGGCCGATGGTCTGGATCAGCGACGTCTCGGAGCGCAGGAAGCCTTCCTTGTCGGCGTCGAGAATGGCGACCAGCCCGCATTCCGGGATGTCGAGGCCCTCGCGCAGCAGGTTGATGCCGACCAGCACGTCGAAGGCGCCGAGCCGCAGGTCGCGGATGATCTCGATGCGCTCCAGCGTGTCGATGTCGGAATGCATGTAGCGCACGCGCACGCCGTTCTCGTGCAGATATTCGGTCAGGTCCTCGGCCATCCGCTTGGTCAGCACGGTGACGAGCGTGCGGTAGCCCTTGGCCGCCACCGCACGCACCTCGCCTAGGAGGTCGTCGACCTGCGAGGAGGCGGGGCGGATGTCGATCTGCGGATCGACGAGGCCGGTCGGGCGAATGACCTGTTCGGCGAAGACTCCGCCGGCCTCCTCCATCTCCCAGGAGCCGGGCGTCGCCGACACGCAGACCGTCTGCGGCCGCATCGCATCCCATTCCTCGAAGCGCAGCGGCCGGTTGTCCATGCAGGACGGCAGGCGGAAGCCGTATTCTGCCAGCGTCGCCTTGCGGCGGAAGTCGCCGCGATACATGGCGCCGATCTGCGGAATGGTGACGTGGCTCTCGTCGGCGAAGACCAGTGCGTTGTCCGGCAGGTATTCGAACAGGGTCGGCGGCGGTTCGCCGGGATTGCGCCCCGTCAAGTAGCGCGAATAGTTCTCGATGCCGGCGCAGGAGCCGGTCGCCTCCAGCATTTCCAGGTCGAACAGGGTGCGCTGCTCCAGCCGCTGCGCTTCCAGCAGCCGGCCATGGGCGTTCAACTCCTCCAGCCGCTGCACCAGCTCCGCCTTGATCGACTTGACCGCCTGGGCCAGCGTCGGCTTCGGCGTCACATAATGCGAATTGGCGTAGATCTTGACGCTCTTCATCTCCGCCGACTTCTGCCCGGTCAGCGGGTCGAATTCGGTGATCGCCTCGATCTCGTCGCCGAACATCGAGATGCGCCAGGCCCGGTCCTCGTAGTGCGCCGGGAAGATCTCGACCGTGTCGCCGCGCACCCGGAAGGCGCCGCGCTGGAACGCCGCGTCGTTGCGCTTGTATTGCAGCGCCACCAGATCGGCGAGCAACTGGCGCTGGTCCATCCTCTCGCCGACCTCGATGGCGAAGGTCATCGCCGTATAGGTCTCGACCGAGCCGATACCGTAGATGCAGGATACCGAGGCGACGATAATCACGTCGTCGCGCTCCAGCAGCGCCCGGGTGGCCGAGTGGCGCATCCGGTCGATCTGCTCGTTCACCGAGCTTTCCTTCTCGATATAGGTGTCGGTGCGCGGGACGTAGGCCTCCGGCTGGTAATAGTCGTAATAGGAGACGAAATACTCGACCGCGTTGTCCGGGAAGAACGACTTGAACTCGCCGTAGAGCTGGGCCGCCAGCGTCTTGTTCGGCGCCAGGATCAGCGCCGGACGCTGGGTGCGGGCGATCACCTGCGCCATCGTGTAGGTCTTGCCCGAGCCGGTGACGCCGAGCAGCACCTGCGTCTTGTCGGCATTCTCCAGCCCCTCGACCAGGTCGGCGATGGCGGTGGGCTGGTCGCCGCGCGGCTCGTACTCGGAGACGAGCTTGATCGGAACGCCGCCTTCCGACTTCGCCGGCCGCTCCGGACGGTGCGGCACCCAGGCGACGCCGTTCTTGTGCAGCGGATTGCCGGAGGTGATCAGGTCGGTGAGCGCCTGCACCGTCGCTGTGTGGCCGGTGGTGCCGTCCGACATTTCCGGCGCCGGCTTCTTGCTCCCCTTCTGGCCCTTGCGCGCCTTCTTCGTCTCCGCCACCTGCTTCGCCAGCAGGGCTTCGGCGTCTTCCAGGCTCATGTCCAGCCCGGCGACCGGGTTGAGCCCGCCGGCCGCGCGCTCCCGCGGGGTGCTGGCGACGCCCATCGAGGTGCCGCGCGCCGTGCGCGCCGGCCTGGCCTGCTTCGCGGCAGGGCGCTCCTTGCTTTTCTCCGCGGGTGCCGGCTCGTCTTCGGTAAGCTGCCGCGCCCAATCGGACACCGGGCCGCTGAGTGGTGCTCCCTCGAAGGCAGCCTGCGGCGCCTCGCCGAACCCTTGCGGCAGGGTATCGTCACGGTCTTCGGCGGGGCGGGGCTTGCCCGTTCTGCCGGAGGACGACGCGGAAGACGGGGAGGGGGACGGGGGTCGCTTGGCCATGGCGGCAATATGGTCCCAAAGCCGCGTTTGGGAAACCCCGTGTTCCGGCTTTGTCCGCCGGAAACCCGCACCATGCTGACACAACGGTGTCAGGAGGGGGCGGATTGAGATTTTCCTCTTGACCTGGAGCGCACCCCAGCTCCCAGGGTCCGAGGCTGGTTCCAACAGGAGACAGCTCCATGAGCGTTATTGAAGCGTTTTTCTCGGCCCTGACGAGCGGCGATGTGGAGAGGGTTCTGCCCTTCATCGCAGCGGACGCGATCATCGTCGGGGTTCGCGCGACATCCGACCCGCGCCTGCCGATCTACGGCACCTATCACGGACAGGAGGGGATGCGGGCCTTCCTTGGAGAGCTGCGCGCGGCCTTCGAAACGGAGGCCTTCGAGGTCGAGGATTCTCTGGAAAGCCCGAAGCTCGGCTTCGCATCGGGGCACTTCCGGCACCGCGTCCGCCACACCGGGCGCCTGTTCGTGTCCACTTGGGCCTTGCGAGCGAAGCTGTGCGACGGGAAGATCGAGCACTATCTGTTTTTCGAGGACACGGCCCGACTGGAAGCGGCCTTCGGGGTGTCGACGGCCGAGGCTGTGTGATGATGATAGGCGACCCGCCGCAGCGGACCGGCCTGAGAGCCGATACCCTGCGCCACTACGAGACGATCGGCTTATTCCCGCACCGCTGCGCTCGGAGAGCTCGATCTGAAGACGCGACAGCTTTGCACGCCGGTTCACAGCACGGTCGCGGCGCTGACGGTTCTGGGCGGCCAGACGGGCCCGCAACTCAAGATCAACATCGAGCATATGATCGCCGCCGGCGCCAGCCGAACGGAGATCATCAAGGCGATCTGGCAGATGGCCGTCTACGGCGGACTGCCCGCCTCCATCAACGGCCTCAATGCAGCACAGGAGGTCTTTCAGGCGGCGGACCGCGGCGGATAGGCCGCCTGGCGACATCTTGACGTGTGGCTTGTTAGGGTGAGCGTTTCACGCTCACCCCTCTCCCTTGTGCCCGTCATTGTGGCCGAGGCTCATGTCCGGCCAGACGAGGTCGCGCACGCGCGCCTTCAGCACCTTCGCCTCGGGAAAGCCGCCGTCCGCCTTGCGGTCCCAAATGGTCGCCCCGTCGCAGGTGATGGTGAAGGTGCCGCCGGTGCCGGGCACCAAGGTGACGGAGCCGATCTCCTCGGAAAACGTCGAGAGCAGTTCCTGCGCCATCCAGGCGGCGCGCAGCATCCAGTTGCACTGGCGGCAATAGGTGATCGTCAGGGCGGGCTTTTGCGTGTCGGTCATGGGCTTTCGGCTGAAGGTCAGGGATGGGGGAGGGGCGGGCGCGTCCGGTCCGCTTGCTCGTGCGGCGGTCCCTGCGGCCGCCGGCTCTGGCTGGCGCCATTATCGCCCTGAGCGGCGCCGGAGCAAGCCTTGCGATGCCGAGCGGAAAAACCGAGATACCCTGTTGACCTGGAGCGCGCTCCAGCTCCCAGGATGCGAAGCCGTTGACACAGGAGACAGCCATATGATGATCGGTGAACTCGCGCGGCACAGCGGCCTCAGTGTCGATACGCTGCGCTATTACGAGAAGATCGGGCTGGTCCCGCCGCCCTTGCGGGATGCCGGCGGCCGGCGCGTCTATGATGCGGCGGCGCTCCGCTGGCTCGGCTTTCTGGAGCGGCTCAAGGCGACCGGTCTCGGCATGCGCGAGCGGATTCGCTATGCGGAATTGCGCGTGCGCCCTGGCGTTGCCTCTGTGCGCGAGCGTCGCGAGATGCTGGAGCAGCATCGCGACAAGGTGGCGGCGGATCTGCGACGCCTTACCGACACCCTTGCGCTGCTGGACGACAAGGTGGCGCTCTACCGCCGGATCGAGAGCGGCGAGGTGGCTGACCCGGTCGCGCCGATGGCGGAGGCTGCCATCGGCCGCAGCGCGGCCCGTCGCCGGAAGGAGGTCGCATGATCCCGACGGCGCTGGATAAGGGGAGACAGATCGTCGCCCGGCTCAATCCCGAGCTGGAGGAGGCGCTGGCCGAGCGCTACGACGCGCTGCTGCCGGGCTTTTCGGAAAGCCTGGTCGAATGGGCCTATGGCCGCCACTATGCGCGGGAGGGGCTCGACCTCAGGACGCGGCAGCTCTGCACGGTCGCGGCGCTGACGGTGCTCGGCGGCCAGACCGCCCCGCAGCTCAAGGTGAACATCGAGCATACGCTTGCGGCCGGAGCCAGCGAGACCGAAATCCTCGAGGCGATTTGGCAGATGGCGGTCTATGGCGGGCTGCCGGCGGCGATCAACGGGCTGAACGCGGCCCGCGAGGTCTTCGAGGCGCGCCGCGCGCCCGGCGGTCCGGGCTGACCATCAGAACTGAGGAAAGCCGGACCGGCGACGAAGGTCGCCGGTCCGGTCGGTGGCAGATTTACCCTTGCGCTGCAAGTGCCCGCGCGACGGCACTGGCCAGCGTTTCCGTCGGACGGCCGGTCAAGCGGGAGAGGGTGCGGCTGTCGTCGTGGAGCGCGCCCTTCCCCGCCGCCGCATCGGCATCGGCCACCACACCGGCGAAGCCTTCCGGCAGTCCGGCCTGAACCAGCAGTGCAGAGAAATCAGCCTCGCTCATGCCGGCGAAACTCACCGGCTTGCCGCTCTGGCGGGCGATCTCGGCGGCAAGCTCGGCGCGGGTGAAGGCGCTGTCGCCGGCCAGCTCATAGGTCGTCGAGGAGGCCGGCGGATCGCGCAGGACCGCGGCAGCGGCCGCCGCATAGTCCGCCCGCGCGGCGGCCGAAATCCGTCCTTCGCCAGACGCCCCCGCCACCGCGCCATGGGCGAGAGCGGCAGCGACATCGCCGAAGTAATTCTCGAAATACCAGCCGTTGCGCAGCAAAGCGACCGTGCCGGGGTAGTCGGCAAGCAGCGCTTCCGTTGCCTTGTGCTCGTTCGCCAGCAGCATCGGCGAGCTGTCCGCATGCAGGATGCTGGTATAGGCGAGAAGCTTGACGCCGGCCGCCTTTGCCGCCTCGATCACTGCCGCGTGCTGCGGCGCGCGCTTGCCGACTTCGCTGGAAGAGACGAGCAGCAGCCGGTCGACGCCGGCAAGCGCCGCCGCCAGTGTTTCGGGCGCGTCGTAATCTCCGCGCACCACCTCGATGCCGCGCGCGGCGAGATCGGCCGCCTTTTCCGGCGAGCGGACAAGGGCGCGGACCGTCTGCGGCGCCTCGCTCTTCGCAAGCTCGTCGATGACGAGGCGGCCAAGGGCGCCGCTGGCACCGGTCACTGCAAATCTGGTCATGGGTCACTCCGTGTGGGGTCACAGGGACGATCTTTCGGATCGGATGACATCCATATGCAGGGTGTACTTTCGAAATGTAAGTACGTACATAAAGGTTAGCTTGAGAGGGAGGGAGCCGGCGCATTGGCGCCGAACGAGGCACGGGTGGCGATGCACAGGGATGCTGCGAAGATTGGTGCGGTAGCGGCAGCGGAGTCGAGCGTCGAGACGCTTTCTGAGCGAATGCGACGCGGCGCGCTTTTTGACGTCGCCTGCCCCTCGCGCGATGTGCTGAAGCATGTGACCAGCCGCTGGGGCGTGCTGGTCTTGCTCGCCCTGCTGCAGGGCACCCATCGCTTTGCCGAACTGCGCCGCCGGATTGGCGGGGTCAGCGAGAAGATGCTGGCCCAGACGCTGCAGATGCTGGAGGCCGACGGCCTGGTCATTCGGCACGCCCGGCCGGTGGTGCCGCCGCATGTGGAATACAGCCTGACGGACCTCGGCCGGGAGGCCGGTCAGCGGGTTGCCGCCCTTGCCGACTGGATCGAGATCAGCATGCCTGAGATCATGCGCCATCGTCGCGACAGGCAGGACGCCGCAGAATAAGGACACGGGAGCGCTTGTTCTTTCTTGCGCGCCTTATGCGCCGAGGTCCTGCCCCAGCCACGCAAGGAAGTCCTGGATCGCGGTTTCGTCACGGCGGCAATAGGACCATTTTCCCTGCCGCCGGACGGTCAGAAAACCCGCCTGCCGCAACAGGTCGAGATGGCGGCTCGCCGTCGGCTGGGCGATCCCGAGAGCTTCGGCGATCAGTGTCATGCAGACGCCGAAGGCGACCGGGTCCGCCGAAACCTGTCCGGAGAAATGCTCCGCCGGATCGCGGAGCAGGCGCAGGATCGTCATCCGCACATCGCTGGAAATCGCCCGCAGTTGCGCCTCGCGCAGGGCATTTGCCGGGGCAGGGGTTGCATCGCTCATGCGCTTATTCATATAGTCATTTCGCTAAATGTAAATATGAAGACGAGGCCAGGGAGGGCCGAAGGATGCTTCTCGACCTGCCGTACACCACCGTCGTCGACGGATCCGCCATCCGCTGGGGGCGCGCAGGCAATGGTCCGCCGCTGGTTGCCATCCATGGGACGCCGTTCTCCTCTCAGGTCTGGCGACGGATCGTGCCGCATCTGGCGCCGCACTGGACGGTGTACTGGTTCGATCTTGCCGGCTATGGCCAATCGGAGATGCGGGAGGGGCAGGATGTCTCGCTCGGCGTGCAGAACCGGGTTCTCGCCGCGCTCCTTCAGGAGTGGGGGCTGAAGCGGCCGCATGTGCTGGCCCACGACTTCGGCGGCGCGACGGCGCTGCGCGGTCACTTCCTCGATGGCCTTGCCTATGGGTCGCTGACGATCTTCGACGCGGTGGCGCTGGCGCCCTGGGGCTCGCCCCTGGTCCGCCACGTGCGTCAGCATGAGGCGGCCTTCGCCGGCATGCCGGCCTATATGCACGAGGCCCTTGTGACCGCCTATCTGCGGACCTCGGCCGCCCGGGTGCTCGATGACGAGGCGCTGCGCGTCTATGCCGCCCCCTGGACGGGCGACGTGGGGCAGCGCGCTTTCTACCGGCAGATCGCCCAGATGGATCAGCGCTACACCGACGAGATCGAGAGGCTCTATCGCCGGATGGATTGCCCGGTCACGGTGCTGTGGGGCGAGAAGGACGACTGGATCCCGCTGGAAAAGGGCCGCGACCTTGCCGAACGCATCTCCGACCGGCCTCTGATCGCGATTCCCGAGGCCGGCCATCTGGTGCAGGAGGACTGCCCGGAAGCCATTGTCGCGGCGATGCTGCGACAGGTGCCGGTCGCCTGAAAGGGGCTGCGCCTCGCCTTCAAGTCTCCAATGCGTCGCACAGGCGATAGTACCAGATCGCCAGCGTCGCATAGACCGGGTGCAGGGCGTGGACGGGAAGCGGGCGGATGTCCGTGAAGCGGAACGGCAGGGGCTGCGCACCGTCGAGAAGGTGGCCGCCGATCGCCGTGCCAAGCGCGCTGGACAGCGCCACGCCGCGCCCGTTATACCCCGCCGCCATGGTAAGCCCCGGCAGGGGCTGGTGGACATGCGGCAGGTGGTCGGCCGTCATGGCGACCCGGCCGGTCCAGCGATAGGTGATCGGCAGGCCGCGGGTTTCCGGGAAGATCCGGTGCAGGTTGCCGATCAGCCGGGCGTAGGCCGCGTCCGCCGGGGTGTCGGAGAAGGTGCCGCGCCCGCCCATCATCAAGCGGTTTTCCGGCCCGATCCGGAAGTAGTTGCCAACGCGGCGGGTGTCCGAGACGACGCAGCGTCCGGGCAGGATCTGCTGCAGAAGTGCGTCCGGCAGCGGCGCGGTCGCGACCTGGAAGCTTCCCGCCGGCACGAGGCTTGCCCTCAGCTTGGGAAACAGCGCCCCGCTATAGCCGTTGGTCGCGACGATCACCTGGCCGGCGAGCACGCTGGCGCCATTGGCAAGGCTCACGCGCCAGCCTTGTCCCTCCCGCGCCAGCAGGGTTGCCGCCGCCCCGACGCGGATGTCCGCCCCTTGCGCGAGCGCGGCCTGCGCAAGGCCCGTGGCATAGTTCAGCGGGTGGAGCCTGCCGGCCCGCCGGTCGAGCCAGCCGCCTTCGAAGATCGCCGTTCCCGTGTGGGCGCGGACCTCGTCGCGGGTGAGCAGGTCGACATCGGCACCTCGGGTCTGCCACTGCCTGACCCGCCGCTCGAGCAGGCCGAGATGTGCCCGCTTGACGCTGCCCTGCACCCAGCCGTCGCGGCTTGCCTCGCAATCGATTCCCTCTGCCTCGATCAGCGCGAAGGTCGTCTCGGCGGTCTTGCCGACGAACTCGGTGGTCGCCTCGCCGAAGACCGTGTCGATCTCGTCCGGATCGATCTTGATGCCCGGAATGACCTGACCGCCATTGCGGCCCGAGGCGCCGAAGCCCGGCGCCTGCGTGTCGAGCACGATGACGGAGGCGCCGCCGCGGCACAGGCTGAGCGCCGCGGCAAGGCCGGTATAGCCGGCGCCGATGATCGCCACATCGGCCCGCATATCGCCTTCGGGCGGCGGCAGGGTCAGCGGCGGGCGGGCGGTCGCGGCCCAGAGCGAGGGAATGGTGTGGGACATGGTCGGCGGCCTCAGACGGGATGGGTGACCCTGCGCAGGAAGTCCTGGGTGCGTTCATGCTGCGGGTTTCGCAGCACCTCGGCGGCCGGCCCCTGCTCGACGATGCGCCCGCCGTCGAGGAAGAGCACGTTGTCGGCGACCTCGCGCGCGAACTGGATCTCGTGGGTGACGACGAGCATCGTCATGTGCTCCTCGGCGAGCGAACGCATCACCTGCAGCACCTCGCCCACCATTTCCGGATCGAGGGCGGAGGTCGGCTCGTCAAAGAGGATCGCCTCCGGCCGCATGGCCAGCGCCCGGGCAATCGCCACGCGCTGCTGCTGGCCGCCCGACAGGGAGGCCGGATAGGCGTCGATCTTCTCGGCCAGGCCCACCCGCGTCAGCAGGTCCTCGGCGCGTTGCCGCGCCACTTGGCGATCCTCGCGCAGCACGTGGATCGGCCCCTCCATGACGTTTTCCAGCGCGGTGCGGTGGGGAAACAGGTTGAACCGCTGGAACACCATCGAGACCCTGGTGCGGATCGCGTGGATCGTCGAGCTGGTCGCGTCGACAAGCTCGCCGTTGATGGCAATGCGGCCCTGCTGGTAGGTCTCCAGCCCGTTGACGCAGCGAAGCAGGGTGGACTTGCCCGAACCGGAGGGGCCGATCAGGCAGACCACCTTGCCCTTGCCGATCTCGGCGTCGATGCCCTTCAGCACCTCGTGGGAGCCATAGGCCTTGTGAACGTTCTCGAAGGTGATCATCGGGCTTTCCCCATTGCCACTTCCACCCGGCGCATGACGAAGTTCAGCGGCAGCGTCAGGCACAGGTAGAGCAGGGCGACCAGCGTGAAGACCGTCAGGTTGTTGAAGGTCGAGGAGGCCAGCATCTTGCCCTGCATGGTGAGTTCGGCGACCGAGATGACGGAGACCTGCGAGGAGTCCTTCAGCAGCATCACGATGTTGTTGGTGTAGGGCGGGACGACGATGCGGAAGGCCTGCGGCAGCACCACCCGGCGCATCATCAGGCCCTGGCGCATGCCGATCGACTTGGCCGCCTCGACCTGGCCCCGGTCGACCGCCTCGATGCCGGCACGGAACGTCTCGCCGATATAGCAGGAATAGGTCAGGGCAAGGCCGATGACGCCGGCCTGGAAGGCGGTGAGATCGAGGCCGACCTCAGGCATCACGAAATAGATGTAGAACAGGATGACGAGGATCGGGATGCCGCGGATGAACTCCACAAGCAGGCGCACCGGCGTTGCCAGCGCCCGGATCCCCGATGTCCGGCACAGCGCCCAGAATAGGCCGAGCCCGGTCGCCAGCGTCAGCGACAGCACGGTGACGGCGATCGTCAGCCAGACGCCGGACAGGAGGAAGGGAAGATACTCGGCGGACTGAGAGAGGAACTTGTTCATCGAAGGGCCTGCCTGTGACGGAAAGCGAGGTGGGGTGAGCCGGCGGCCGGTTCACCCCGTATCGGAAGGCGAGGACCGTCTCAGAGGCCGTATTTGGCAAAGATCTTGGCGAGTTCGCCGCTGTCCGACAGTTTGGCGAGGGCGGCGTTGACCGTCTCGAGCAGCTCGGGATTGTCCTTGGCCACCGCCAGCGCCACCGTTCCCTCGCTCATCGGCGCGTAGCCCTCGACGAGACGCACGCCGAAATCCGGGTTCTGGGCGATCTGATAGGCGACGATCGGCTTGTCGCCGAAGCCGGCCTTGATGCGGCCGAGCTTCACCTCGCGCATGATGTCGGCGAGGGAGTCGTATTGTTTCACCTCGCTGAAGATGCCGAGGCTGTTCAGCTTGTCGGCGAAGACGGTGCCGACCTGCGCGCCGACGGTCTCGCCCTTCAGCATGTCGAGCGTGTAGGCGGTGTCGTCCGCGGCCGCGACGAACATGGCATCGCCATAGGTGTAGACGCCGGTCGAGAAGTCCACGACTTCCATGCGCTTTTCGGAGGCGAACATGCCGGCCGAGATCAGGTCGATCTTGCCCGTCGTCAGCGCCGGGATGAGCGCGGAGAAGGCGGAGAGCTCGAACTTGACGGTCAGACCGGCCTCGGCGGCGATGGCCTCGGCGATGTCGACCATGGCGCCAGTCGGCTTCTGGGTGGCGGTGTCGACGAAGGTGAAGGGCACGCCGGTTGTGGTCACGCCGACGGTGAGGTCCTTGGCCAGCGACGGCAGGGTCAGTCCGACCGACAGGATCAGTGTGGCTGCAAGCTTCTTTATCATTGCGGTTTCCTCTGGTGTTTGGCTGCATCGGCCACATGCCGCGCGGGCGGACGGGCGTCGATGGGCGGATATCCGCTCGGCTATCCGACTTTTCACCATAATGAAAACGGACAAGGTTTCAATCGGAGTCTGCTGAAATCGTTCACGGTCGTGAATTTGGCTTGCCGCAGGGCCGCAGCGTGGAGGTTTTGAATTGCCCATACGGCTGATACAGCTTAGACTTCTGGGCGAAGCCGCATGATTTCTCGGCTTGGTGAGGGGTTCGGATTTTTTCACCAAGGTGAACCTGGAGGCGTTTGAGCGTATGATGAATTCCGGATCGCCGGGTCCCGGGATCGCCGAGATCGGCGATGAAACGACGGACGACGATCGCACCTTGGGCCTGGCTGTGCGGCGGGCGCGGCAGGCGCGCGGCCTGTCCCTGCAGCGTGTCGCGGAGGCGGCCAATGTCTCGGTCGGTCTGCTCAGCCAGATCGAGCGCGGCATCTCCTCGCCGTCGATCCGGGCCCTGCGCGCCGTCTGTAGCGCGCTGGACATCCCCGTGCACGCGCTGTTCGGCGATGCCGAGGCGGCGCTCGAGCAGGAGAGCCGCCGGATCGTGCGCGTGAACCAGCGCCGCCGCGCCGACTTCGGCGACCGCGGCATGGTCAAGGAGTTCCTCACCGCGCGCAACGAGGGCGCCTTGCAGGTGATGGAGATCGCGCTGGAGGTTGACGGCGGGTCGGGCGAGGACCCTTACAATCACGAGGGCGAGGAATGCGGCGTCGTCCTGGAGGGGCGGCTGGAGCTCTATGTCGACGGTGCGGTCTACCGGCTGGCGGAGGGCGACTCGTTCTATTTCGAGAGCACGCTGCCGCACAAGTTCCGCAACATCGCGAACGGCAGGACCCGCATTCTCTGGATCACCACCCCGCCGGTCTGGTGAGGGGAGGGCGCCCGCTCTCCATTCCCTACTCCCGGCCCTGCTCCCCGACCTGCACGGCCGCGCCCTTTCCCGGCTTGTGGCGGCGGCCCGGCCTGCTATCCTTCCGGCTGCATTTCAGGCAGATATTGACCGGACCCGATGGCGCTTATCCGCAGCTATTCGCAGATTGAAGAGAGGCGCCGGGCCGGCGAATTGACGCCGGCCGAGGAACAGCTTCTCGCCGGATGCCGGAGCGGCAAGCCGGTCGTGCTGGGCGACGGCACCCGGCCCGACCGCGCTTCGCCCGAGCGAACGATCCGGGCCGACCTGTTGCGCTACCTGATCCTCGGCGGCTGCGAGGCCTTCCGCACCCATGAACGGGGCATTCGGGTAAACGGCGTCTGGATCGACGGTGGTCTCGATCTCGCTTTCGCCACCGCACGCGGGTCGACGGTTCTCAGGGATTGCGTGGTTTCGAACGGTATCGACGTCACGCAAGCCCATCTGCAAAGGCTCGATCTCGAGGGGTGCAGGCTGAAACGGCTTTGGGCTGACGATTGCCACGTCAAGGGGGATGTCTGGCTGGCTAGGATCGAGACGTCAGGGCTAGTCCGGCTCGTTGGCGCAAAAATTGGCGGTCAATTCTACTGCAACAATGCTGAACTAGGCGGCGATGGAGGTATGGCACTCAATGCGCAAAGTGCCCAAGTTGCGGGCGGGGTGTTTCTGGAGGGGCTGATTTCACAGGGGGAGGTGAGCTTTGCGGGCGCCGTCATCGTTGGTCAGTTGGACTGTGCGGGCGCTACACTGGACGGCGGTGATGGCGATGCGCTGAACGCGCAGCGCCTGCGCGTGGAGGGGAATTTTCTCTGGCGCGGTGTGGCCTCGGTGACGGGTGAGGTCTATCTCGCCTCGGCTCATGTTTCCGACCTGGTCGATGACCGCGAGAGCTGGGAGAAGACGGACGCTCCCAATCTTGTCGGCCTGACCTATGACAACCTCGTCGGTCCGCTCGACGAGGAGATGCGCCTCGCCTGGCTGCGCAAGGGCGCGAAGCCCGAGGGTGCCTTTCACCCCCAGCCATATCAGCAACTCGCCAAGGTGCTGCGCGCCAGCGGCCACCGGGCCGAGGCGCGGGCGGTTTTGATCGAGAAGGAGCGCGACCAGCGGCGTGCGGCGCGGGAGAGGGCTCTTGACGGTGTGTCCGGCTTTCCAGGACGCGCCCTCGTCCATGCCGGATACCTGCCTCATCGGGTCTGGAGCTGGTTGATCGGCTGGGCCACGGGCTATGGCTATGCGCCCTGGCGGATCATCTGGCCGCTTCTGATCCTGATCGCCCTTCAGGCGGAGCTTGCCCGAAACACCTGGCGTGCCGGCGACTTCGCGCCGAACTCCGATATCGTGCTGGTGTCGGAGGGCTGGACGCAGATCGCCAATGCGCCGGACGGCCTTTCGGTCAACGCCGCCGAAATCTGGTCCTCCGAGACGGGGCCTGGTCGCGACTACGAGACATTCAACGCCTTGTCCTATGCCGTCGATGTCGTCTTGCCGCTGGTCGAACTCGGGCAGGAGGCGGCTTGGGCACCATCGCCAGCGCGGGGCTTGTTGGGCTGGTTCGCCCACCATGCCCAGAAGGTGTTCGTGATCCTCGGCTGGATCGTCGCGGCGATCTTCGCCGGTGCGGTCACCGGCGTCATCCGCCGCGATGACTAGCGCAATTCCAGGAAAAGTGGGAACCGGTTTTCCGTCCGGAATTGCGTAAAAACAAAGGGATAGAGCATGTCCGTGGCTCGGGGGAAACCGGAAATGCTCCAGGGCCAGGGGCTGCCCTCACTCTTCCTCGAAGGTGAGCGCCGTGCCGTTCATGCAATAGCGCAGGCCGGTCGGCGGAGGGCCGTCCGGAAAGACGTGGCCGAGATGGCCGTCGCAGGTGCCGCAGCGCACCTCCGTGCGCACCATGAAATGCGAGCGGTCCTCGTGCTCGCTCACCGCGTCCGGCGTCACCGGCTCGAAGAAGCTCGGCCAGCCGCAGCCGGCGTCGAACTTGGTGTCCGAGCGGAACAGCGGCGTGCCGCAGCCGGCGCAGGAATAGAGACCGCCGCGAAAGACGTTCCAGTAGGGGCCGGTGAACGGGCGCTCCGTGCCGGCCCGGCGCAAGACGTGGAACTGCTCCGGCGTCAGTTCGGCGCGCCATTCCTCGTCGCTCTTCATGAGTTTCTTGTGCTGGTCCGCGTTCGTCATGTCCGCACTCCGGTGGTGAAGTGACAACTCCGACTGCCAGAAATAGGAACCTGTGGCCGCTGCGACAATAGGCTTGGCGGGCGATGGCGAAAACTGTCACGCGCCGGCCCTAAATCGCTTGCCCGGCCTGTTGTGCTGGTTATATGTGAGGCAAATCTTCATGAACACTCCGTAGGGTGGGCTGATTCGTCAGATCGCCCGGCTGTCCGGTTCGTTTCATCTTTTTGAGGAGGCACATGTCGATCACAGGCCCCGAGGCGACCTTCGCCGCCGTCCTCGCTCCCTTTGCCGCGGCGGCGATCGCCCCCTTCGCGACGCGGCTGCTGGGAGCCAATGCCGCCTGGCCGCTCGCCCTCGTGCCGGCCGCGATCTTCCTGTTCTTCGCAGGGCTCGTGCCTGAGGTCGCAGGCGGCGCCAGTTTTGCGCCGGCGGTGGACTGGGTGCCGGCCTACGGGGTCAGCTTCTCCTTCTATGTCGACGGCCTGTCGACGCTGTTCGCGCTGCTCATTTCCGGCATCGGTACCTTCATCATCCTCTATGCCGGCGGCTATCTGAAGGGCCATCCGCACCAGGGGCGGTTCCTCTCCTTCCTGTTCCTGTTCATGGGCGCGATGCTCGGCCTGGTGCTCGGCAACGACCTGATCACGCTGTTCATCTTCTGGGAACTGACCTCGATCACCTCGTTCCTGCTGATCGGCTTCGATCACCTGCGCGCCGCCTCGCGCCGTGCCGCGCTGCAGGCGCTGGTGGTGACCGGCGGCGGCGGGCTGCTGCTTCTCGCCGGCTTCCTGATGATCATCGCGCTGACCGGCGTGACCGACATGGCGACGCTGCTTGCCGGCGGCGACATCCTGCGCGAACAGGCGCTCTATCCGCTGGTGCTGCTGCTGGTGCTGGGCGGCGCCTTCACCAAGTCGGCGCAGTTCCCGTTCCATTTCTGGCTGCCGAACGCGATGGAGGCGCCGACCCCGGTCTCCGCCTTCCTGCACTCCGCGACCATGGTCAAGGCCGGCGTCTACCTGCTGATGCGCATGCATCCGGTGCTCGGCGACACGGCGCTGTGGACGACGATCCTGCCGATCTTCGGCGGCATCACGCTGCTGGTCGGCACGCTGCTCGCCGTGCGCCAGACCGATCTGAAGCTGATGCTCGCCTATACCACGGTCGCCTCGCTCGGCCTGCTGGTGATGCTGACCGGCACGAGCTGGGACAGGGCGATCGAGGGCGCGGTGCTCTATCTGCTCGCCCACTCGCTGTTCAAGGGCGCGCTGTTCATGGTCGCCGGCACCATCGATCACGAGGCCGGCACCCGCGACGTGACCAGGCTCAGCGGCCTGCGCGGGGCGATGCCGATCACCTTCGCCGCCGCCTGCCTTGCCGCGCTGTCGATGTCGGGCCTGCCGCCCTTCGTCGGCTTCATCGCCAAGGAATATCTCTATGCCGGCATCTGGGGACCGGCGAGCGCAAACCATGTGATCACCGCCGTCGCACTGATCGGCAATGCGTTGATGCTGGTGATCGCCGCCGCGGTGGCGCTGAAGCCCTTCCTCGGGCCGAAGGTCGAGACGCCCAAGCACGCGCATGAGGGGCCGGTGCTGCTCTATGCCGGGCCGGTGGCGCTGTCGCTCACCGGCCTCGCGGCGGCCGTGATGGCCCATGCGACCGGCGTCTACTTCATCTCGCCGGTGGTCTCTTCGGTGCTCGGCACCGCGACCGTGGTCGATGTCCATCTCGTGCCTCGCTATATCGGCGCGGCCCTCATCCTGTCGCTGATCACCGTCGCGCTGGGCATTGTCCTCTATCTCAAGCTCGACGTCCTGCGGGCGCAGATGCAGCGCCTGCTCGCGGCCATCGGCTGGGGGCCGGACAAGGGTTTCGACCAGGTCATCGCCGGCCTCGTCTCGTTCTCCGGAAGCTTCACCCGGCTGATCCAGGGCGGCCGGCTGGACGTCTACATGACGCTGACCTTCCTGGTCACGGCGCTGGCGCTGCTGGTGCCCCTGACCCTCACCGGCAACTGGCCCTCGGCCGTGCCGATGCCGGACCTGCGGTTCTACGAATGGGGCATCCTGGCGATCGCCGTCAGCGGTCTCATCGCCGTCCTGATCGCCAAGACCCGCCTGACCGCCATCGTCTCGCTCGGTATCCAGGGCTTTGCCGTCGCGGTCATCTTCATGCTGTTCGGCGCCCCCGACCTGTCCTTCACCCAGTTCATGGTCGAGACCCTGTCGGTGGTGATCCTGGCGCTGGTGATGACGCGCCTCAACCTGCGCCCGCGCGACCACCGCCCGCTGGTACCCCGCGTGGTGCAGGGCAGCATCGCGCTCGGCGTCGGCGTCGGGCTGGCGGCGCTGCTGATGCGCGTCACCGAACTGCCCTTCGACCGGACGCTGTCGGACTTCTTCGAGACCTACAGCCGCACCATCGCCCACGGGCGCAACATCGTGAACGTGATCCTCGTCGACTTCCGCGGCTTCGACACCTTCGGCGAGATCGCCGTGGTCATGCTTGCCGGCCTCTGCGTGCTGGCGCTGATCCGGGTGCGGCCGAAACATGCCAGGGAGGAGGCGTTCGACCGCGCCGCCGGTGACGAGGCGCTGCAGAAGAGCGGGGAGGCACGCCTGTGAGAACGGTCATCTTTCGCACCATCGCCCCCTATCTGGCCGCGCTGATGGTGCTTTTCTCGATCTTCGTGCTGCTGCGCGGCCATAACGAACCGGGCGGCGGTTTCATCGGCGGGCTGATCGCCGCCTCCGCCTTCGCCATCTACGGCATCGGCTGCGGCGTTGCCGCGGTGCGCCGGGCCATCACCTTCCACCCGATGAGCATCGCCGCCGCCGGCCTGTTCCTTGGCGGCGTGTCGGGCCTGCCCTCGCTGTTCACCGGCCAGCCCTTCATGACCAGCCAGTGGTGGTATGTGCATATGCTTGGTGTCGAGGTGCCGTTGTCGACGCCGCTGTTCTTCGACATCGGCGTCTATCTGGTCGTGGTCGGGGCCATCACCTCGATCGCGCTTGGTCTGGAAGAGCGGGAGAGCGACTGATGGAACCCGCCTTTGCCATTCTGATCGGCCTGTTCTTCTCGGTCGCCGTCTATCTGCTGATGTCGCGCCAGTTGGTGCGCGTGCTGCTCGGCGTCGCGATTCTCGGCAATGCGGTGAACCTGCTGATCTTCACCTCCGGTCGGCTGCTGCGAGAGGTGCCGCCGGTCATTCCGGCAGCGCTGCAGGTGCCGGAGGTGGCGATCGCCAACCCGCTGCCGCAGGCGCTGATCCTGACGGCGATCGTCATTTCCTTCTCCTTCTTCGCCTTCCTGCTGGTGCTGGCCTACCGCGCCTATCAGGAACTGGGCACCGACAATGTCGTCGAAATGCGCGTTGCCGAGCCCACCGGTGAACCCGCCCCGCCGCAGGGATACTGAGCATGGCCGCTTCCGACTACCCCGTTGATCTCTCGCAGGCCATGCGGATGGATCCGGTGCCGCCGGGCGACTGGCTGATTGTGGCGCCGCTGCTGATCACCATCCTCGGCGGCGCGCTCTGCCTGATGACGCGCAAGAACACCGACGCGCAGCCGAAGGTGGCGATCATCTTCCTGACTCTGCTGGTCCTGTCCTGCGCCGGCCTGCTTGCCCGCGTCCTCGACAAGGGTGTGTTGACCATGGTCGCAGGCAACTGGCTTCCGCCCTTCGGCATTGCGTTCACGGTCGATGCCATGGGGGCGACGCTGGCGCTGGTGTCGTCGATCGTGGCGCTCGCCGCAGCCGTCTTCGGCATCAACGATATCGACAAGTCCGGCCGCCGCTACGGCTTCTATCCTTTCCTGTTGTTGCTGATGACCGGCGTTTGCGGCGCCTTCCTGACCGGCGACATCTTCAACCTCTATGTCTGGTTCGAGGTTCTGCTGATCTCGTCCTTCGGCATGCTGGTGCTCGGCAACGAGCGCGCGCAGCTCGACGGTGCGGTGAAATACGCCCTGCTCAACATCGTTGCCACGACCCTGTTCCTGATCGCCACCGGCCTGCTCTATGGCATCCTCGGCACGCTGAACATGGCCGACATCGCGCGCAAGGCCGCGGCGGGCGGCTTCGAGGGGCCGCTGATGACCGTGGCGGTGCTGTATTTCCTGGCCTTCGCCATGAAGGCCGCGGCCTTCCCGATCAATTTCTGGCTGCCGGCTTCCTACCATACGCCGCGGATCGTCGTGGCGGCCCTTTTCGCCGGCCTGCTGACCAAGGTCGGCGTCTATGCCCTGCTGCGGATCTTCGGTGTGCTGCTGCCGGATGCGCGGCTGGTGCTGTCCGACCTGATCGCCGTCGTCGCCATTGCGACGATGCTGACCGGTGTCATCGGCGCGCTGGCGCAGACGGACCTGCGCCGCCTGCTTGGCTTTCTTGTCATCTCCGGCATCGGCTCGATGCTGGCCGGCCTTGCCATTGGCACCGCGCCGGCCATGGCCGGCGCGATCTTCTACGCGGTTCATTCGATCCTCGTGATGACGGCGCTATATATGGCGGCAGGCGTCATGCGGGCGCTCGGCGGCTCCTATTCGATGCGCGAACTCGGCGGCCTTTACCGGGCGAGCCCGGTGCTCGCCGCCGTCTTTCTGATGCTGGCTTTCGCCGTGTCGGGCCTGCCGCCGTTCTCCGGGTTCTGGCCAAAGGTGCTGCTGGTCGACGCGGCCCTGCAGGACGGCCATGGCTGGATCGCCGGCGCCATCCTGCTCACCGGCTTGCTGACCACCATCGCTGTCGGCCGCGTCTGGATCTACGCGTTCTGGCGCGGCGGCGCGGAAGGCACCGCCGACGGCCAGTTGACCGCGACCCTTGTCGTCCCGGACGAGGTGCGCGGCCCCGGCGTCTGGCTTCCCATCGGCCTGCTGCTCGGCCTGGTGGTGCTGATCGGCCTGCAGCCCGAGTTCATGATGCAGGTGGCGCAGCGCGGTGCCTTGACCCTTGTCGAGCCGCTCGGCTACCTGCGGTCCGTCTTCGGAGATACCGTCCAATGACCGGCCTTTTCCTCATCAACATCCTGCTGGCGCTTGCCTGGGGCGCGGTCACCGGCAGCTTTGCCGAAGTCAACCTGCTGTTCGGCTTCCTGCTGGGCACGATGGCGCTCTACCTCATCCGCGAGCAGGCCGGGTCCGATCGCTATCTGCGGCGGTTCTGGCTGATTTTCGTCCTGGCGATGACATTCGTCTACGAATTGGTGCTGTCGGCGGTGAGGGTCGCCTCCATCGTCCTGCGGCCGAAGATCGAGCTGAAGCCCGGCATCATTGCCTATCCGCTCACCGTCGACCGGGATTTCGAGATCACCATGCTCGCCAATCTGATCACGCTGACGCCGGGCACCCTGTCCGTCGACGTGTCCGACGACCGCAGCACGCTCTACATCCACTGCATCGACGTGCCGGACAAGCAGGCGACCATCGACGACATCAAGAACAGCTTCGAACGCAAGATCCTGGAGGCCTTCCGATGAGTGGCCTTGCCGAGCTCTCGGCCGTTTTCCTGGCCGTCTGTGTCAACATCTCGCTCGCCGTGCTGACGGTGGCCTTCGTGTTGATCGTGTTTCGCATCGTCAGGGGGCCGACCCTTCCGGACCGGGTTGTCGCGCTCGACATGCTGGTGGCGGTGGGCATCGGCTATATCGCCGCCATCGGCGTGCAGACGGACTATTTCCTCTATGTCGACATCGCCATCGCGCTCGGCCTTGTCGGGTTCCTCGCGACGGTCGCCTTCGCCCGTTTCGTGCTCAACCGCGGCCTTGCCCGCGATCCGACGATCGTCGACGAGATCCGCGAGACCGAACTGCGCGAAGGGCGGTCGAAAGCGAATGTCGCCGGCTCTGCCGGACCGCAAGGGGAGGGCGCACGATGACCCCGTTTCTCGAAATTGCCGTCGGTCTGGTCCTCGTGATCGGGTCGGCCTTCTCGCTGATCGCCACGCTCGGCCTGTTGCGGCTGAAGGACGTCTACATGCGGATGCATGCCGGATCGAAGGCCGGTACGCTCGGCTCGGGCCTCATGCTGATCGCCCTGGCCGTCCATACCGGCGAGGTGGACGTGCTGACGCGGGCGCTCGCAGGCGTGGTGTTCTTCCTGCTGACGGCGCCCGTCGCCGCGCATCTTCTGGCCAAGGCGTCCTACGAAGTCGGCTACCGGCCCTGCTCCGATACCCATATCGACGAGATGGGCAAGCGCGACACCTGAACGGCGAAGCCGCCGCGCGTCCGCGCCGCTGTGCGGGTGCGGGTTCGCGGCGGGCCGGGAAACTGCCCTGATTTCGCCTTTTTATTCGCAATCTGCTTTTCTTGTTTTTGCGAAATCTAGTTCGTCCTTGGCAATCGATTGGCAACGCGATCTGGCTACATGGGTTTCATTCAAAAATTTCTCTTGTGATTGCCTTTTTGTCGATATATACGACACACATGGCTTTCGGTCGGCAGAATCGTAGTCAGATATTGCCTCGCGTCAGTAACGAAACAGTACGCTGAGCTTGTCTGACCGTACTTTTGTCGGTCTATTTCGCAAAAGTTCCGAATAAACTGATGGGTGGAATAATGACTGATACGGTCGCCGACGACAATCTCATCGACCTGACCGCCGAAATCGTCTCGGCCTATGTGTCCAACAACACCGTTGCCTCGTCCGACCTCGCCGGTCTGATCAACGAGGTTTACAATGCGCTCCAGCGGACCAGCGGCTCGACCGTCGAGCCCGAGCCGGAGCCGCTGCGTCCGGCCGTTCCGGTGAAGAAGTCGGTGACGCCCGACTACATCATCTGCCTTGAGGACGGAAAGAAGTTCAAGTCGCTCAAGCGGCACCTGCGCACCCATTACGACATGTCGCCGGAAGAGTACCGCGAGAAGTGGGGCCTGCCGAGCGACTATCCGATGGTCGCGCCGAACTACGCGGCGGCCCGTTCGGAACTGGCCAAGAAGATGGGCCTCGGCCAGCAGCGCAAGCGCGGCCGCTAAGCCCTGCCGAAAGGTCTGGCGCGGCTGTAGGGCCGGAACGTCGACCTTGAGATTTCGGCCATAAAGCAAGACCGCCGCGGATCCCTCCGCGGCGGTCTTTGCTTTTGAGGGGCTTGCCCCTTTTGAAGGGGGCGCGTGCCGGCCGGCGACTTTAGCCCGGCGCTTGTGGCCCGGCGATTGGGGCTCAGCCGTCCTGCGGCAGCAGCCAGCCGCCGGCGAGACGCACCGGCACGTCCTCTCCCGGCGCCACCCTGCGGGCAAGGTGCAGCACCAGCGGTTCGTCGATGCCGGCAAGGGTCGCCGTCGCCTCGAAGAAACCGCCGCGATAGCTTGCATGCAGCACCCTTGCGCGCGGCGCGCCATCGTCCCCGGCAATCTCGACGTCCTCCGGCCGCAGCATCACCGTGCCCGCGCCGGCGCGCGCCTGCGGCGCGGCGCGGACCTCCAGAGCGTGAGCGCCCGCGCGCACCCGGGCCGATCCGGCCTCCACCGTCTCCACCTCGACACGGGTCAGCGCCGAGCGGCCGATGAAGCGCGCCACCGATTCGCTCGCCGGGCGCAGATAGACCGTCTCGGGGCTCGCTGCCTGCAGCAGGCGCCCCTCCCACAGGATGGCGATGCGGTCGGCCAGCGCCATCGCCTCGCGCTGGTCGTGGGTGATGTAGAGCGTCGTCGCCCCGGTCTGGCGGTGGAACAGCGCCAGTTCCTCCTCCATCGACTGGCGCAGATGCGGGTCGAGATTGGCGAGCGGCTCGTCCATCAGGATGGTGCCGGCCTGTTGGGCAAGGCAGCGGGCAAGGGCGACGCGCTGGCGCTGGCCGCCCGACAGCGAGGCGGGCCTGCGCGCCGCGAAGGCCGAGAGCCCGACCTTGTCGAGGCTGCCCTCGACCCGTTGCTTGCGGTCGCCGGCGGCAAGGCCGGCGCTTTCGACCGGAAAGGCGACGTTGTCGCGCACGCTCATATGCGGCCACAGCGCATAGGACTGGAACACGACGCCGACATTGCGCGCTTCCGGCGGCACATGGCGGGAGCGGGAGGCGACCGTCTCGCCGCCGATGGCGATCTCGCCGCCGTCCGGCGTCTCAAGCCCGGCGATCAGCCGCAGCAAAGTGGACTTGCCGCAGCCGGAGGGACCCAGAATGGCGAAGAAGCTGCCCGCCTCCACGTCCAGCGAGATGTCGCGGACGGCCGTCTGCTGGCCGAAGCGCTTGGTCAGCGTGCGAAGGGAAACCGACATGGGACTCCGGTTCTGTGTTCGGATCGGGAAAGCGGCCTGACGAGGGGCGCGGCGGTGCGGGAGCCGCCCGCAACCGAGCCCCTTCGCATGACTGTGTGAGGATCGCATGACAGCGGATCCGCCGGCTCACTTCTTCGGTGCCGGCCGTTCCGTGCCCCAGTTGGAATAGATGCGCGAGCGCCGCGCCTCCGCCTCCTGGCCGTAGCGGTTGATCGCCTCGCAGCCCTTTTCCAGCAGCACCACCTCGGCGGCGAGCTTCTTCCAGGCGACATTGGCGTCCCACACCTTGGAATGGGACGGCGTTTCGATCTCCAGCGCGTCGATGGCGGTGCGATAGGAGACGAGGCGGTAGCGCAGCGCCTGGCTCGCCCAGTCGACATAGCGCCGGTTCTCCCAAACGCGCGCCTGGGCGCCGGCCAGTTCCTCCTTGGTGGAGATGTCGCGCCGGCCGAGGGCGCGCAGCCGCTCCACGTCCGCCTTCATCACTCGCGTCGCCACCTCGCAGAACGGCGGAACGAGGGCCGCGTCGGCGCGGGCATCGGCGGCGACCTTGTCGTAGCGCACCTCGCTGGAGCGGTAGCGGTCGGAGCGCAGATAGGAGTAGTAGCGGTCGGGGTCGAGCTTGCTGGCGGTCTCCGGCAGGATGCGGGTGCGGATCAGTTCGACGCGCGTGCCCTCGATCCAGTCCTCGCTCGCCGGCGGGCGGATCAGCGTCCAGCCGCGGTCGCGCAGCTCGCGCTCGTCATCGGTCAGGTTGAAGCGCGACATCGGCTCGCCGCGCGACACGGCAAGTTCCGCCCCGGCCTCCGGCATCAGCCGGTCGTGGATCACCGAAGGCGCGGCACGGCCGAAATCGCCGGTCGGCCGCTGGCAGGCGGCGAGCGTCAGCCCGATGCAGGCAACCAGAAGCACGCCCGCGAGAGCGCGTCCCGCGCGGTGTCTGATCATCGGACGCCCCGCGACCGGAGGCCGTTCGGCCAGGGTCGCATGCGCTGTCGGACGGCGCATCGTCACTTCGCTCTTTCCCGTCACGGCCCCCGCGCCCCGCATGGGGCGGGCGATCCGGCTCAGTGAGCCTTGCCGGGATCGCGCTCCAGACCCGGATGCCCAAGGCTATCCTGTTTGCGCCCGATTCGCGCGCCGAGATCAAGCGTTCCGGCGTCGTCGCGACGTTCGATCCGCACGCCGGGGAAGATGACGATTTCGGCGGGCCCGGTCCGGCCGCGCGGCAGGCCGCGACGGATCGGACGTCCCGGCCGATAGCCGCAATGAAAGTTCAGCACGGTGCCCATAGCACCCTCCGTGAGCCAACCCGGTGCGCGGTGGCGCGCCGGCCCCAGACCCCTGGCAGGTCACCCGATACCAACTGCCGTAAGGTGAGTAGGAACGAGTCAGGGTTAACAACTCGCTAACGCTTTTCTGGCAGTTTTACGCAGTCCGCTTCCGGTAGGTTCACTTCGGCGAAATCCAGCGGCGGGCGCGTGTAGATGCGTAGCGCAGGCAGTCACGGCCCGTGTCCAGATCCTTCGATGGTTCCAGCAAGTCTCCGCCTCCCGGCGCGGCTCTTTCCGAGAGCGCGGACGAGCGTCGCCGCGCGCACCACCGTCCGATGGACGGCGTCCTCGATCTGGCAATGGAGCCGGGCGATGCCCGCAAGGCCGGGCTGCTGCTCGCCGCCACCGAGCTCTATGTCGCACGCGAGGGGCACGACGTCTCCGAACGGCGCATCTTCGCCGAGCTCTTCCGCCAGCTCCTGCCTGACACGCCGGCCAGCCAGCGGCTCGTCATCGCCCGCCTGCTCGCCGCCGCCCCGGCGGCGCCGCTGGAGTGTCTCAGCCTGCTTGCCGCCGATCCCGACAACGGCATCGCCGCCGCCGCGCTCGCGGGCGAGGGCGCCCTGTCCGAGCCGGACCTGATCGCCCGTGCGGCCAGCGGCGATGCCGCCGTGCACCGGGCCATCGCCGCGCGCTCGCAGATGCCCGAACCCGTGGCCCATGTGCTGCTGCGCCATGCGGACCTCTCGACGCTGAAGGTGCTGCTGGCCCGTCCCGACTGTCCTCCCGGCGACCGGGTGCTGGAGCTGTTGTCGGAGCGCGAGGAGATGCTGCGGGCGCTCGCCGCCGACCTTGCCCGCCGCCATGCCCTGCCGGCGCCGCTGCTTTTCGCCCTGTTCCTCGATCTCGACCGTACGGGCCGCATGGAGGCGATCGCTGCCGCCGAGGCGCGGGCGCTGGCGGAGCTTGCCCGCCGGGGCGATCCCAAACTTCTCAACGTCGCCTTCAAGCCCGCCGTGCTGGAGGCCCTGGTTGGGGCGGCGCTGTCCGGCGGCGTTGCCGTCTTCGCGGCGCGTCTTGCCCATGCGCTGGCGCTGCCGGCGGAGACCGCCGCGCGCATCGTCGACGATCCGGGCGGCGAAGCCCTGGTGTTGGCGCTCAGGGCGCTCGGCACCGGCGACAGCGAAAGCGGCCGTGTCCTGGTGCGGGTGCTCGGCCAGACCGCCCCGCTGGAGCACCTGCGCGGCCTCATTGCCCTGCATGACCGGGTGACGCCGCGCGCCGCGATGTTGGTGATGGAGGGGCTGTGCGCCGGACCCGCCGCCGCCCTGGCGCAGCTTGCCGCCACCCGCAAGGAGGCGCCGCGCGCCGTCCTCGGCCGTGCCCGCGCGGCGGGCCTTGCCTCGCCCTATGGCGGTCTCTCCCATGCAGAGCGCCACGACGGCGAGGGCGGACGGACGGTCTCGCCGCCATCCTCTCCCGCCGTCTCCCCGTCGCGCCGCGATGCCGGCTGAGGCCGGGCGACCCTTGCGAAAATTCCCGGCCTCTGGGCCGGCGCACAAGAAACTGTTACATGCACCTGCTATGGCCCCTGTTTGCCCGCTCTCGATGGACGGGACACCACGCCAGTCACGGGGTTTCGCATGATCAAGACCAAGCTGCTCGCGGCCGTTCTGACGGTTTCGCTCGCAACGCCTGCCTTCGCCGATCTGTCCGGCAAGCTGGTGCTCTACACCTCCCAGCCCAACGCCGACGCGCAGCAGACGGTCGATGCCTTCAAGGCGAAGCATCCGGGCGTCGAGGTCGAGTGGGTGCGCGACGGCACGCCCAAGGTGATGGCCAAGCTCGAGGCCGAATTCGCCGCCGGCGACCCGCAGCCGGACCTGCTGCTGATCGCCGACACGGTGACGATGGAAAGCCTGAAGAAGGAAGGCCGCCTGCTGGCGCATGAGGGCGCCGACGTTTCGGCCTACGATCCGGCGATCATGGATGCCGACCGCAGCTATTTCTCCACCAAGCTGATCACCACCGGCATCGTCTACAACACCGGCGCCGCGATGGTGCCGAGCTCCTACAAGGACCTGTTGAAGCCGGAGGCGAAGGACAGCTTCGTCATGCCCTCGCCGCTGACCTCGGGCGCGGCGACCATCCACATGGTCTCGGTGACCAGCCATCCGGACCTCGGCTGGGCCTTCTACGAGGGGCTCGCCGAGCAGGGCGCGCTCGCCCAGGGCGCCAATGGCGGCGTCTACAAGGCGGTTGCCGGCGGCGAGAAGCTCTACGGCTTCCTGGTCGACTTCATGGCGATCCGCGGCGCGGCGGAAGGCGCGCCGGTGGCTTTCGTCTTCCCGCAGGAGGGCGTCTCCGCCGTCACCGAGCCGGTCGCGATCCTCAAGACCGCGAAGAATGTCGAGGCCGCCAAGGCCTTTGTCGACTTCCTGCTCTCGGAAGAGGGTCAGGCCCTTGCCGCCTCGCAGGGCTACCTGCCGGCGCATCCGGGCGTGCCCGCTCCGGAAGGCTTCCCGGCCCGCGACAAGATCAAGCTGCTCGACTTCGATCCGGCCGCCGCGCTCGAGGGCGATGCCGCCAACAAGATGAAGTTCGAAGAGATCTTCGGCGGGTAATCCAGGCTTGCGCAGTCCGTCCGCCTTCGCGATCGCCGGCGGCGAGGGGTTCTCCCTCGCCGCCGTCGCCGTTCTGGTCACGCTGCTGTGCGGCGTGCCGCTCGCGCTGCTCTTCGCCATCGGCCTGACCGGGGAGGGCGGCGGACTGTCGCTCAGCCCCCTTGCCGACACGCTCGCCTCGCGCTCCGTCCAGCGGGCGCTGTGGAATTCGCTGGAAAGCAGCTTCCTCTCCGCCTGCCTTGCCACGGCGCTCGGCACCGTGCTGGCGCTGGCCCTCGGCCTCACCAATGTGCGGGCGAAGGCGCCGCTGGTCTTCCTTATCCTGCTGCCGATGATGATCCCGCCGCATGTGACGGCGATCGCCTGGAGCCAGGCGCTGGGGCCGGCATCCCCGGTGCTGCAGGCGCTGGGACTGGCCCCGGCGGCAGGCGCGCCGCATCCGGTCTATTCGCTGACCGGCCTCGTCGCGCTGCTCTCGTTCCAGCACATGCCCATCGTCTTCCTGGTGGTGCGGGCGGGTCTGCGCGCCTTCCCGCGCGAGCTTAGCGATGCCGCCCGCGTCTCCGGTGCCCGCGCGCCGCGCCTGCTGTGGCGCATCACCCTGCCGCTGCTGGCGCCCTCGCTGCTGGCCGGCTTCGTGCTGGCCTTCGTCAGCGCGCTCGGCAATTTCGGCATCAATGCGCTGATCGGCATTCCGGCGCGCTACACCACCCTGCCGGTGCTGATCTGGCGCCGGCTCGCCGGCTACGGCCCCTCGGTGCTCGGCGATGTGGCGCTGATCTCGATCCTGCTCGGCATCGTTACCCTCGGCCTTGTCGGCATCCAGGTGCTGCTGCAGCGGCGCCTGCGCAACGCGCTGGTCGGCCTGCCGCAACAGCCGCTGGCCGTCGATCTCGGCCGCGCCCGGCTGCCGGTGGAGGCGACGGTCTGGCTGCTGCTTGCCGCCACCTTGCTGCTGCCGGCGCTGTCGCTGTTCGCGACGTCCCTGATGCGCACCTACGGCCTGCCGCTGGTCGCAAGCAGCCTGACGCTGGAGAACTATGCCGAGATCCTGTTTCGCCAGGCGGTGACGCTGCGCGCCTTCGCCAATTCCACGGCGGCGGCCGCGCTTGCCGCCCTGCTGATCGCCGCCCTGTCAATCCTGCTCGGCTATTTCCTCGCCATGCGCCGGGGCGCGGCGCGCCGGATCGCCGGACTTGCCGCCGCCCAGGCGGATGTCGCCTATGCGGTGCCGGGCCTGGTCATGTCCATCGCCTTCATCCTGATGTTCCTGCGCCCGCTGCCGGTGCTCGGCGTCAGCCTCTACGGCACCATGGCGATCATCCTCGTCGCCTATGTGGCGGTGTTCCTCGCCATCGGCCTCAACGCGGTGATGGCCGCCTATATGCAGGTGGATGCCAGCCTCGACGATGCCGCGCGGGTGTCGGGGGCGGGCTTCTTCCGCCGGCTCTACCGGGTGCATGCCCCGCTGGTCGCGCCGGCGGCGGCCTCCGGCGCTATCCTCGTCTTCCTCACCTCCTACAACGAGGTGACGGTGTCCGCGCTGCTGTGGTCGGCGGGAAACGAGACGATCGGCACGACGATCTTCAACTATGAGGACGGCGGCTACACGACGCTTGCCGCCGCCATGTCGAGCGTCACTGTGGCGGCGACGGTGCTGGTGATGCTGGCGGTCAACGCGCTCGCCCGCCATGTGCCGGCCGGCGCCATCCCCTGGAAGGACTGACCACGCCGAGCGCGGGTCTCACGGCGGGGCGCCGGGGCCGTGCTGGCGGGCTGCCGCGGCGCTCAAGGCCAGGGCCTGCCGCAGGGCCAGCAGCCGGTTGGGATCGTGCGCCCAGGAGCGGGCAAGGCCGAGCTGCCGCTCCATCGCCGCCGCACCCTCCAGCCAGCGGATCCCGTCGGCGGGAGATATCCCCGCCGGCATGCCGAGCCGGGCGCCCACCCGCGCCTGGAGGTCCGAAAACGGCTTGTCCCCGTCACCGCTGCTGCCCGTATACTTCTTCCCCATCGGCCCCGCTCCCGTCCGTCGCAAGCAGTATGCGGCGGGCAGGCAGGGGCGGGGATAGAGGCCAGCGGCCAGGGATCGGCGGCCAGGGATCGGCGCTCAATCGGACGCGACGTCCCAGAAGGTGCGGCCCTCGCGGTCCTCGATCTCGACCACCCAGATGTCCGGGTCCATCCGCCGCTCGGAGGCGAGCCGGGCCTCGACGCTCTCCCGTTCGGCGCGCTCGGCGAGGCGCTCGAACAGCCGGTCGCCGACGGGGGCGTCCATGAACAGGCTTTGCGGGGCAGGGCCGTAGAGGTCGCAGGTGCCGTCGCGCCGGTCGACCACCAGGTAGATGGCGCCGGCTTCCTCGGCGCCCTTCGAGACGACACCGGCGAAGGCGTTCTCGCCGAAGCAGCGTCGGATCAGGGCGGAGACCCAGAAACCGGAAGTCAGTCGCATGGCGATCCTTTCGCGCGGGGCATCCGGTTTCGATCGGGGCCCTACGGGGCGTTAAAGCGGCCGGCCGAGCACCTTGCCGATCTCCTGCTCGACCACCGGGCCGAGCAGGCCGGTGATGGCAAGGCCCCGGTCGAGCTCGAAGCGGCGGATGGCATTGGCGGTCTGCTCGCCGGCGAAGCCGTCCACATCGAGGGGACCATAGCCCATTTCCGATAGGGCTGCCTGCAGCCGGGCGATGCGGGCGCGCTCGCCGCTGAGCGCCTGACCGCCGACCGGGGCCGGTGGCACCGGTCCGGAAGCCGCGGGCGTGGCGACGGGCTGCGCGCGCGGCGCGGACGGGGCCGGCACCGGCGGCGTTACCCGGACCGTGCGAACCGTGCCGGTGGCCGCGTCGGACGCCGGCGAAGGGGCAGGCTGGCTCGACGAGTGGCCGGGTGCGGTTTCCGGCGGCAGCGGGGGCAGGGGAGGCAGGCCGTCGCTCGCCCCGCCCGTGTCCATGGCGAGGCGCGCCAGCAGCGCCGTGTTGATGTCGCCGGTCTCGGGAAGGCCGCGCGCGCGCTGATAGGCCCGCACCCCGCGCTCGGTCGCCGGCCCGTTCACCCCGTCCAGCAAGCCGCCATACATGCCGAGGCGGCGCAGCTCCAACTGCACGTCGCGCACCAGTTGTTCCCGCTCCAACTGGGCCTGGGTGACGGCCGGTTCCGACGGTGCCGCCGTCTGCGGGTTTTCGCGGGTGGCGAACAGCGGCGCTGGGTGACTGCCGGACTGGAAGGCGAGCGCGTTGGCGATGATCAGCCCGCCGGTCAGCGCCATGACCAGCCAGCCGCCGGCCGCCACCGGATTGTCGAGCGCCACGGCGCCGAGCCCCTGCGACGTCGCGGGACGGGGCGGGGCCAGCGGTTCGTGGCGTCGCCCGCGCCGGGCGGCGGGGGCGGGCTGGTTTCGGGGCGAACGGCTCATGCTGTCAGTCTTCTTCCTTGCGCTCATGCGCTGCGCTTGAGGTCATGTCCGATGCCGCGGCCGGCCTCCCCCCGAGCTGCCGCGAGCCTGTCCGTAACTGTCGCTCTCCCTGTGACGCCCCCGGCCGCCTCCTCCACTGTCCCCCTTGAGGCTTGCGGCGCCGGCGGCGTGGCCGGCAGGGCGATGCTGACGCAGGTGCCTTCGCCCTCGCGGCTGTCCAGCGTCATCCGCCCGCCGCTCAAGCTGGTCAAGCCCTTGACCACGGCAAGGCCGAGGCCGGCGCCGTCATGCAGCCGGGCAAGGCCGGCGCTGGCCTGCACGAAGGGCTCGGTAATCCGCTCCTGATCCTGCGGCGCGATGCCGATACCGGTGTCGCGCACGCCGAAGACGAAGCCCTGCGGCTCGCATCTGGCAAACAGCACGACGCGGCCGCCCCGCGGCGTGAATTTCAGCGCATTCGACAGCAGATTCAACGCGATCTGGCGGCAGGCGCGCGGATCGGCCTGCACCTCGCCGAGCGACAGCGGCAGATCCGCCGACAGCCGCAGGCCGAGCCGCGACGCCTCCGGCTCCATCATCCGCCGGCAGGTGTCGAGGCAGGTGCGCAGGTCGAAGCGCTCGGCGGCGATCTCGAAATGGCCGCTCTCGATCCGCGCCATGTTGAGCATGTCGTTGACCAGATGCAGCAGGTGGCTGCCCGACTGGTGGATGGTTCCGGCAAAGTCGCGCACCCGCTGCGGGTCACCGGCGGCCGCGTTCGGCGCCTCGCTTTGCAACAGGTCGGAGAAGCCGAGAATGGCGTTCAGCGGCGTGCGCAGCTCGTGGCCGACGATGGCGAGGAAGCGCGAATGCGCCTCCCGCGCCTTTTCGGCCTCGGCGAGCGCCGCGTCGCGCTCGGCCGCCAGCGCCGCCTCGGCGGTGACGTCGCGCAGCACGCTGACGAGGCCCGCCTCGCCGCCGGGCTCCGGGTGGACGGTCATGTCGACGACGGCATGGGCGGCGCGGCCGGTCTCGCCCGGACGGCTGGCGCCCCGGCGCAGCCGCAGGCGCAGGTGCTGCGGCCGGCCCTCCGCCGCCGTGTCGCTCAACGCCTTGAGATAGGCCGGCCGGTCGCCGACATGGATGCGGGCGAACAGCCCGTCGCCGGTCAACTCCCGCTCGGCGGCGGCCGCAGAGCCGAGGGCGAGGAGGCGCGCGGCGGCCTCGCCGACCTCCTCCACACGCCCGCCGGGCCCATGCCGCAGCATCGCCTCGCCGCCAAGCCGCGCGCCCGTCGACGCCCATGCCTCGCGCTGGAGAAGCTCGGCCTCGCGGCGATGCAGCACCGCGCCAAGACGCAGCGCCAGCAACCCCGCATAGAGCACGGCAACCGCCGCAACGGCGAGGGAAACCGGCAGAAAACCGCCGATCTCGGCCGGCGCTTCAGTCAGCGTCAGGCCGGCCAGCGAGGGGCCGAGCGCCAATGCCAGCGCCAATGCCAGTGTCAGCGCGGCGACGAGCACGACGGCGCGCCGGCGGCCGGACAGCGCTGCTTCGACCGGGGCCAGCACCAGCAGCGGCAGCACCGGCGAAGCGGCGCCGCCGGTGAGCGCGGCGAGCGCGCCGAAGCTCAGCGCGAACAGCACTGCCGAGGCGATCTGTCCCCGCGCCAGGTCGCCGGTGCGCGAGACATACATGGCGAGCGGCAGATGCGCCGTCAGCCAGCCGAGAATCAGGGCGGCGGCAAGGGTGGTGATTCCATTGAAGGCGAGCAGCAGCGGCAGCAGGACGAGCGCCAGCGCGCCGCAGGCCAGATGCCCGCGGATGAAGGCGCCATGGCTGGCGCGCGCGGCCGCCTGACGGGCCGCGTCCGGGTGGACCAGGGCATCGACATGGCTTGCCGCAAGCCTCAGCCGATCCTGCAATACTGGCATCATTCCTGCCTTTTCCGGCCTGTCTTTCCGGCGGAGCGCCGGGGGGTCGATCTCATGCCCGCAATGGTCACAGGAACGGTTTAAGGAACCATGAAACCTCAGGTTTTCACGGTGGATCGGCAGGGTGGTTCGGCGCGCTGGCGGACCCTTGGCGGGCCTTTGGCAGGGCTTGGGAATTTCGATAAAATTTGAGACGAATTTTGCGAAAACTCGTCTCGAAATTGCGAAAAATTGAGAGCGGCGACTCAACCCGGCATTGGCGGGTCCGTGCTAGATTGCGGGCATAACGGGTCCGGCGACCGATCTCGGCGACCGGCTCCCGAACATGACACGACAGCCAAGGGCGGCACCCATGTTCTTTCTTCTCAGATGCGCATTCTGGATCGCGCTCGTGCTGCTGATCCTGCCCATCGACACCGGCGAGGACGGCAAGGACGGCGTCGGCATCAACCCGGTCGCCGCGTTCTTCGCGGCCCAGTCGACGATCAGCGACCTGTCGGGCTTCTGCGAGCGCAACCCGCAGACCTGTGAGACCGGCGGCCAGGCGATCGCCCAGATCGGCGCCAAGGCCAAGGTCAGCGCGCGGATGATCTACGAGTACCTCGACGAGAACGGCGAACTCACCACCGGCGCGACCGGCACGCTGACCTCGGCCGACCTGGAGCCGGTCTGGAGCCTGGCCGAGGGCGCGGCCCCGGCCCGGACGGGCAACGCGGCCCCGGCCGCCGGCGAGCCGGCTGCCAATCAGGCAGCCAATCAGACTGGCAATCAGGCAACAGGACAGACCGGCAATCAGGCAACCGGTCCGGCTGCGGGTCAGATCGTCGGCCAGTCTGTGGGCCAGTCTGTGGGCCAGTCTGTGGGTCAGCCGGTGAGCCAGTCTGTGGGTCAGCTTCCCGGCAACGGTCCGGTGCCGCTGCCCCGGCCGAAGGGCGCCGACCACCCGGCCTGATCAGGTCCGGGCTGAGACGAGCCGGCCTCTGTCCCGGCGGCTCCGTCGCTGACCGGCTGGTGGCCGACGGATGACCGGCCGACTAAATTGCCGGTGCGGCCGCCGCCGCCCGGAGAATATCCCCGGATTGGCGGAACCGCTTGTCCGGCCACTTATCCCCGGACCGACGGGCTCGCCCACCGTCCGGAACTGTCTGCAAGTCTCTTGCCGTTTTGCGCAAACTGAAGGCGGACCCTTCCGCCGCCCGCGGGTGAACTGCTGCCCTGTTCACCCGCGGGGTTTTTGTTCTGGCTGGATTCTATCACTTTGCTATCGGGTCAGAGGATCTCGAAAGTAACTTTCGATCAAGACGCCGGTTGGCCGGCTCAATTTTATGAATGCGCCTCGTTATCAAGGCCGCAAGCTGTATTGATAATCTTGATATCCTGCCCCCCCGCGAATCGCGTATATCTAAGGCAATGGCTGATCCGGCCGTGCCGTCCACAATGGCGAAGCTCAAGAGCAGGAAGACTGAAAACACCGCATTGGAACCCTTCCAGGTGCGCGGCTTAGTGGACACGCCTGCTCAAAAGCACCGCCGGAGTGGAGTGGTTCTATGCGTGTTCTATTTTCCGACCTCGCGCGGCCCAAGCAGGCTGCAAAAAATCTCGTCCGCTTGTCAGCAAATCCTAAGCTCTCAGACGTGCATGAGGCGCTTGCGCGCGTACTCGGCTATCGCGACTGGCATGAGCTTTCGATCAGCGCATACCCGGTTACGTCGTCAGTATTCCGTGAGACAAGTATCGACGATGCAGTGCGTATTATCGTTGGCCTCGCCGACGATTTGAGCCTGACCTATGCCGATGTTCAATACGCGATCTCCAAGGCACGCCTGCTTCAAGATGCGCCGTGGCCGCTGGAAGTCCATTTGAGCCTTTGCACCAAAATCTGGCGCCAGTGCGTATTCGGGGCGCCAGGCAGCGGCAAACCTGGAACAGTGGTTAGAGACAAGGCGAACGGCGCGAATACACCTGCCTATCTTCGCCGAGCCGGCGAACCCACGTACCTATTATCCGATACTGGAATGAGCTTACGGGCTGATCATGAAGTCGTGACGCCTGGCACACCGCTCGCGGATTTCGTGCCGTCTCGACTCTGGCTTCCCTATGGCTTCTGGACACTGCAAGACGGATCAGTCGTGATTTTCTCTCGCGACTATCTTCCGATGTGGCGAGTCAAAGAGGGGATCGTCGAGCGATTAAACCCATGGATTTGGGTAAACGGCATAGCAGATCAGTTCTTTTTCACTAATTCGGCGGCGACGGTTGTTTGGTCCCGCGGGCCTGCGCGAGAATTGGCGTTGGATTATCTGGCCACACACCGGATTTTCGATTTGCCTAAGCTTGTCGATATCATGCCATATCTGTTCGAAGCTGGCGTTGAATCGATCGAAGATGGTGTTAAGAGATTGCGTGAAATGAGTGGAGGCGGAGAAATTCTGCCAACCTATGCCAAACTCAATACCCGTCTTTTTAGGTGAGATCACCAGCACTCGGCGGGCAAATGCTGCGCCACGAAGGGCTCTCTGTTCTTCGTGGCGCGACTGCTGCTTCCGATACTCACACCGACGCGGAGGGGTTGGTCCCCAAAATCGGTTTCCCTTGCCCCCCGGTTCCCATCTCTTGCCGCAGGGACTATATAGCGGGTCACGAAAGTCCGCTCCGCTTCGCGCTCCGCTTCGCGCTCCGCTTCGCGCTCCGCTCGAAGACAGCTCGAAGACAGCCCAAAGACCGCCCAAAGACCGCCCAAGGACCGATGGCCGCCCATGATCCCGCCGCTCGACGACATCCTTGAGAATTTCGACCTGCTCGACGATTGGGACGACCGCTACCGCTATGTGATCGAGCTGGGGCGGATGCTGCCGGAATTCCCCGAAGAGGAGCGCACCGACGCCAACAAGGTGCGCGGCTGCGCCTCGCAGGTCTGGCTGGTCAAGTCGGTGGAGCAGGGCGCGGACGGTGCGCCGCGCCTGGTGTTCCAGGGCGACAGCGACGCCCATATCGTCAAGGGGCTGGTCGCCATCGTGCTCGCCACCTATTCCGGGCGCAGCGCCGCGGAGATCGCCGAGACCGATCTCGACGCGATCTTCTCCCGCATCGGCCTCAAGGAGCACCTGTCGGCGCAGCGCGCCAACGGCCTCAAGTCGATGGTCGAACGCATCCGCGCCGACGCCCGCGCCGCGCTCGCCGCCGCCTGAGGGGGGCGCCCTCCCGGACGGCGCGAGCGCAGATGTGGGGTCGGGCCGGGGGCGCAGGAGGCGCGCTCCCGAAAGATGCCGCAACCGCCGTGGCTCGCCGGTTCCGTTGGGGTGGACGGCCCCCATCCGGCGTCGTTTTGCGCCAAGATGATGGTCCCAACACATCGAAGGAGCCGCCCAATGAACGAGATTACGCGCATCGGCATGGACACGTCCAAGCATCTCTTCCAACTCCACGGGGTTGATGCCGCCGGAGAGACGGTGCTGCGCAGGCAACTGCGCTGCGGGCAGCTTGAAGCGTTCTTCACGAGCTTGCCGCCGGCGCGGGTGGTGATCGAGGCCTGCACCGGCGCCCACCACCTGGCTCGCCGGCTGCGAAGCTGGGGCCATGAGCCCCGGCTGATCGCGCCGCACCGCGCCAAGCCCTATGTCGGGCGCAACAAGAACGACGCGGCCGATGCGGCCGGACTGTGCGAGGCGGGCGGGCGTCCTGGCATGCGCTTCGTGCCGGAGAAGAGCCCCGAGCAACAGGCCCGGCTGATGCTGATGGGCGTGCGCGCCAGCCTGATCCGGGCGCGCACCCAGGTTGCCAACGCGATCCGCGGCTATGCGGCCGAGTTCGGGCTGATCGCGCCCAAGGGGCTGTGCCGCATCGAGACGCTGCTGGAGCAGGTGGCGAGCGACCCCGCCCTGCCGCCGCTCGCCCGCAAGCTGTTCGCGCTGCAGGGCGAGCAATATGCCGCGCTGGCGCCGGCGCTTGCAAAGGTCGAGGCGGAGCTCGAAGCGTTCGTGCGCGACGACGACCTCGCCCGGCGGCTTAAGGCGATCCCTTCGGTGGGACCGGTGGGCGCGGCCTTGTTGACGATCAAGACGCCGGATCCGCGCGTGTTCGCCTCGGCCCGCGGGTTTGCGG
>NZ_FYAV01000086.1:0-39846 GCF_900185745.1 Stappia sp. TSB10GB4 | reverse complement strand
ATCACCCAAACCGCGAAAGCCCGCAAGATCGCCCTCATCGCCACCGCACGAAAACTCCTCATCCGCCTCAACGCCATGCTGCGCGACAACGTCCCCTATCGCATCGCATGAACACAGTTGCCGGTCTGGGGCAACGAAACGCCGGCTGAGCCATTTTCGGGGAGGCGGAGGGCCGCGCGCGACGGGCAGGGCATGCGCCGAGATCCCCTTGCGTCAGACCGCGAGGGATGTCTGTGATCCATGTCACGAAGTGGGCGCCAGGGGCGCACCACGCCCGCACCCTTCGGCTCGCCATGGCGGCTGGCGAGAACGCACGGTCTTCCCATCACCCTCACGGCGCGGGACGGGCGCACATCGTCAGAACCGGAAAGTGTCAGAACCGGAAAGTCGCGCCGATCAGCGGTCCGCTCATGTCGATATCGAGCTTCATGCCGCCTCGGTCATAGTCGAGGGCCATGTGGCGATAGCCGGCGGACAGAAAGACGCGGTCGTTCACCCGGTAGTTCAGCGTGCCGACGGCCTGCCAGGTCAGGTTCGAGCCGGCGCCAAAGCCACCGACATCCGTATAGGCAATCACCGACCAGTCCGGCGCGAACTGCCACCGCGCCCGCGCCGCCAGCACCGGATCGAGCCAGGTATCGCTCTTGCTGGCGGCAAGGCCGGTGCCGCGGATGTTGACGCTGGCATCGATATGCCACAGGCGGGCGCCGGCCAAGAGGTCGAGCGTGAACTCGGGCCGGGCGACCACGGAATAGCCGCCGGCGAGCGTCGCAGAGAGTTGCCGCACCTGGCCGTGCACATCGAAGCCGAAGGGGGCGAAGGGCAGGGCGATGCGGTCCTGCTCGGTCACGGCCGACCAGGTGAAATCGCCGAAGATCACGAAGCGGTCGTAGCGGGCCGTACCGCTGACGAAGAAGGCGCCGTCGAGATTTTCGAGAATGTCGCTGAACGGACGGTCGAAGGAGGCCGTCGGCAGGAACGGGCGCGGCTTGATGTTGCCCGACAGGGAGGGCGCCCAGGCATAGGGCGTGACCTGGAAACGCCAGCCGTCCTCGGCATGGGCAGGGCGCGCCAGCAACTGGGCCGCTACGAGCAGCGCCGGCAGAAGGACGGCAAGGAACCGTGCCCCGCGGGCGATTCGCCGGCTGACTATGGGCGTAGAGCCCTCTGATCGGTCAACCATGGGGCCGCTCCTCCTTGCAACGCGCGATCAAGCCCGCACCTTGCAACGCGCGATCAAGCCCGCAGCGCGGGCGGGCTGCGAAGGCGACACGAAAGCTACTGCCCCGCAGATCGACGCGTCAATCGCCCAAGCGGCAATTTGGCGGCTTCTGTTGCCGTTTCGCCCGGGAGAGTGCCAGTTTCAGGCGGCCGAAAGACTTGGAGAATAGCCGTTTTCCTGCCCCTTCATCCAGTTGTCACGCCGGTTTCACGAGGCGGGGGCATCTTGAATATTTCGTCATATCCGAACGTAAATTGTCGAAACTGACGATAGTCTTTCCTGTGGTTTGACAGCCCTGTCGAACACGACCCAGAATGACATGCGTTTCGGCATGTTCAGCGAGGTGTGTGATGCTTCTGTGCGCCTGTTGTTTCACTGGGACCCCCTATCAGGATCGGGTTCCGATGGCCTGCCGCTGCGGGGCGCCGGAAACGCTTGCCGCCTATCGCCGCATGGAGGTCGAGCTGTCGCGCAGGGAGATGATCGGCGGCGCCGCCGCGGTCATGGGCATGTTCGCCGGTTTCGGTCTTGCTTCCTCGCACGCCCAGACGGGCGATCCGGGCCGGCCGCTGCTCCTCACCAATCTGCGGCTTTTCGACGGGCAGGAGCTGAGCATCCGCGACGATGTCGACATCCTGATCGAGAACGGCCACGTCTCCGCCTTGCCGCCAAAGGGGCAGGGACCGGCCGAGGCAATCCGGCTCGATTGCGGCGGCCGTGTCGCCATGCCGGGGCTGATCGACTGCCACTGGCACTCGACGCTGGCCAGCGTTTCGCAGGTCACGGCGCTCACCGGCGACATCGCCTATGTGCATCTTCTGGCCGCGCGCGAGGCCGGTGCCACGCTGTTGCGCGGCTTCACCACCGTGCGCGACGTCGGCGGGCCCGCCTTCGCGCTGAAGCGGGCGATCGACGAGGGCGTCGTCGCCGGGCCGCGGATCTTTCCCTCCGGCGCGCTGGTCTCGCAGACCTCGGGACATGGCGACTTTCGCATGCTCAACGACCTGCCAAGGGCCGACCGCGATCCGCTGAGCTATCCCGACCGGGTCGGCGTCACCGCGATCGCCGACGGCGCCGATGAGGTGCTGCGCCGGGTTCGCGAGCAACTGATGCGCGGGGCCAGCCAGATCAAGATGATGGCCGGCGGCGGCGTGTCGTCCGCCTACGATCCGCTCGACAGCACCCAGTTCACCGAGGCGGAGCTGCGCGCCGGCGTCGATGCCGCCTCCGACTGGGGCACCTATGTCTGCGTCCACGTCTACACGCCGAAGGGCATCCAGCGCGCCATCCGCGCCGGCGTGCGCTGCATCGAGCACGGCCAGCTCGCCGACGAGGAGACCGTCGCGATGATGGCCGACAACGGCATCTGGTGGTCGTTGCAGCCCTTCCTCACCGACGAGGACGCCAATGTCTATGCCGATCCGCGTATGCGCGCCGACCAGCAGCGGGTCTCGGAAGGGACCGTGCGGGCCTATGCAATGGCGCATGAGCTGGGGGTGCGCTCCGTCTTCGGCACCGATGTGCTGATGAGCCCCGGGAATGCGGCCTCGCAGGGACGCCAACTGGCCAAGCTCACTCGGTTCATGAGCCCGCTGGAGGCGCTGCGCGCGGCGACCGGGCGGGCCGGCGAGCTGCTTGCCATGTCGGGCGACCGCAACCCCTACCGCGCGCCGGTCGGCGTCGTGGCGCCGGGGGCGCTCGCCGATCTGCTGGTGGTCGACGGCGAACCCGAGACGGATCTCTCGTTCCTGGGAACGCCGGACACGTCGCTGCGGCTGATCATGAAGGGCGGCGAGGTGGTCCGCTCCAGCCTGTAGCGCGCGATTTTCGGCAAGTGGCGTCCCGGAATCCCCGCACGCGCGCGGACCTGCTCCTAGAGCCCTTTCGGCCAATTCGAAGTCAATTCTGCTTCTCGATTGGAGCGGCGATCCGGCGTCGAAACGGTCGCCGCGCGATGCCTTCGCATCGGGCAAGATCGGTTCGGCGTCGGGTGCCCGCCAATCGGAAGCCCTGCGGGACGGGCGATTTTGCGCCAATTCCAGCGCAAAGCCCCTTGTCCGTACCAGATACGGCCTGCGTGTCTTTGCTTGACCTTGTCACAAAATCGCTCCGTCAGAATGGCTCCGAATTGGCCGAAAGGGCTCTAGGTGTTTTCCGGACTAGGCCTTGCCGGCGCTCTGACCCAAATTCGACCGGACGTTTCCAGGGCCCCGGCCCCCTCCCGAGACCACGGATGCACCCATGACCAGTGATCGCGACCACGACATCGCCGAGGCCCATGCCCGCGATGCCGGCACCGTCCTTGCCGCCCTCGACACCACGCCGGCCGGCCTGTCGGCGAGCGAGGTCGCCGCGCGGCTTGCCAGATACGGCGAAAACCGGCTGCCGGCAGCGCCGCGCCGCGGGCCGCTGGTGCGCTTCCTCAGCCAGTTCCACAACCTGCTGATCTATGTGCTGATCGCCGCCGCCGCGATCACCGCGCTGATGGAGCATTACATCGATACCGGCGTCATCCTGGCGGTGGTCATCGTCAACGCGATCATCGGCTTCATCCAGGAGGGGCGGGCCGAGCAGGCGATGGACGCGATCCGCGACATGCTCGCGCCGCACAGTTCGGTGGTGCGCGACGGCCGGCGGCAGGGGATCATGGCGAGCCAGATCGTGCCCGGCGACATCGTGCTGCTGGAGCCCGGCGAGCGGGTGCCGGCCGACATGCGCCTGCTGGAGGCGGCGGGCCTGCGGATCGACGAGGCGCTGCTGACCGGCGAGTCCGTCCCGTCCGAAAAGGAGACGCAGGCCACGGCCGCCGACGCGCCGCTCGGCGACCGGCACGGCATGGCCTATAGCGGCACGCTGGTCACCGCCGGCACCGGCCGCGGCGTCGCGGTCGCCACCGGCCCGGCCACCCAGATCGGCCGCATCAGCGGGTTGCTGTCGTCGGTCGAGACCCTGACGACGCCGCTGGTCCACCAGCTCGACGGCTTCGCCCGCTGGCTGACCCTGTTGATCCTGCTGGTCGCCGGCCTGGTGCTCGCCTGGGGCTACTATGTCATCCACATGCCGTTCGACGAGCTGTTCATGGCCGTGGTGGGCCTCGCCGTCGCGGCCATTCCGGAAGGCCTGCCGGCCGTCCTGACGATCACGCTCGCCGTCGGCGTGCAGGCGATGGCAAGGCGCAACGCCATCGTCCGCCGGCTGCCGGCGATCGAGACGCTGGGCTCGGTCTCGGTGATCTGCTCCGACAAGACCGGCACGCTGACCCGCAACGAGATGCTGGCGGCGACGGTCGCCACCTCGCGCCACCTGTTCGCCGTCACCGGCGAAGGCTACTCGCCGGAGGGGACGATCCGGCTCGACGACCGGGACGTCACGGCCGGCGAGCATGGTGTGCTCGCGGAAATCGCGCGCGCGGCCGCCCTGTGCAACGACGCGGCCCTGCACCCGCACGAAGAGGGCTGGCGCACCGAGGGCGATCCGATGGAAGGGGCGCTGATGGCGCTCGCCGCCAAGATCTCCGGCGACGGCCACGAGCCCTATGGCGATCATGCGCGGCTGTCGGAGATCCCCTTCGACGCCGCCCATCGCTACATGGCGGTGCGCCATCGCAGCCCGGACGGCCACACGGACCTTCACGTCAAGGGCGCGCCGGAGCAGGTGCTGGCGATGTGCGCCGGCCAGCGCACCCCGGAAGGGGGGATCGAACCGCTCGACAAGGACTTCTGGACCCGCGAGATGGACGCGATCGCCGGCCGCGGCCAGCGGGTGCTGGCGCTCGCCACCGTCGACGACGCCTGGCAGCCCTCCGGCGATCCGGCCGTGCTGCGCAAGGAGGACCTGGCCGGCCGCCTCATCATCCTCGGCCTTGTCGGGCTGATCGACCCGCCGCGCCCCGAGGCGGTGGTCGCCGTCGCCGAATGCCACGGCGCCGGCATCAGGGTGAAGATGATCACCGGCGACCATGCCGGCACGGCGGCGGCCATCGGCCGGCAGATCGGCCTGACCAATCCCGACAAGGTGCTGACCGGCAACGATCTCGATGCCATGGACGATGCGGAGCTTTCGGCGCAGGTGGTGGAGACCGACATCTTCGCCCGCACCAGTCCGGAGCACAAGCTGCGGCTGGTGACGGCGCTGCAGGCGCATGGCCTGACCGTGGCGATGACCGGCGACGGCGTCAACGACGCGCCGGCCTTGAAGCGCGCCGATGCCGGCATCGCCATGGGCCGCAAGGGCAGCGAGGCGGCGAAGGAGGCGGCGGACCTGGTGCTCGCCGACGACAATTTCGCCTCGATCGCCGCCGCCGTGCGCGAGGGGCGCACCGTCTACGACAACATCAAGAAGGTGCTGAGCTGGACCCTGCCGACCAGCGGCGGCGAATCGATGACCGTCGCCCTGGCGCTGCTGCTCGGCATGGCGCTGCCGATCACCGCCGTGCAGATCCTGTGGGTCAACCTGATCACCGCCGTGACGCTGGGCATCTCGCTGGCCTTCGAGCCGACGGAGGACGGCACGATGCGCCGCGAACCGCGCCCGCGCCACCAGCCGATCCTGGGCGGGGCGCTGCTGTGGCACATCGTCATGGTGTCGGCGCTGATCCTGGCCGGGGTCTTCGGCATCTATTTCTACGCCATCGACCGGGGATACTCGCAGGATGTCGCCCGCACCATGGCGGTGAACACGCTGGTGGTGCTGGAGATCTTCCACCTGTTCTTCATCCGCAACATCTACGGCACCTCGCTGACCTGGAAGGCGGTGCAGGGCACGCCGATCGTCTGGGCCTGCGTCATCATCGTGACGCTGGCGCAGTTCGCCATCACCTATGTGCCGACGCTGCAGATCGTGTTCGGCACGGCGGCGGTGCCGTTCTTCGACGGCGTGCTGATCGTGATGGTGGGCGTGGCGTTCTTCGCGCTGATCGAGATCGAGAAGCAGTTGCGGCTGGTGTTCCGCCGCAACGGCGGCGGCGAGCACTGACAGGGAGGGGGACGACGGGGGCGAGGGAAGACGGGGCGAGGGAAGACGGGGCGGGGGAAGACGGGGCGAGGGAAGACGGGGACGGAGAACGACGGGGGCGGCGGTGGGCCGGGCAGGGCCGACCGCCGCCGCTTTTCCGCCTATTCGTAGACGGTCTGCAGGCCGGCGCGCTCGCGCAGGCCGTCGCGATAGATCGCCTTGAACAGCGACACGCACATCAGCACCATCACCAGCGAGAAGGGCAGGGCGCCGATCACCATCGCGGTCTGGATGGCCTTCAGGCCGCCGACGAGCAGCAGCGCGGCGACGACGAGGCCGAGCGTGATGCCCCAGAACAGGATGTGCGGGCGCGCCTTGGGGCCCTCGTCGCCGGCGGCATTGATGGTGTTGACGATGAGCACCGCGGAGTCCGCCGAGGTCACGAGGTAGGTCATCAGCAGCACCACGATCAGCACCGCCATCAGCCAGCCGAGGACGGGCGAGAGCATGAGGCCGGTCATGGCGAAGATCTTGTCGCCGTCCGGCACCGAGTTGATGGCGCCGCCCGCGACCCCGGTCAGTTCCATTTCGATGGCGGTGCCGCCGGCGAAGGCGAACCAGACGAAGCACATGATGGCGGGCGCGATCACGGCGCCGACGACGAATTCGCGGATCGTGCGGCCCTTGGAAATGCGCGCCAGGAACAGGCCGACGAAGGGCGCGAAGGCCACCCACCAGGCCCAGTAGAACACCGACCAGGCGCCCTGCCAGCCCTCCAGCGCCTGTGCCGTGTCGCTCTCGCCGGAATAGACGGTGAAGATCATCGAGGGCAGTGCCAGGACATATTCCAGCCCGCCGACGAACAGCGCGTTGAGGCCGAACCAGCTCGAGCCGAACAGCAGGAAGAAGCAGAGCAGGAAGGTGCTCAGCACCATGTTGAGGTTCGAGAGCCACTTGATGCCCTTGCCGACGCCCGACAGGGCGGACAGCGTCGAGGCGCCCATGATGATCAGGATGGCGACGATGATGCCGAGCGAGGAGGCGGTGCCCTGCTCGTTGATCAGCCAGCTACCGATCCCGATCCGCGCCATGCCGGCAACGAACTGCTCGACGCCGAAGCCGAGCATCTGGGCAACGCCGAGGATGGTGGCGATCACCGCGACGATGTCGATGGCATGGCCGACCGGCCCCGACAGGCGGCTGCCGAACAGGGGCGCCAGTGAGGAGCGGATGGTCAGCGGCAGGCCGCGGCGATAGGCGAAGAAGGCGAGCGCCAGACCGGCAACGGCATAGGACGACCAGGCCGAGAAGCCCCAGTGCAGATAGGACCACTTGAAGGCATTGAGGACGTTGTCCGCGCCGCCGGCGGTCGCAAGGCCCTGGATGACGTCCGGATTGCGGTTGAAGTGGTAGATCGGCTCGGCGACCGCCCAGGTCAGCATGCCGACGCCGATGCCCGCACCGAACATCATCGAGAACCACGAGAAGCGCGAGAATTCCGGCTCGTCGTCCGGCCCGCCGAGTTTCATCCGGCCGGCCGTCGGCCAGGCGACGAGGGCGACGCAGGCCAGCACGAAGGCGGCCATCACATAGAAATACCAGGTGGCGAAATTCGCCAGGATGAAGCTGTTGAACCCGGCGAGGATCTCGCCGGCCTGCTGCGGAAAGGCCACCGCCCAGATCACCAGCGCGCCGACCGCCAGTTTCGAGGTGATGGTCACGTCGATGATGAAGCCGTTGTAGAAGCCGCGTTCGGCGATCTTGATCGGCAGGTCGACCAGGGGTGGTTTGAGGTTCATCCGTCCGTTCCTTTTCTTGGTCATTGCGGCGCGAAGGCTATTCGCCGCGGGGGAACCTCTGCCTCTCCTCCAGGACATTGAGGTCCATGTGGTTGCGCATGTAGCGCTCGCTGGCTTTCTGCAGCGGTTGGTAATCCCAGGGAAAATGCGCGCCGTTGCGCAGCGCCGCGTAGACCACGAGCCGGCGCGCCTGCGACTGGCGCACCTCGGCATCGAAGCGGGCAAGGTCCCAGCGGGCGGCGGCGAGCTGTCGGAAGCGCGCCAACTCGCCCGCGTGCCGAGGATCGCCGGCAAGGTTCGCCCGTTCGTCCGGATCGGCGTCGAGGTCGAAGAGCTGTTCGGGATCGAGCGGGCAGGCGGTGTATTTCCACCGGCCCTCGCGCAGCGCCACCATCGGCGCATAGGAGGCCTCGGCGGCATATTCCATTGGCACCGGCGCGCGCACCGCCTCTCCCCGCGCCACCGGCACCAGGCTCTCGCCATCGGTCCAGGGCGCGATCTCGCCGAGCGGGATGCCGGCCAGATCGCACAGGGTGGGCGTGACGTCCAGCGTGGAGACAGGATCGGCGACGAGAGCCGGCGCAAGGCCGGGGGCGGCAATCATCAGCGGTACCCGGGCGGAGCCTTCCCGGAAGCTCATCTTGAACCAGAGGCCGCGCTCGCCGAGCATGTCGCCATGGTCGGAGACGAAGAGGACGATCGCCTCCTGCCGGGTCCGCTGCAGCGCATCGAGGATCTCGCCGATCTTCTCGTCGAGATAGGAGATGTTGGCGAAATAGGCCCGGCGGGCCCGGCGGATGTGCGCGTCGGTGATCGTGTAGGAGCGCCAGTCGTTGGCATCGAAGATCCGCCGCGCATGCGGATCATGCTGCTCGTAGGCGAGAGCGGGAACGCGCGGCGCAAGATGCGCGCAGTCCTCGTAAAGATCCCAGAAGCGCCGGCGCGCCACGTAAGGATCGTGCGGGTGGGTGAAGCTGACCGTCAGGCACCACGGCCGGTCATCGTGGCCGCGCGAAAGGTCGAGCACCTTGCGCATTGCGTGATAGGCGACCTCGTCGTCGTATTCGAGCTGGTTGGTGATCTCGGCGATGCCTGCGCCGGTGACCGAGCCCATGTTGTGGTACCACCAGTCGATCCGCTCGCCCGGTTTGCGATAGTCCGGCGTCCAGCCGAAATCCGGCGGATAGACATCCGTCGTCAGCCGCTCCTCGAAACCATGCAACTGGTCGGGGCCGACGAAATGCATCTTGCCCGACAGCGCGGTCTGGTAGCCGGCGCGGCGCAGGTGATGGGCGAAGGTGGGAATGTCGGAGGCGAACTCGGCGGCGTTGTCATAGACCCTGGTGCGTGAGGGCAACTGGCCGGACATGAAGGAGGCCCGAGCCGGCGCACAGAGCGGCGAGGCGGTGTAGGCATTGGCGAAGCGCACCGAGCGCGCGGCCAGCCGCCTGAGGTTCGGCGCATGCAGCCAGTCTGCCGGCCCGTCCGGGAACAGGGTGCCGTTCAACTGGTCGACCATGAAGATCAGGATGTTCGGCCGGCCGTCCGTGTCCGGACGGCCATCGCCCGCGCCATGCATCCGCATTGCCCCCGCCGCAGGTATGTGACTGAATGTTTTGCTTAGCTTGACGGACGGAAACCGCCTCTTCCACAGAGAGTTTTCTATGAATAACATAAGCCGGGATTATATCTTTCTGAGCCGGCACGCCGCCGGGCTCTGCGCCTTCGTGGTCGTCGCCCGCCATGGCCAGTTGTCGGCGGCGGCGCGCGAATTGCGGATCTCGCAGCCCGGACTGAGCCAGCGGCTGAAGTCCCTGGAGGACAGTCTCGAGATCACGCTGTTCGAGCGGACCTGGCGCGGGGTGCGGCTGACGGGGGAAGGGGCGGACCTGCTGGCCGCCGTCGATCCGCTGCTCGGCACGCTCGCCGCCGATTTCCGCCGCTTCGCCCAGCGCAACCGCACGCCCTCGGTGCTGGTCTCGGTCGATTTCGCCTTCGCTTCGCTGTGGCTGCTGCCGCGCCTTGCCCGGCTGCGCGAGGCGGTGCGGCCGGTCGATCTGTCGATGCTGACCTCGCAGCAGCCGGAATTGGCGGCCGGTCTCAGCGTCGACCTGACGGTGCGCATGGCCGAGGAGGGCGACACCGAAGCGGGAGAGACGAAGCTGATGGACGAGCGTGTGTCGGCCGTCTGCAGTCCGGAGTTCCTGTCACGCTATCGCGGACTGACGGAGCCGGCCGATCTCCTCGGCCTGCCGCTGCTCAGCCTGTCGACCCCCGTCACCTCGCATTGGCATGACTGGAAAAGTTGGTTCGCGCATTTCGGCCTCACCGATCGGCCGGGCCATGAGCGCACCCATTTCACCAGCTATGACATCGTGGTGCGCGCCGCGCAGGCCGGGCTCGGCATCGCGCTCGGCTGGCACGGGCTGATCGACGACATGCTGGCGCGCGGCGAGTTGGTGCAGGCCCTGCCACATGTCGCGACCAGCAATCGCGGCTACTATATCCGGGCCGCGCAGGACACGCCCGCCGCCGCCGCCCGGCGCGTGCACGACTGGATCCTGGCCGAAGCCGGGCGGGCGGCATGACAATGGAGCAGGCGGGCACGGCACGGGAGGGAGGCGCGCGATGCTGCTGAGACGCGAGGTGCTGGAGGGGATCAGGGCAGGGCGGATCAGCCTGCAGTTCCGCCGCTGGAGGCGCCGCACGGTCACACCGGGCGGGACCCTGCGCACCGCGATCGGCGTCCTTGCCATCGGCGACATCTCGCCGGTCGAGGCGGGCGCTGTGACCGACGACGACGCCCGCGCGGCCGGCTTCCCGGATGCGGCGGCGCTGCGCGACTGGCTGGATGGCGGCAGGCCGGGGACGCTGGAGCGGATCGAGGTGTCCTGGGCCGGCGAGGACCCGCGTGCCGGGCTGCGCGAGGAGGCCAGCCTCGACCCGCAGGCGCTGGCGGAGATCGCCGGGCGGCTCGACGCCATGGACGGGCGGGCGCGCGAGGGGGCCTGGACCGGGCGGATCCTGGACCTGATCGCCCGCAACCCGGAGCGCCCGGCGGCGGAACTTGCCGCCGCGATGGGCCTGGACAAGCTCGCCTTCAAGACCCGCGTGCGCCGGCTCAAGGAGCTCGGGCTGACCGAGAGTCTGGCGGTCGGCTACCGCCTGTCGCCGCGCGGGGCGCGCGTCCACGCGGTCCGGTCGGCGCGGCCTTGACAGATCAATAACCGTTCGGTTATGAGATAAACCCATAGCCATGGAGTTATGGGTTTCATGCCGCACGCCCAAGACACTGCACAAGTCACTGGCCCAGACATTGGCCCAGACATTGGCCAAGACGCTCTCTTTCGCTCGCTCGCCGATCCGACGCGGCGGGCGATCTTCGAACGGCTGTGCCGCGACGGCGAGCAGAGCGTGGGCGCGCTGACGGCGCAGGCCGGCGTGTCGCAGCCGGCGGTTTCCAAGCATCTTGCGGTGCTGAAACAGGCCGGGCTGGTGCGCGACCGGCAGGCGGGGCGACAGACCCACTACAGCGCCGACGTCTCGGCCCTCGCTCCGCTGGCCGACTGGACGCGGCGAATGACCGGCTTCTGGGAAGCCCGCTTTGACGCCCTTGAAGACCTGCTTGGAAGGATGGATCAGTGACGGATACCCATGAAGACACGCTGTCGGTCGTCGTCGAACGCGATATCGCCCACCCGCCGGAGCGGATCTGGCGGGCCTTGACCGAGCCGCATCTGATCGAGGAGTGGCTGATGAAGGGCGACTTCCGCCCCGCCATCGGCCATCGCTTCGGCTTTCGCGCCGACTGGGGCTCGGTCGACTGCGAGGTGCTGGACATCGAGCCGCCGCTCCTGCTCGCCTATAGCTGGGGCGACCACGATCTCAAGAGCATCGTCACCTGGACGCTGACCCCGACGCGCGGGGGAACGCGGCTGCGGATGGAGCAGACCGGCTTCCGCCGCGACCAGCCGCGCTACTATGGCGGCGCCAAGGCCGGCTGGCCACATTTCCTCGACAAGATGGAAGAGGTGCTGGCGCGGATGGAGTGACAGGCTCCACCGCGATCCGAACCACACCGTCACCCTGAACCTGGAACTTGTCATGACCCGAAACGGATGGATCCGACAGACCCACCGCTGGCTGTCGCTCGCCTTTACCCTGGCGGTCCTCGCCAATATCGCCACGAATCTTGCCGGCACGGCCTCCGTCTGGGTGGGGGTGCTGGCGCTGGTGCCGCTGATCCCCTTGATGCTGACCGGCCTTTGGCTGTTCGCCCAGCCCTGGCTCGCGCGGCGGGGCGGGACAGCGGGGGCGACCAGAGAGGCCCGTCCCTAATCCCGCCGCAGCGGCGCGATGAAGGGGCTGTCGAGCAGGCGGGCGGCATCGAGATGGTGCGGGGCGATCCGGCCACGATCCGGCAGGGCGCCGTCGGCGAGCAGCGTCAGCAGGCTGGCGGCATAGCCGGTGGCGACCGAGGTCAGCGCGTTGAACGGCCCGTAGGCGGCATTGGGCGCGAAGCGGTAGCGCAGCGTGCGCTCGGCCTGCTGGCGGCCGCGCTCACCGCGCGCGGTGAGCACCACATGCAGCACGTCGTCCTCGATCAGCGGCAGGCCGTTGGACAGCAGCGTGCGCAGCAGGTCGCGGCGATGGCGCAGGCCGAGATCGTCGAGCAGGAAGCGCATGTAGTCGAGATGGCCCGGATAGCGCAGGGTCTTCACCGTGACGTTGCGCGGGGTGAAACCGGCGAGCGCATCGAGATCGGCAAGCCCGCCGGCGGTGATGAAGGCCTCGTAGCCGATGCCGTCGAAGGTGAGCCGCTCATACTCTTCCAGCGGGGTCAGTTCGACCGCGGCGCCGTCGCGGATGGCGGCGCTCGGGCGGGTGTATTCCTCGATCAACCCGTCGACATTCCAGATCTGGCCGTAGCCGAGCCGGTTGGTGGGATGGCGCGGAATGGCGCCGACCCGGATGACGAGATCGGAGACCGGCGCGAAGTCCTTGAGCAGGCCGCAGGCGAGCACGCCGATCAGCCCCGGCGAGACGCCGCAGCCGGTGAGCACGGCGCGGTGGCCGGCAAGGGCGTCGAGGCTGGCGCGCGCGGCCCGGGGCGTCGGGATGAAGTCGAGATAATGCGCCTTCACCAGAAGGGCCGCCTCGGCGACGCGGGCGACGGCCTGGTCCGGCACCGCCGCGACGACGATGTCCTGCCCCTCGATCAGGCGGTGCGCCTCCTCGCCGGGAGAAAGGTGGCGCAGGGTCAGCGGCAGGCCGAGGCCCTGCAGCCGGTCGAGCGCGTCGTCGGACCCGTCGACCACCTGGACGGCGAAACGGCCGTGGCCGGCAAGGACGGTTGCAAGCGCCGTGCCGACATGGCCGGCGCCGAACAGGGTGAGCTTGACCTGCGACATTTGCTAGCCCTTGAACCTGGCGACGAAGGCCTGCAGGCGCGGGTTCGTCGGGTCGAGAATGACCTCGGCCGGGCTGCCCTCGGCGGCGATGACGCCCTGGTCGAGGAACAGGACCCGGCTCGCCACCTCGGCGGCGAAGGCCATCTCGTGGGTGACGATGGCCATGGTCATGCCGGCCTCGGCAAGGGCGCGGATGACGGCGAGCACCTCGCCGACCAGTTCCGGGTCGAGAGCGCTGGTCACCTCGTCGAGCAGCAGGACTTCCGGACGCATGGCGAGGGCGCGGGCGATGGCGACGCGCTGCTTCTGGCCGCCGGACAGGTGGTTGGGATAGGCCGAATGCTTCTCGGCGAGCCCGACCTGTTCGAGCAGCGCCATCGCCTCCTCTTCCGCCTCGCGGCGCGGCCGCTTGCAGACGATCACCGGACCCTCGGTGACGTTCTGCAGCACGGTCTTGTGCGGAAAGAGGTTGAAGTGCTGGAACACCATGCCGACATGGCGACGCAGCGTGCCGATGCCGAGGTCCTCGCCGCGATCGCGGAAGCCGTCGCGCACCCGTTTCTGGCGGAAGCGGATCTCGCCGCCGGTCGGGGCCTCCATCCGGTTGAGGCAGCGGATGAAGGTGGACTTGCCGGAGCCGGACGGGCCGATCAGGGCGACGACCTCGCCGCGCGCAAGGCCGAGGTCGAGACCCTTCAGCACCTCGTGATGGCCGAAAGTCTTGCGCAGGCCGATGGCCTCGATGACGGGGGCGGGCGCGGCGGACAGGGATGTGTCGGTCATCTGGATCTCCTCAATCGCTGACGCGCAGGCGCTTTTCCACCCAGTCGGCGATCTGCGTCATGGGCAGGAGCATGGCGATGTAGAGCACGGCCATGACGGTGTAGGATTCCAGCGGGCGGTAGGTCTGGCCGTTGACGACGGCCGCCATATAGGCGAGGTCGGCGACGGAGATGACCGAGACCAGCGAGGTGTTCTTGAACTGGATCACCGACTGGTTGATGAAGGACGGCAGCATGCGCTTGAACGCCTGCGGCAGGATGATGCGATGCATCGCCTGCCAGGGGCTCATGCCGATGGCGGCGGCCGCCTCGCGCTGGCCCTTGTCGATGGAGACGATGCCGCCCCGGAAGATCTCGGCGTAGAAGGCGCCGACATAGAGCGACAGGGTCAGCATCGCCGCGACGCGGTTGTCGATGTTGCCACCGACCAGCAGCGGGAAGGCGTAGTAGAACCACAGGAGCTGCACCAGCAGCGGCGTGGTGCGGAAGATCTCCTGGTAGACGCGGGCGATGAAGCTGAGCCCGCGCCAGCCCGACAGGCGCATCGAGCAGGTGAGGAAGCCGATCAGCACGCCGAACGCGATCGAGCCGACCGTGTAGACCACGCTGATCCACAGGCCCCACATGAAGAGGTCGCGGTACTGCCAGACCGAGTGGAAATCCCAGGTATAGGTCACGGGCGCACCTCCCTGCCGGGACGGCGCGGGGCCTGTCGCGTCGCTGTCATTGTCTCGGGTCCTCTGGTTTCTTGTTCGTGTGGACGATCACGCCGCATCGCGGCCGCTCCTGTCCATGGCTTGAGGGCAGTGTCCTATGCGGCGCGCGGGCGCCGCAATGCAAAGCAAGGGCGCCGGCTTAGCGCATTTCTTGGAAGCTGGCGGAGGCATCGGCGAAGCGGCCGAGGATCGCCGCGATGGTCTCGCGGCTGGCATCCGTCACCGGCACCATCGGCAGGCGCAACTCCGGCCCGGCGAGATTGGCAAGGGCGAGCGCCGCCTTGACCGGGCCGGGGTTGGACTCGATGAACAGGCCGTCGGCGAGTTCGGCGACCAGTTCGTGCAGGGCGAGCGCGCGGGCGGTGTCTCCCGCCTCCCAGGCCTTGACCATCTCCACCATCTCGCGCGGGGCGACATTGGAGACGACCGAGGTGACGCCGACGGCGCCTAGCGACAGGAACGGCAGGGTCAGCGCATCGTCGCCGGAATGGATGATCAGCCGGTCGCCGCAGGCCTGGCGCAGCCGGGTGACGCGGGCGGAAGAGCCGCCGGCCTCCTTGATGGCGACGATGTTGGCGTGGCGCTCGACCAGCCGGGCGCAGGTTTCCGGCGCGATCTCGACGCCGCAGCGGCCGGGCACCGAATAGAGCACGATCGGCAGGCGGGTCGCCTCGGCGACGGCGCCGTAATGGGCGAGCAGGCCGGCCTGGGTCGGCTTGTTGTAATAGGGCGTGACGACGAGCACCGCATCCGCCCCGGCGGCCTCGGCGCGTTTCACCTTCTCCACCGTCTTGCGGGTGTCGTTGGCGCCGGCGCCGGCCAGCACCATGGCGCGGCCGGCGGTCAGCGCGACGGTGCGAGCGATCAGGTCCTCGGCCTCCGCCTCCGACAGGGTCGCGGCCTCGCCGGTGGTGCCGACCGGCACGAGGCCGGCGACGCCCGCCGCGAGCTGGCGCTCCACCAAAGCGGCGAAGGCGGCATGGTCGACCTCGCCGTCGCGGAACGGGGTGACGAGGGCGGTGAAGACGCCGCGGAAACGGCTGGCCATGTCGGTCATGGAAGATCCTCCTTGCAGAAGTCAGATGGACTTGGTGTCGGCGAGCGCATAGCGCCCGTTGGCGGGACGGCGGGCGGCGAGCCACTGGGCGGCGGCCAGCGCCCCTTCGGCATAGGCGGCGAGGGTGTGGACGCGGTAGCTGAGCAGCAGTTCGGCGGAGCCGAGGTCGAAGCGGACCTCGTTGACGCCGACCGTGTCGCCCTCGCGGGTGACGCGGATTCCCGGCTCCGGCGCGTCGAAACCCATGGCGGCGGAGCGGGCTTCGCGCACCGTGGCGGCGAGCCAGCGCGAGGTGCCGGAGGGCTCGGCCTTCTTGCGGGCGTGATAGACCTCGCCGACGCCAGCCTCGCCGCCGGGCATCAGCCGGGCGAAGCGGCCGGCGATCTGGCGGAAAGCCTCGAAGCCGAGGGCGAAATTGGCGCTGACCACCATCGGCCGATGGGCGGCGAAGGCGGTGAGCGCGGCGTCCTCTTCGGCGGAAAAGCCGGTGGTGCCGACGACCATCGGGATCGGCTTCTCGCCGACCTCGCCCTGCAGGGCGAGCGAGGCGGCGGGCGAGGAGAAGTCGATGATCACGTCGCAATGGCTGTTCATGGCCGCGTCCGAGGGACGGTACTCGATGCTGCCGCCGGCGACCGGCGTGCCGACCAGGGCCGAGCGGGGCGAGACCAGCGCGGCCGCCAGCTCCAACCCGGGACTGGCGAGGACGAGTTCGACGAGGCGGGTCCCGACACGGCCGGACGCGCCCATGACGGCGATGCGCATGGCGGGTTTCCTCAGTCGATCACCACCTTCGGCTCGCTCATCTCGCGCAGGGCGATGCGCACGCCCTCACGGCCGAGGCCGCTGCGCTTGACGCCGCCGAAGGGGACGTGTTCGGCGCGGAAATCCGGGCCCTCGTTGATCATCACGCCGCCGACGATCAGCTCGCGCGAGAACAGCTTGACCATGGCATGGTCGTTGGTGAAGACGCCGGCCTGCAGGCCGTAGGCGCCGGCATTGACCTCGGCGATGGCGGTGCGGGCGTCCGAGAAGGTGCGGATGGCGATGACCGGGCCGAAGGTTTCCTCGGCGATGACCGGCGCGTCGGCGGCGACGTCGCGCAGCACCGTCGGGGCGACCAGCGTGCCCTTGCGGGTGCCGCCGGCGAGGAGGCGCGCGCCGGAGGCGAGGGTGGTGCCGACGCGCTCCTCGACCAGCCGCGCGGCGGCCTCGTCGATGACCGGGCCCATGTCGGTGGCCTCGTCCGCCGGATCGCCGACACGGACCCCGGCGACGGCGGCGACCAGCCGGTCGATGAAGGTCTCGGCGATGGCGGAGTGGAGATAGAGCTTCTTCACCGCCGCGCAGCTCTGGCCGGCGATCTCGAAGCGATGGCCGATGGCGGTGGCGACGGCGCGGTCGAGATCGGCATCCGGCAGGACGAAGAGCGGATCGTTGCCGCCGAGTTCCATCAGGCAGCGGACGAGGCCGCTGGCGGTCTTGAGGGCAAGGCCGGCGGTGGGGCCGCCGGTGAAGGAGAGCAGGTCGATGGGCGCGCGGGCCAGCGCCAGCGCCGCCTCGGCGCCGCCATGCACCACCTGGAACAGATCGCGCGGCCAGCCGGCGCGCACGGCGAGCTCGGCGAGGCGCGCGGCGGCGAGCGGTGCCTTGGGCGAGGGCTTGGCGACCACGGCGTTGCCGGCGGCGATGGCGGGCCCGAGCTTGTGGCACAGGAGATTGACCGGATAGTTGAACGGGGTGATCGCCCCGACAACGCCGACCGGCTGATAGGTGATGGTGGCGAGCCGGTCGGCGCCGCCCTCGACAATGGCGCAGTGCAGCGCCTCGCCGTCGAGGAAGGTGGCGGCATCGCCGGACAGTTTCAGCGTGTTCTGGGCGCGGCGGACCTCGTTGCGCGCCTCGCGGATGGTCTTGCCCATTTCCGCGCAGATGGTGGCGGCAAGGGCTTCCGCATCGGCGGCGATCTCGGCGGCGAGCGCGTTCAGCAGGGCGCGGCGCTCCGCCGGCGTCGAATGGCGGAACTGAGCCTGGGCGCGGCGGGCGCGGGTCAGCGCGGCGAGGATGTCGGCCGGCGAGCTGGCCGGCAGGCGGCCGACCTCGGTCCCGTCGAACGGGTTGCGGACGGCGAAGTCGGGCTCGGTGTGCAGGGCAGCGGTGGACAGCTTGGTCATGTCTGGCTCTCGTCAGGCAGGGAGGGGGCGGGCGCCGGGGCGGCGAGCGCGGCGATGGGAACGGGGCGGATCGGCCAGCGCTGGCCGGTGAACGCGCCGGGGGCGAAGGGGGTGGCCGTGCCGGTCAGTGAGCTGGTCAGGCTGCTGGTCAGGGCGGCGGTGTTGGCGGCGCAGAACCGGCCCTGGCAGGCGCCCATGGCGAAGCGGCCGCTCAGCTTCAGCTCCCGCGCGGACAGACCTTCATCCTCGGCAAGCAGGCGCTTGAGGTCGCCGACCGTGCGGCCCTCGCAGCGGCACAGCACCGTGTCGTCGGGGATGTCGGCGGGGAAGGCCGGCGCCAGCGGCGCGAAGGCGCGGGCGATACGGCCCTGGGCGGCGCGGTGGCGGGCAAGGGCGGCGGGCTCGGTTTCGGCATCGGCGGCCTGCCGCCCGGTCGGGGAGGCGAGGCGGGCCGCGATCCGCTCTCCGGCGGCGGTGCCGTCGGCGATGGCGGCCGGGGCGCCGAGCGCGGCGCGGCAGTCGCCGATGCGCAGGACCAGCGGGCGGCGCGGCGTTGCCTCCGCATCCTCGGGCAGGCCGAAGGCGTTTTCGGCAAGCCCGTCATGCAGGGCGATGCGATCGGCGGCAATGCTGTGGCTGGCGCCGCGCCGGTCGGTCCAGGTGGCGACGAGGGTCTCGCCCTCGCCCTCGGGTGCGATCCGCTGCAGCACGGCGCCGCGATGCCAGGGCACGCGGGCACGGGCAAGGGTCGCCAGATAGCCCGCCGCCTCGCGCAGCAGGGCCGGATGGGACAGCAGGGCAAGGCCCGCCGACCAGCGGCGCAGCGGGTCGCCCGCCTCGAGAATGGCAAGCGGCGGCCGGCCGAGGCCGGTCATCTGCGCGGCGACGGCGAGCAGCAGCGGACCGGAGCCGGCCAGCACCACCCGGCCGGCGGGCGGCCGGCCGGTCTCCTTCATCATCACCTGCAGCCCGCCGGCGGTGACGACGCCCGGCAGGGTCCAGCCGGGGCGCGGCAGGACGCGCTCGACGGCGCCGGTGGCAAGCACGAGCGCGCGCGGGCGCAGCGACAGGACGCGGCCGGCATTGCGGTCCTCGATCAGCGCCAGGCCGTCGGCCTCGAGCCCGAGAAACAGGGTTTCAAGGCGCAGGTCGAGGCCGGGTGCGGCGGTGAGATCGGCGAGGAGTCGGCGCCAGCGCGCGCGCGCCGGCGCCGGTTGCGGCACCGGCGCGGCGCCGCCGACCGGCTGGCGGAAAATGGCGCCGCCGAGGCTGCCGCGCTGGTCGACGAGGGTGACGGACAGGCCCTGACGGGCGCAGGCGCTGGCGCAGGCCATGCCGGCCGGGCCGCCGCCGACGACCAGCACATCCATCGCCCGTTCGATCCTGCGGGGGGCATCAGGCCGCATCGCCGGGCTCTCCCTGTACGAGGTGGAGGGGGGCAGTTTGGAAGGGGGCGGAGTGGAGGGGTTCGACGCGGGCGCCCGCCTCGGCCCTGGTCAGGCAGGCCTCGCGCGGCACGCCGGCGACCCGCACGGTGCAGGCCTGGCAGGCGCCGATGCCGCAGAAGTAGCGGGCCGACTGGCCGACAGGATCGCGCCCCAGCGAGACGATGCCGGCGGCGGTGAGGGCGGCGGCGATGCTCTCGCCGTCCGAAAACGGGATCGGCCGCGACATCCAGAAGAAGGTGGGACGGGTCATGCGGCGGCCTGCAATTCGGCGAAGCGGGAGGGCGCGAAGGGGGCAAGGTCCAACGCCGGCGCGGTGCCGCAGACGAGATCGGCAAGGGCGGCGCCGGTGACCGGGCCGAGGCAGATGCCGTCGCCCTCGAAGCCGGTGGCGAGAAACCCGTTGGCAAGGCCGGGCAGGGGGCCGACCAGCGGCAGCCCGTCGCGCACGGCGGTGCGGGCGCCGGCAAAGCCGCGCAGCAGTCGCACGCCGGCAAGGCCGGGCACCAGCGCGACCGCGTCGGAGAGGATGCGGGAGACGGCGGCAAGATCGGTCTCGCGCTTGTCGCCATGGTCCTCGCGGGTGCCGCCGATCAGGAACTGGCCGGTGCGCAGCGGGTCGACGACGAGGCCGAAACCGCGCGCGGCGGAGATGGAGGCCTGCTCGCCGCCGGCGTCCAGCGCGCGGGTCTGGCTGCCCTTGGACAGGAGATAGCGCCCGGACATGATCGAGCCGGGCATGGCGCGGCTCAGCGCCAGGTCGCGCTCGGTGATCAGCAACTGGCCCTTGCGCGGGGTCAGCACGGCTTGCAGGCCGAACAGGGGCGCGGTGCCGTTGCCGGTGGCGAAGACGAAGGCATCGGCGGCGATCCGGCCGCGCGGCGTCTCGACGGCGCGAATGCGCCCGCCGGCCGCGTCGATGTCGAGCCGGGTCACCGGGCAGCCGCGCAGCACCGGCACGCGGGCGGCGGCAAGCAGTTGCCGCACCACCTGATAGCCGATGGCATGGCCGTCGCCGCGCACCTCGATGACGAGGCAGGCGGCCGCCGACAGGGCGGGAAAGCGCGCCTTTATCGCCGGCGGCTCGATGGCCGCGACCGCGACGCCGGCCTGGGCGAGGGCGGCGGCATGGGCCTCCAGCACCGCGCGCTCGGCCGGGCTCGCGGCGACGATGAAGGTGGAGCGGGGATGGAACAGGCCGGCAAGCGGTGCGTCGTCGCCCTGAAGGCCGGTTTCGGGGTCCGGGTCGAGCCCCGCCAGCCGGCGATAGAGGGCGATGCCCTGGAGCGCGGCACGCATCAACGGGCCCGGACGCTTGCTGGCGACGGAGACGGCCCCGTCGGCGGCGCCGGAGGCCTCGGCGGCCGGGGCGAGCGCGTCGAGCACCGTGACAGTCAGCCCGCGCCGCGCCAGGAAATAGGCGGCGGCGCTGCCGACGATGCCGGCACCGGCGACGACAACGGAAGCGGGTTGCGGATGCGCAGTTGCCACGGGCTGACCCCAGGGGTTGAACATGGGGGCAAGTGTGGCGGGGCCGGCGGGGAAGCGTCGATACAAGATGACGGGCGTGCTTGCTGCGGAATTTTGTATCGGCTAAGGGGAAGGCAGCCCCTATGCCGGCACGGCAGGGAGACATGCATGGCCAAGATCAGCCTGACGCTCATCCAGACCTTCTACCAGGTCGCCCGGCACGGATCGTTTTCCGGCGCGGCGCGGGAGCTGAATCTCAGCTACCAGTCGGCGGCCAACCATGTGCGCCGGCTGGAGCAGATCCTCAACGGCCGGCTGATCGAGACCGAGCAGGGCGCCAAGCGGATCGCGCTGACGCCGCGCGGGCGGGCGCTCTACAACCTACTGCATCCCGAACTCGACATCATGCTGGAACGGCTGACCAAGCTGATCGAGAACCAGCGCTCGGCGCTGCGGGTCGGCATGCCGCAGGCGATCTTCTTCTATCTGTTCCCCAAGGTGCTGACGCGGTTCCGCGAGGAATTCCCGGAGATGGAATTCGCCGTCTACGAGCGCGACACGGTGCTGGCCGAACTGGTCAAGAACGGCAGCCTCGACGTGTGCATCTCCGAGCGCTATTTCGGCGATCCGGTGGTGCCGCAGCGCCTGCTCGGCAGCTACCGGCTGAGCCTGGTCTATCCGCGCGCCTGGGGCGCGGCGCCGGCCCCGGCCGAGGTGCCGGCCTGGGCGCGGGAGCGCCCCTTCATTACCTACGAGCCCGGCCAGACGCTGCGCAACCTCGCCGTCGACTTCCTCGGCCGCGACGGGGCGCAGGTGCAGCCGGCGATCTCCACCTCCGGCAGTTCCTCGGTGAAGCGCTGCGTCGAGGAGGGGCTCGGCTTTTCCATCATCCCGTCCTGGTGCATGCAGGGCGAGGAGGCGGCGATCGCCAGCGTCAGGCTGACCAACCTCCCCGAGGTGCGGGTCTATTTCGGCAGCGCCGGCTTCCTGCAGAAGCACCCGAGCGTGCAGCGGTTGTTCGCCGACTGCCAGGCCGAGCTGGTCGGCCCGGTGCTGGAGCCGCCGCGCGGCGGCGATCTTGCCCATCCGGCGCTGTAAGCGCCCTCGGATTATCCGGCGCCGTGAGCGACATTGGTCCTTCCAACATATAAAAAACTGCGTAAGGGCGGCGGCGTCTCTAGCATTGTTCCCACCCCCGCGCTCGCTAGGCTTGACCCCGGCCAACAGTGCTGCCGGGCCGCGCCACCAGACGGGCACCGGCCAACGACACGTCGGGGAACAACGGAGGTCCATTACCCATGACATTCCTGAAGAAGCTGTGCAGCGTCGTCGCCATGACGCTGGCCATCGGCGCCGCGAGCGCCGCGGTCAGCGCCGCGAGCGCCGGCACCATCGAGGAGATCCGCGCCCGCGGCGTGCTGCGCATTCCCGGCATCCTCAACGAGGTGCCGTATTTCAACAAGGATCCGCGTACCGGCGAGTGGCAGGGCTTCGTCATCGACATGGCGAGCGACATCGCCAAGATGCTGGACGTGAAGCTGGAAGTGGTGGAGTCGAGCTGGTCCAACGCCATTCTCGACGTGCAGAGCGGCAAGGTCGACATGGCCTTCGCGGTGACCGCGACGCCGGTCCGCGCCATGTCGGTGTCGTTCTCCGCCCCGACCTATTACAACAGCTTCATCATCGTTTCGGCCAAGGACGAGCTGACCGGCAAGACCTGGAGCGAGCTGAACGATCCGAAATACACCTTCGCCGTCGACCTCGGCTCGGCGCAGGACCTGATCACCCAGCAGTATCTGCCCAAGGCCAATGTGCTGCGCTTCAAGACCCGCGACGAGGCGATCGTCGCCGTCACCACTGGCAAGGCCGACGGCCTCGTCAACACGATGCTGAACGGCCTCGTCATCTCCAAGAAGGCGCCGACGATGGGCTCGGTGAAGGTGCCGACGCCGGTGCTGTCGACCCCCTCCGTCATCGCCCTCAACTACAGCGCCGACGAGACGTTCAAGAGCTTCGTCTCGGCCTGGGCCGAGTACAACCGCCGCATCGGCAACAACCAGACCTGGATCGTCAAGAGTCTGGAGCCGTTCGGCATCACCCTGACCGACATGCCGGTCGGCTTCGGCTTCGGCGGCTGACCCGGATCCTCGCCCCATCGATCCCTCGCCCCCGCGCCACCGGCGCGGGGGTTTTCGTTTCCGGGGCGGGCTGTGCGGTGCTACGCTGCGGCCGAGGAGGAGAACGACTTGGCCGATCCCGCGCAGCATGTCGCGCATGTCGTGAAGACGGCGACCGACTCCAATTCCGCCGCGCATTCCCGGCTGGCCGCCTCCTGGCGCCGGTCGCTGGACCATTACGGCCTCGATCCGGGCGAACGGGACGCGGTGCGGCGCATCAGCGGCGAGGCGCTGGCCGAACGCCGCGCCCGCTACGAGGCGATCCTGCGGATCGCGGCGCCGCGGCTCGACGCGCTCTACCAACTCGTCAGCGCCTCCGGATGCGGCGTCCTGCTGACGGATGCCGAGGGCGTGGTGCTGGACCTGCGCGCCGCCGACGGCGATGCCGAGGTGTTCGAGGCCTGGGGCCTGGTGCCGGGCTTCGACTGGTCGGAAGCCTCGGAAGGCACCAACGGCATCGGCACCTGCATCGCCGAACAGCGCCGCGTCATCATCCACCGCGACGAACATTTCCGCGCCCGCAACACCTCGATGAGCTGCATGGACACGCCGATCTTCGGACCCGAGGGCGAGTTGATCGGGGCGCTCGACGTCTCCTCGGCGCGGGCCGACCAGACAGAGTCCTTCAACCGGCTGATCGCCGCGATGGTCGCCCAGACCGCCCGCCAGATCGAGGTCGACAGTTTCCGCGCCGCCTTCCCGCAGGCCCGCATCATCGTCACCGATGCCGACGACAGCGAGACCGCGATGCTGCTGGCGGTGGACCGCGACGACATCGTGCTCGGCGCGACGCGGGGCGCGCGCAAGGCCTTCGGGCTGGGGACCAGCGGTCCGATCCGCCGGGTGCCGGCCTCGGACCTGTTCGGGCGCGAGGACGGACCGACCGGCTTCGAGCGGGCCGAACGGGCGGCGGTGATGCGGGCGCTGTCGCGCAGCGGCGGCAATGTCTCGGAGGCCGCCCGTGCCCTCGGCGTCGGGCGCGCCACGCTCTATCGGCGCATGAGCCGGCTCGGCATCGGCGAAAACGAGAGCTGACCTGTCTCGATTCCGAGACAGGTCCCATCGCCGACGTCCGCGCGCGGGCTGATCGCCCTGCGGTGCAGCGGTAGTTTCCGTGCATCCCGGCGGAGGACCGGGAGACACGGAGGAAACCCATGAACGAGATGGTCCGGATCGCGAGCGGCTACAGCTCGCCCTTCAAGCTGCGCTACGACAACTTCATCGGCGGGGGCTTCGTGCCTCCGGTCAAGGGGCAGTATTTCGACAATATTACGCCGATCACGGGCGCGAAGGTCTGCGAGGTGGCCCGCTCCACCGCCGAGGACGTGGACCTGGCGCTCGATGCCGCCCATGCCGCGCGCGAGGCCTGGGGCAAGACCTCGGCGGCCGAACGCTCCAACATCCTTCTCAAGATCGCCGACCGCATCGAGGAGAATCTCGAGCTGATCGCCACCGCCGAGACCTGGGACAACGGCAAGCCGATCCGCGAGACGATGGCCGCCGACATTCCGCTGTCGGTCGATCATTTCCGTTATTTCGCCGGTGTCCTGCGCGGCCAGGAAGGCACCATGTCGGAGATCGATCACGATACGGTCGCCTATCACTTCCACGAGCCGCTCGGCGTCGTCGGGCAGATCATCCCGTGGAACTTCTCGATCCTGATGGCCGCCTGGAAGCTGGCCCCGGCGCTCGCCGCCGGCAATTGCATCGTGATGAAGCCGGCGGAGCAGACGCCCGCCGCGATCATGGTCCTCGCCGAACTGATCGCCGACCTGCTTCCCGCCGGCGTGCTCAACATCGTCAACGGCTACGGTGCCGAGGCAGGCGACGCGCTGGCGCGCTCGACGCGGATCGCCAAGATCGCCTTCACCGGCTCCACCGCCACCGGCCGCAAGATCATGGAGGCCGCCACGGTCAACCTGATCCCGGTGACGCTGGAACTGGGCGGCAAGTCGCCCAACATCTTCTTCTCCGACGTGATGGCGCAGGACGACGCCTATCTCGACAAGGCGGTCGAGGGCTTCGTGCTGTTCGCCTTCAACCAGGGCGAGGTCTGCACCTGCCCGAGCCGCGCGCTGGTGCAGGAGGACATCTACGAGGCGTTCATGGAGCGCTGCATCGCCCGCGTGAAGGCGATCCGGCAGGGCGACCCGCGCGACATCGAGACGATGGTCGGCGCGCAGGCCAGCAAGCAGCAGCATGACAAGATCATGTCCTACTTCACCATCGGCGCGGAAGAGGGCGCCGAGGTGCTGGTCGGGGGCGACGCCGCCAGCTTCGACGGCGAGATCGCCGGCGGCTATTACATCCAGCCGACGATCCTCAAGGGCCACAACAAGATGCGGGTCTTCCAGGAGGAGATCTTCGGCCCGGTGGTCAGCGTCACCACCTTCAAGGACGAGGCGGAAGCGCTCGCCATCGCCAACGACACGATGTATGGCCTGGGCGCCGGCGTGTGGACCCGCGACGGAACCCGCGCCTATCGCTTCGGCCGTGCCATCGAGGCGGGCCGGGTGTGGGTCAACAACTACCACGCCTATCCGGCGCATGCGGCCTTCGGCGGCTACAAGCAGTCCGGCATCGGCCGCGAGACCCACAAGATGATGCTGGACCACTATCAGCAGACCAAGAACATGCTGGTCAGCTACAACCCCAACAAGCTCGGCTTCTTCTGAGGCCGTAGGCGCTGGGACCTGGCCCGGCCGGATCACCGGCCGGGTCGTTTTTTTGCGTCCTGCCGGGTGGTTTATGTGCCTCCGGCCGGAGGTTAGCCCGGAAGCGGCTCCTGCGCGCAGCGCCGGCGGATCTCCTCGAAAAGCGGCACCAGGCCGGCATTCGCCGCCTCGACCGCGCGGTGCCGGGCCAGGAACTCTCCCATCACGTCGCGGATCTCCTCAAGGACCGCGGCTTCGTCGATCCGCGTCAGCCGGCCCGCCTGCAGCACGAACACCCCGTCGACCATGACATCGGTGACCGAGGAACCGTTCTCGCAATAGACCAGTTGGCGGACGGCGTCGGAATTGGGCGTGAAGGCCGTGCCCGAGGAGAGATCGAGGAATGCGAGGTCCGCCTTCTTGCCGGGGCGGATCGAGCCCGTCTCGTGGTCGAGCAGCGCGGCTTTCGCCCCGCCAAGCGTTGCCGCGTGCAGCACCTCATGCGCGGCGAGCCAGCGCTCCGGCGCCGTGTCCTGCAGGGTCTGCACCAGGGCGGCGACGCGCATCACGTCGAAGATCCGCATCGTGTCGTTGGACGAGGCGCCGTCGGTGCCGAGCCCGATATTCACTCCGCCGTCCAGCAGCTTGCGAACCGGGCACAGGCCCGAGCCCAGCTTCAGGTTGGCGATGGCGTTGTAGGACACGGACACTCCGGCCGCGCCCATCCGGGCGATGTCGTCGTCGCTGACCCAGACCGCATGGGCCATCAGCACGCCCGGATGCAGCAGGCCGAGGTCGTCCATGTACCTGACCAGCGAGCCACCGAACACCTTGGTGCCGGTGACGGCCTGCACCCGCGTTTCCAGAACATGCGTGTGATAGGGCACCGCGTGCTGCCGGGCGAGGTCCATGCAGGCGAGCATCAGATCGGGAGTGCAGCGCTGCGGCCCGGACGGGGCCAGCATGAACCGCAGGCGGCCGTCATAGCTGCCATGCAGGTGGCGGAACACCTCCTCGCAATAGGCGGTGTAGTCCCGCGCGGTGGGCAGCGGAAACTCGAGCGCGGCCTGAATGTCCGGCGGGACCACCTCGCGGCCGAAGGCGAGCGTGTCGAGATAGGGCAGGTTCATCAGCCCCGAGGAGACGTTGGCGCGGATGCCGATGTCGCCATAGGCGCGGAACACGGTGGCCAGCCGTTCGAGATCGTGCTTCGGCGGATCGAAGAAATCGTCGCTGATCATGGTCACGCCGCCGCGCAAGGACTCGATGGCGACCAGCATCGAGCGCAGATAGAGCAGGCGCAGGCCGACAGGCTCGGCGGCGAAGAACGGATAGGCGTAACCCAGCCAGGTCTCCAGCGCCATGCGCTCGTAGCGGCCGCGAAAGAACATCTCGCTGGAATGCAGATGGGCGTTGACGAGGCCGGGAATGACCAGCTTGCCGCGCGCCTCGTGCACCATGGCATCGGAGGGCGGGGAGAGGTCGGGGGCGAGCTCGGCGATCCGCCCTTCGCGCAGCAGGATGTCGAGGCGCTGCGGCTGAAGGCCCTGCGGTCCCTCGAGCGTCAGGACCTCGGCGCCGCGGATGAGACAGGCCTGCATCACAGCCGCCCCAATTCGTTCGGGCCCGAGGCGGTGGAGCGGCGGCCGAGGTGCGCGCTGAGCCACAGGCCGGCGACGGTTGCAAGATAGGGCAGCGCCAGCAGCAGGGCGGACGGAACCCTGTCGCCATAGAGCAGTTGCGCGCGGATGCCGAGGGCGCCGGCGAAGGCGAAGAAGAAGGCGGCAAGGGCCGCGCCGACGGGGTGGCCGGCGCCGAAGATGACGGCGGCAAAGCCCATGAAGCCACGTCCGGAGGTCATGTTCACCGAGAACATCTGCAGGCTTCCCGCCGCAAGCTCGGCCCCGGCAAGGGCGCAGAAGGGGGCGCCGAGCAGCAGCGCCCACAGGCGCATCAGGGTCGGGCTGACGCCGATGGCGCGCGCCGCGAACGGGTGCTCGCCGCAGGCGGACAGGCGCAGGCCGAAGCGGGTGCGGCACAGGACCAGCCAGGTGCCGAACACCAGCACGGGCATGACCGCGACGAGCACCGACAAGCCACCGAACGCCCCGAATGCCGGCCCGATCCGCGGCAGGCCGAAGGGCGCGTTGACCGCCGCTTCGCTGCCGAAGATCGCCGTCAGGGCAAGGGCGGTGCCGCCGAGCCCGAGCCCGGTGATGCCGAGGCCGGCAATGATCTGGTTGGCTTTCAGGATCTCGACGACGAACCACAGCAGCGCCGACAGGGCGCAGCACAGCAGCACGGCGACGGCGAGCGCCAAGGGCTGGGAGCCGGTGAGCCGGATCGTGACGATGGTGGCGCAGGCGCCGACGATCATCAGCCCTTCGAGGCCGAGGTTCCACACGCCGGCCCGCTGGGCTATGACCCCCGCCAGCGCGACATAGACGATGGGCGTTCCGGAGCGCAGGAACGCGACGATCAGGTCTTCCATCGGGACCTCCAGCGGGACAGCACGCCGCGCACGGCGTCGGCACGCGCGGTGATGAAGAGGGCAATCGAGGCGTTGATGATCTCGATCGCCGCCGCCGGCAGTCCGGCAACGATCGGCAGATACAGGGCCGCCGAGGCCAGCGCCCCGAAGAACAGCGCGACGACGACGGTGGCCAGCACGGAGAGCGACGACACCAGCCCGATCAGGATCGCGGTGAAACCATGGGTCGGCAGGAAGCCGCTGGCCAGCCGGCCGTTCGGCCCGAGCAGTTCGATCGACCCGGCAAGGCCGGCGAGCCCGCCGGAAAACAGGAAGGCGCTAATGGCGATGCTTTCCACCCGCGCGCCCTGCCAGGCGACCATCGACGGGTTCCGTCCGGCAAGCCCTGAGAGGATGCCGAAGGCGGTGCGGCGCGTCAGCCACCATCCGAGCAGCACGACGAGGACCGCGGTCGCCAGGATGACCGGCGAGGTTCCGGTCGTCTCGGAAATCCGGTGCGCCGCATCGATCGGGCGGGAGGAGGTGGCCTGGCCGGAGCCCGACGGATCCTTCAGCGGTCCGGAGGTCACATGGACCAGCGCCAGTGCGGCGATGAAGTTGCCCATCATCGTGGTGATGACTTCGTCGGCGCCGGCACGCACGCGCAGCAGCGCCGGCCACAGCGCCCACAGGGCACCGCCCGCCATGCCGGCGGCAAGGCAGAGCGGCACCGCCACGAGGGGCGATGTGCCGCGCAGGGCCTCGGCCGCGAAGGCCGCGGCGATCGCGCCCATGTAGAACTGTCCCTGCGCGCCGATGTTGAAGAAGCCGGCGCGGAAGCAGATCACCACCCCGACCGAGGTGATGAGCAGGGGCAGGGCCCATCGCAACACGTGGTCGAGCGCGCGCGGCCGGAACAGCGCGCCCTCGATCACGCCTTGCAGCGTTTCGGTGGCGGACAGTCCGACGGCCGCGAAGATCAGCGCGCAGAGCAGCAGCGCCGCGAGGATGAAGGCAAAGGTCCGAAAGACGACGGCAAGCTGAGTGGTCATGGCGCCAGATCCTCCTGCCCGTGTCCGCCGGCGGCGATCATGGCGTCGCCGACCGCCCGGATGTCGTAAGGGGGCGTAAAGCTGCCGACGCTCCTGCCCGAGGCGAGGACGACGACCTTGTCGCAGATATCGAAGAGTTCATCGAGGTCCGAGGAGATGATGAGAACGCCGGCCCCGCGATCGCGCGCGCCGCGCAGGGCATTCCACACCGCCGCTGTCGCGCCGATGTCGAGGCCGCGCGTCGGCTGGGCGGCGACGATGAGCCGTGCCTCGGCATCGATCTCGCGCGCGAGGATCACCTTCTGCGCATTGCCGCCGGACAGGGAGCCGGCGGGCTGGTCCGGGCTGCGATAGCGGACATCCCAGGCCTGGAACGCGGCATCGGCCTCGCGGCGCAGGGCGCGCGGACCTGCCGGAGAAAACAGCGACCGGCCGACGAGGCGCGCGGCGCACCAGTTCTCCCACAGGCTGCTGGTCAGGCTGAGACCTTCGACATTGCGCTCGAACGGGATGATCCGCAGACCCGCCTTGCGGCGCGCGGCGAGCCCCTGGCGCGCGAAGCGCTGCGCGCCGATCTCGATCTCGCCGGCGGTCAGCGGCGCAAGGCCGGCGATGGCGGCGACCAGATCACGCTGGCCATTGCCCTCGACGCCGGCAATGCCGACGATCTCGGCTTCGTCGACATCGAGGTCGACGCCGCTGAGGCCGTGGCCATAGGGCCCGCCCGGCACCGTGGCTCGGCGGATGCGCAGGGCCCCGGCCCAACCCGGCCGTCTTGCGGGCGGGGTTGAGGCGGCGTGGGTGGTTTCGCCCTCGCCGGTGAGGGCGGCGCGGTCGGCGGCATCGATCGTGCCGGCGCTGTCGCCGATGATCAGGCCCGACAGGGCGGAGGGTTCAAGGCCCACTGTTGCGACCGGTCCGGTGACCAGACGGCCGCCGCGCAGGACCGTCACCGTATCGGCAACCGCCAGCACTTCCCGGATCTTGTGCAGCACCAGGAACACCGTCACCCCACGCGCCTTCAACCCGCGCACCCGGGCAAACAGCCGCTCGATGCCCTCGGGCGCCAGCACGGCGGTGGGCTCATCAAGGATCAGCAGCCGCGCATCGGAGACCATCGCGCGGGCGATCTCGGCAGACTGCTGGGATTCCACCGGAAGGTCCTGGATGCGCGCATCCGCCTTCAAGTCGATGCCGATGTCGTTCAGCCAGGACTGCCAGTGTCGCTCGATCGCCTTGCGCGAGAAGATCCCGCGCCGCGGACTGACGAATTGCAGCACCTCCGCCACCGTGAAGGAGGGTGGCAGGGCAAAGCTCTGATGCACCAGTTCGACACCGGCGGCGCGCGCGGAAAGCACATCGCCGGGCGGGACCTTCTCGCCGAAGATCAGGACGTCGCCCTGCGCCGGGGCGACCAGCCCCGCCGCGACGCGCGCGAATGTCGTCTTGCCCGCGCCGTTCTGTCCGACGATCGCGTGAATGAGCCCCGGCTCGAAGCGGGCCGAAACCCCTTCGAGAGCGGTGAAGCTCCCGTAGCGCACCGTGACATTGCCGGCGTCGAGGGCGGGCGCCGAAGCGCCCGCCGGTTGGGGTCCTGCCATCTGCGGTCAGAGGTTCGTGTTGAACTCGACCACCAGCGATCCGTCGAGGATCGCGGTGCGCGCCTGATCGACCTCCGGCATGGCGGCTTCGGCCATGGCGTTGAGCTCGGCCGGTCCCTGGGCGATGAACTCCGGGTTGCGGATGAAGTCGATCACGCCGGTGCCAAGGCCCGTCGGCACGTGGCCGGCCTGCCAGTCAGGCGTCAGCGCCCGCTGCGCCTCGTTGTAGAGCGAGGCGCCGAAGTCCAGGCCGACGATGGAGATGAGGCTCTTCGGAGCCAGAGTGAACTGCGCCGGGTCGAGGCAGGAGACCAGGCGCCCCTCGCGCTCCTGGGCGGCGGCGATGATGCCGAAATCGGTCGCGGCGGCGTCGGTCTGGATGAAGTCGATCCCGTCCGAATACATCTGGGTGGCGATCTCCTGGCCCTTGGCCGGGTCCTGGAAACTGCCCGCGAAGGCCACCGTCGCGGTGATGTCCGGATTGACCGACTGGGCGCCGGCCTTGAAGGCGTTGAAGTCGGCGTTGATCGGCGGGATCGAGATGCCGCCGATGAAGCCGAGCTTGCCGGAGCGCGACATGCGGGCGGCGAAGATGCCCGCAAGATAGCAGCCGAGATAATAGTCGTAGGAGACCGTCGTGACGTTGGGAATGGCCGGCTCGAAGGGGTCGGCGAAGAGCTGGATGAACTTGGTGTCGGGGAAGTTCGGCGCGACCTCCCGGATCGGCTCCGCCACCTCGTTGAAGGTGGAGACGACGATCGAGGCGCCGGCCTCTCCCAGGGTGGTGAAGCTGGTCTCGTAGGTCGCGGGGTCCTGCGCGTAGATGGCGCGTGCCCGCATGCCGGTTTCGGCGGCGAACTGGTTCAGCTTGCCGATCATCGAGTCCACCGGGCCGGCATCGCCGGCTGCCTGGGTGTGGACGAGCGCGATCAGTCCGCCTTGCGCGCGGACGGCCGAGGGGCCGAGAAGGCCGGCGGCGAGAAGAAGACCGCCGGAGGTCTGCAGCAGTCGGCGGCGGGTGAAGGTCGACGTGGTCATGGGTTCATTCCTCTGGTGCGGCGGGCTGGATTATCGTTGGTGTCGGCGAGCAGGATGCCGGAGTCATGATCATGACATCCTGTGCCGTGATCGCATCAAGTGCCCAGATCGATGCGATGAAGTCTTGCCATGCGGGATCGGCATACATGGCGGCGCGGCGGGCCTCCCGGTCGGCGAGGCTGTCATAGGCCCAGATCAGCACGATCGTGTGCAGGCGGCCGATCTCCGAGACATAGAGGCCGACGAACCGGCCGAGATGCCGCTTCTGGATCGGCAGCCCGTCGCTCTCGTATTTCGCGAGCCATTTCGGCACCGTGCCGGGACGGAAGGTGTAGGTGCGATGTTCGACGATCACTGCGCGTCCTCCAGAATGAAGTCGGAAGCCCGCTCGCCGATCATCACGGAAGGGGCGTGGGTGTTGCCGCTGGCGATGATCGGCATGATCGAGGCATCGGCGACGCGAAGCCCCTCGACGCCGCGCACCCTCAGGCGGGCATCGCAGACGGCCATGGGATCGCCGTCGGCGCCCATCTTGCAGGTGCCGACCGGATGGAACGTCGTCATCGCCGTGGCGCGGAGCCAGTCCTCGAGCGCGGCATCGCTGTCGACGGCGGAGCCGGGTGCCAGCTCCGCGCCCCGGAACGGCGCCATTGCCGCCTGGGCGACGATGTCGCGCGTCTTGCGGATGGCCGCGATCATGGTGCGGACGTCGAACTCGTCGGCGAGGTAGTTTGGCATGATCCGCGGCGGGCGCAGCGGGTCGGCGCTCGCCAGTTCGATCTTGCCGCGGCTGGCCGGATTGACCGGGCCGACGCGGATGGTGAAGCCGTGGTTCGCCTCCACCGCCTGCCGCCGGAACGGATTGGGGAAGTTGAGGTTGGCCGTCTTCTCCAGCGCCGGCATGAAATGCAACTGGACGTCCGGCGCCGCAAGGCCCGGATGGGTGCGCAGGAAGGCACCGGCCTCATAAGGAAAGGTGGTGACGATCCCCGTGCCGAGGAACATGCCCTGCAGCATCGACAGGGTCAGCCTGTCGGCGCGCAGGTCGCGATAGAGCGTGATGGGCTGCGGGCATTCCCAGCTCATCACGCAGTCGACATGGTCCTGCAGGTTGTGGCCGACGCCCGGGCGGTCGGCGCGCACGGCGATGCCATGCTCCGCCAGATGCGCCGCCGGCCCGATGCCCGACAGCATCAGCAGTTGCGGCGAGTTCACCGTGCCGCCGGAGAGGATCACCTCCCGGCCGGCCTTCACGGTGACCTCCGCGCCCCTGGCGCGGTAGCGCAGGCCGGTGACCTTGGTGCCTTCGAAGGTCAGACCGGTGACGAGCGCCCCGGTCACGATCCGCAGATTGGGGCGGCCCCTGGCGGGGGTCAGGAAGGCGGAGGCCGCCGACCACCTGCGACCCTTGCGGATGTTGAAGTCGTAGCGCCCGACGCCGTCCTGGGCTTCGCCGTTGAAGTCGTCATTGATCGGCAGCCCGGCCTGCGCGCCCGCCTGAAGGAAGGTGTCGAACAGCGGATTGGGTCCGCGCGCCCGGCTGACGACGAGCTCGCCGGCCTGCGAGTGGTAGGCGTCGTTGCGGTCCTCGTGCCGCTCCGACCGGCGGAACGCCGGCAGCACGTCCTCGTAGCTCCAGCCGGGCAGGCCAAGCTGCGCCCAGCGGTCATAGTCGTGCCGGTTGCCGCGCACATAGATCATGCCGTTGATGGTCGAGGTGCCGCCAAGCGCCTTGCCGCGCGGCCAGTACAGCTTGCGCCCCTTGAGCTGCGGCTGCGGCTCGGTGAAATATTTCCAGTTGTAGATGCCGTAATGGAACAGCTTGCCCATCAGCATCGGCAGGCGCACCAGCGGGTTGCGGTCGCGCGGCCCGGCTTCCAGCAGCAGCACCTGGAAGCGCCCGTTCGCCGACAGCCGGTTGGCCAGCACACAGCCGGCGGACCCGGCCCCGACAACGATGAAATCAAAGCTCTCTGTCATGGCTTACCAGTCGATGGGAGGCACGCCCGCGCCCGCCAGATGCGCATTGGCCGCGGCGAAGGGATTGGGGTGCGAGAGATAGTCGTCGGCGAAAGCCGGGTGAGGGCGGTTGAGGACGATGTGCCGGCCCGTTGCGGCAAGGCCGGCCTCATCGAACAGGGCCTGCGCGGCCTCGCCAAAGCCGAGAAAGGCAACCGGCGCCTCGGAGCGCGCCACATGGCGCAGCACGGCCAGCATCAGCGGCCGCCACAGCGGCAGATGCCCGCGCGCCTGGTGCGGATCGATGTCCCGCCGGAACCGGGACAGGGTCAGCGAGGCGTTCAGCAGCAGCACGCCCTCTGCCTCGTGACGGTCGGACAGGGCGCCATGCGCCTCCACCGCGATCTCGCCCGCCTCGATCAGGCGCAACAGCGCCGGCCAGTCCGCGAAGCTGCGGGCAAGCTCCGGCCGGCCAAGGCGCGCGGCAAGCAGCGACTGGGTATAGGCCCGCACCGAGGCCGAGAACATCCTGTCGAGATCGCGCCAGGCAAGGGCTGCGCCGATCTCGAAGGCGCGGCCGGTGGCCGAGGCCGGCTCCGGATAGGGGTCCTGGCCGAGGATGACGGCGCGCACGCCGGAGGGCGCCACCTGGTCGAAGGCGCGCAGCAGATGCGCCCCGGCGGGGGCGCCGGGAAAGATCCGGCCCTTGCGCGGCGGAAACACCGGCTCCCAGGGCTCGATCTCCAGCGCCGGATCGATCGCCGCGAAATCGAGGGTAGTATCGCCCAACACCGCGTGCCAGGAGGGCGGCAGGTCGCCCTGCCAGCCGGCCAGAACCTCGCGCATCGCCTCGGACAGTCTCTGCGGCATATCGCCCCTCCCATTCGCCTTCGATGTGAGCGAATCTTGACGACTTCGTCAAGTTTTTTCGATCAGGAATCTGACGAAATAGTCAGGTTCTCAGATCGCCTTTGCCACGGTCCCGCCGCGTGCTAAGGAGGGGAGAGACAAGGGTGGAAACGATGAAAAGCCGGGAAAAATCCAGAACCTTCATTGCAAAGGACGAATCCGAGGGGCGGATACGGGCGCGCAATGAGCGGCTGATTCTTGACGCATCGGTCAGATTGTTTTCCGCCAAGGGCTATGACGGCACGACGATCTCGCAGATCGCCGAGACCGCCGGCCTGCCGAAGGCGAACGTCTATTACTACTTCTCGACCAAGGCGGCGATCTACGAGCGGCTGATCAGCGAGGTGCTGCAGGACTGGGACTCCGCCCTGCGCCTGCTGGACCCGGAACTCGACCCGCGCGAGGCGCTGTTCAACTATGTCGCCGGCAAGCTGGAATTCTCGCGCCGGCATGGCGAGAAGTCGCGCTTCTTCGCCGGCGAATTGCTGCGCGGAGCGACCTTTCTCAGCCCGCGCCAGAAACGGCATGTCCAGGCGGTGACGCGGGAGGCCTGCGAGGTGGTGCAGCGCTGGGTCGACGAGGGCAAGTGCAACCCGGTCGACCCGCGATACCTGTTGATCATGCTGTGGTCGACCACCCAGTTCTTCGCCGATTTCGCGCCGATGGCGGCCACCACGCTGGAAGTGCCGAAGCTCCGCAAGAGCGACTTCGACGAGGCGGCCCGGCAGATCATCGCCATGCTGGGCCTGTGGCCGGCGAGGTGAGAGGCGGGGCGGGGGCCTGGGCGACGCTGTTGTCCCGGCCCTGATCCTGGCGCGCATGCCGTTTCGGTCACGGTCGCGGCGTCACCTGCCGGTCGCGCAGCAATCCGCTCATGGCGGCGAGGCCGATGGCCGCGAAGGGCACACAGGACGCGAAGATCCATCGGGCAACGGCCGCCGCATCCGCCGCCGTCTCGATGGACAGCAGACCCGATGCATTCGCCACGATCCCGACATAGGCGGCGCCGAGAGCGTAGCCGAGCCTCTGCATCGTGGGGATCGCGGCGGAAATCCGCTCAACCTCGTCGGCCTCGACGAGCTTCATCGTTCGCCTCAGAATGAACGTCCAGGCCATCCCGAAGCCGGCACCTTCCATCGTCGCATAAACCGCGATCAGCCAGACGGGGCCATTGGGAACCGCATGGAGAAAGCCGAGGATGCTGAGGGCCACCACCGCCATGCCGAGAGCGATCGCCAGCCGGTCGAACCGCTCGGCCAAGCCGCTGACCAGAACGGCCATCACCGACCAGCCGATGGACGAACAGGCTATGATGTAGCCGGCGGTCAGCGCGGAGACGCCATGGATCGCCGTGACCAGGAGCGGCCCGAACGCGGTGACGGCGATGGTCGCCATCGACATGGACACGATCATGATCAGCGCGGCGCCTGACGGGCGCGTGGGATCGACCGGGCGAGGCGGAAGAAGGCGGTTGGCCCCTGCGCGCTGGTCCAGCCACAGAAATCCGATCAGGCAAGCAAGGCCTGCGGCAACGGATGGGACCGTTCGCAGGACCGAGACCTCGACGCCGCCAAAGGCGACCAGGACGACGGCGAGGCACAACAAGGCCAGACGCCTGACAGGGAGCCCGGCAGCGTCGGCCGTGGATCGTGTCACGCCCGCCTCGTTTCGCAAGACGATCCAGAGGGCGAGGGCGAATGCCTGGCAGGCAAAGAAGGCGAAGCCCCAGCGCCAGGTCGCATAGTCCACGAAGACGCCGCCGACCAGCGGCCCGGCGAACGCCGAGACGCCCCAAAGGGTCGAAACGGCAGCCATGGCACGCGCGATGTAGCGGCGTGGGAAGATCAGGCCGACCGCGACGAAGCCCATCGCCACCAGACCGCCGCCGCCGATGCCCTGCAGGGCACGTCCCGTCAGCAGCAACGGCATGGCCGGGCTGACGGCGCTGAGGATGCAGCCGACCCCGAACAGGACGGCGGCCATGCTCATCGGCGCGCGCAGGCCGGAGCGCAGGGTCAGCAATGCACTGGCCGCTCCCGCGACGATCGACCCGACCTCGTAGAGCGAGACGGACCAGCCCACCAGAGCCGCGCCACCGATCTCGGCCACGATGGAGGGGAGCATGGTGGCGACGATCAGGCTGTCGGCCGCGTGCAGCCAGACGGCGAGGCAAACGAGGGCCAGAGATGCGGCATAGGGGCTTCCGACAAACTCCCTCCATGACACGAATGTCTGCGTGTCATTCCCTGCCTCGGTGTTCATGCCTGCCATGTCCGTCTCCTGTTGACGGACATGCTGCTACGACCTCAACATTGGTTGAGGTCAAGGAGGTTTCGCATGGCGAAGAAGGAATTGTCCGTCGGCGAACTCTCGCGCCGCAGCGGGTTGCCCGTCTCCACGCTCCATTTCTATGAACGCAAGGGGCTGATCGCATCCGAAAGGACGTCGGCCAATCATCGGGTCTATCGGCGCGAAATCCTGAGGCGCGTGACCGTCATAAAGATTGCACAGAGCGCGGGCGTCCCGCTTGCCGAGATCGCCGAAGCCCTGTCGCAACTGCCAAGGGACGCGTCCCCCGACACACATGACTGGGAGCGCATCGCCGAAAACTGGCACGACGGTCTGACGCGGCGGATCGAACTGCTCACGGCGCTGCGCGACAAGATGGCGATATGCATCGGCTGCGGATGCCTGAGCGTGCGGCGCTGCCCGTTGGTCAACGAGGATGATGAACTGGCGAAAGACGGCCCCGGTGCCCGACTGATTCAGGGCGTGTGACTTCAGGACCCGTGACTTCAGGACCCGTGACCGGCGGGTCTTAAAGTCGCGCTCCCCCTGGCATATCATTGCCGGGCCAGACGCCGTTTCCGGGACAATATGAGTCCACGACCTAGTCACCCGAATCTGAAGTTCGTCACATTTTTCGGCATGCTCTGGACGAACTTCAGATTCAAAAGGGTGACTAGCAAGTCTATGTTTCTAGTGTGGTTTTCGAACTTGAAATACGCTCACCGGCACGCTGCAAGAAATGAGGCGTATTTCAAATTCACCACACTAGACAGTTGCCGAGCAGGCTGACGCCTGACGGCCCAGGGGGCATCCGATTCCGGTCCATGTCATGAGAGAGCCTGATTAGCCTGCAATCGGCGGGTTGAGCCGCGCAAAGCCTTCTTGCCGGCGATAGGGGAAGTAGGGATACGGCGCGGTGACGGCGCTCGCCTCGTCGAGCCGGGCAATCTGGCCGGGCTCCAGCTTCCAGCCGACCGCGCCGAGATTCTGGCGAAGCTGCTCCTCGTTGCGCGCGCCGATGATGACCGATGAGACGGTCGGGCGCTGGAGGAGCCAGTTGAGCGCAATCTGCGGCACCGTCCTGCCCGTTTCTTCCGCGATGGCGTCCAGAACATCGACTACACGATAGAGATGTTCTTCATCCACCGGCGGGCCGAAACTCGCCGTCTCGTGCAGGCGGCTGCCTTCGGGCAGCGATGCGCCGCGGCGGATTTTGCCTGTCAACCGTCCCCAGCCGAGCGGACTCCAGACCAGCGCGCCAAGGCCCTGATCTTCGCCCAAAGGCATCAGTTCCCATTCGTAATCGCGGCCGATCAGCGAATAGTAAACCTGATTTGCGACATAGCGCGGCCAGCCGTGGCGGTCGGCGACCGCCAGCGATTTCATGATCTGCCAGCCGGAAAAGTTGGACACGCCGACATAGCGGACCTTGCCGGCGCGCACGAGCGTATCGAGCGTCGAAAGAACCTCCTCGACCGGCGTGCCCGCATCGAAAGCGTGAAGTTGCAAAAGGTCGATATAGTCGGTCCGAAGGCGGCGCAGCGCATCCTCGACGGAACGGATAAGGCGGAAGCGCGAGGACCCCGCCTCGTTGGGACCCTCGCCCATCGGCAAGCCGGTCTTGGTCGAGATCAGCACCGCATCGCGTCGGCCCTTGATTGCCTCGCCAAGCACGTCCTCCGACGCGCCGCCGGAATAGACATCGGCGGTGTCGAACAGGTTGACGCCAGCCTCCAGGCAGATGTCCACGAGGCGACGGGCCTCCGTTGCATCGGAGGTGCCCCAATTGCCGAAGAGCGGGCCGGAGCCACCGAATGTGCCAGTGCCGAAGCTGAGGACCGGCACCTTGAGGCCGGATTTTCCGAGTGATCGATGGTCCAAGGGAGTGCTCCTTATGAGATCAGATTGCGTGTGGAGGCGTGAGCGCCATGCGCTTGCCGGAACGGACGGCAATCAGCGCGGTCGCAATGGCAAGACCAGGGAAAATCGCGGCTGTTCTCCAACAGGAGACCCACGCCGGCGAAGTCGGTAGCGCCGATGCCAAAGGCACCGGCGGTCGGAGCGCAGAGAGCGAGCGGCATGTCCTGTCCCGTGATTCTAAAATCCAGGACCAGAGATAGGACCTGCAAGTAGGGTGATGTAGTATGCCGATTGGAACATCATTTATGAACTTAAGGACCAATGAGCCGCTCCGAGATCAATCGTGCCCGTGAAATGGAGGTGTTCGCCCAGGTGGTCGATCAGGGCGGCTTTTCCGCTGCCGCACGCGTTTGCCGCATGACGCCTTCCGCTGTCAGCAAGCTGGTTGCGCGGCTGGAGGTGCGGCTCGGCGCAAGACTCGTCAACCGCTCGACGCGTGCTTTGCAACTCACCCCGGAGGGCTGCGCATTCTATGAGCGCGTGACACGCATTCTGGCGGATATAGAAGACGCCGAACGCGGCGCCAGCGCGGGGGAACAGCCGGTCGGCCGCATCCGGCTCAACACCAGCGCCTCCTATGCCACGCACATCCTGGCACCGATCCTGCCTGAGTTTCTCGACCGTCATCAACTCATATCGTTGAGGTGGTCTCTCGTTCTGGCGTTGAGGATGACGACGATCTTTCGCATGAGGGCTGTGAGGGCGACGATTGGCTTCTTTCCGTTTGCGATCAGCCTGTGGAAGACGG
>NZ_FYAV01000003.1:0-751 GCF_900185745.1 Stappia sp. TSB10GB4 | reverse complement strand
CCACGCCGGCCGGGCTTGAGGGAGCGGCAAGCCGAGAGGGAGATGGAGCGTTCGATCGATCACGTGAGGCGGACACGCCGTGCGACCCGACCGGCCGTCGAGGCCGTGGTTCCGTTAGGCGCCGCCCCACGCGCAACCCATCTTGGGCCATGGCGGTTCACCATGCCGCCGAAACAGGCCGGACATACGAACCGCTGTCGATCCGGGCACTCCTCGACTAATCGCTTGCCCTCAGGGGGCCGTCCACATACGGCTCTCCGGCTTCGCCTGCGGCCGGGATGACCTCCGTGGGGGAGGCACGGCCTCACCCCATCTCGGAGGTCACCCCCGGTCGCGCGCAAGCACGCGCCGGTCCAACCCACCCTCGGGGGCGTCCCTTCGGTGCCCCTGCCGTCACCCCACCCTCCGAGGTCACCCCGGCCGCGCGCAAGCGCAGAGCCGGGGTCCATTGGCTGCCAGAGCAGCCGAGACGGCACACCGCGCTCGCGTTTCGCCCTTCCGCGCTCGTCCGTTTCCGTGCGTCCTCCCGGACGCAATCCTCTCCTTTCGTCATCCCGGGCAAGGCGCAGCCGCGACCCGTATGTGGACGGCCCCCTGAGGGCAAGCGATTAGTTGAGGCTCGCTCGGATCGACAGCGGTTCGTATGTCCGGCCTGTTTCGGCGGCATGGTGAACCGCCATGGCCCAAGATGGGTTGCGCGTGGGGCGGCGCCTAACGGAACCACGGCCTCGACGGCCGGTCGGGTCGCACG
>NZ_FYAV01000004.1:0-4827 GCF_900185745.1 Stappia sp. TSB10GB4 | reverse complement strand
CCCGATGGCGACGCCTCGTGCGCGACTATGAGCAGCGCATCGACGTCTCTCATGCCATGATCCTCGTCGCCATGGGCGGAAACCTGCTACGCAGAACAGCTCATCCCTGATTTTCCAAACGGACTCTAAGCATTCCGTCTATCGCGTCCGACAGGTTCCAGATTGGATCGGCGTCACCATCCCTGAGCATCTCGATCACCTTGGGTAAGCCAGCAATTGCCAAACCGCTTGCGACCGCCATCATGCGGCGAGGTTCCGACACGATCTGGACATCGCCTGTTTTGGCAATGGCCAGAAGCATCAACGTATGTACCCGCCAGGGGTCGCTGCCAAAGATTGCCCCATCGATGATCTTCTTCGTTTCGTATTTTGCTATGTCTAAGGGCTCAAGGTTTAGTCGAGCGGCTACGCAGACCGAGAGGAACCAAAGATCGACCATTCGTGGAAAAGGGCTTTGGTCGATAATCGCGCTCCCTCCAGTCTGACAGTAGCGCGTAAACGCCTCATGGAACTCCACAGGGACGTTGATATCGATCGCCTGAAATGGGTTGAAGTAGCGGTCAGCCATCGCAGCCTCCTATGATGCCATTTCGAGTTGGACTTGGGCGTCTGACCGCCTTTGACAAAGCTGGCATTCGCTTCGGTGGTCGCACTCGCACCGCAGAACCTTGCGCTCGCTGACGCCGGGATCATTGACAAGCATCTTGGGATAGTGGGCCGGGTTAGTGAGGGTAAAGACGGTTCCGGCCGCTTCGTCGATGATTTCCTCGCAGCCCGCGATTTCATCGTGCGTCAGGAATAGAACAAGCTGGGCGCTTTCGCGCACTGCTGTCCGCAGGATGGACCGCTTCACATATCCGCTGGTCATGCCGAGCGGAGTATCGATGACATTTGGCGCTTCAACCTCGCTCACCTTCGTCAGAGCTAAGATAAAGGCAAGGGTTAGCGCACGACGAGATGCGCCATTCAGGTCGCGATCCGGATTGAGTGTCCGCTCATTCGGGCCATAGACGATGATATCGAATTCGGTACTGATCTCCGCCCGTCGGATGATGGCGCCTTGCTCGGGGTCGGCGCCAATCATTTCGAGGAAGATGCTGTTCATCAACTCACTGACCTTTCGCAGCTCCTCGTTGGTGATGCGGTCATATGCACTCTGCAGAACGCTGGTCACGTCCTGGGTGACCTCCAGCTCGGCGAGGATGCGGGCGCCCTTCTTCTGCTCGCGTAGCAAGCGGTCACGCTCTTGCGTCAATCCCTCGCGGTCACGTTGGAGACCGGACAGTTTGGTCTCAACCTCTGTACGCTTGGCAAGGTAACGGTCACGCTGATCCTTATAGTGTCGCCGCGTCTCTCGCAGCCCCTGAATGTCGGTATCGGGCAGCGAGTCGAGTTGCAGCTCAAGGGCGCGAAATTCGCGTCCCGCATCTTCGCGGAGGATCTGGAGTCCGTCGCGGCTCTTGACTACTTTCTCATAATCCTCAAGCCAGCGGCTGTCGTTCCGTCCGGTTTGCTGAGGTCGGGCTTCATAATACAACCCGGTGATCGTTTCTTGGATGGCATCGGCGCGCTGGCTGTCATCGATGAGCTTCTGGATATGCTCGCGGCGCCGATGGCCATCGGGATCACCCGGTGCGAGGGTTTCCCCACAGATGCAAACTTCGGCCCCTAGTCGGTCTTGAAGCACAGGTACCGTCGTGCTCGGAATTTTCCCCTGGTCGTGAAGCTCTTCGAGTTTCTCAAACGCCTGGCGCAGTACGGGGGCCAAGAGGTCGTTGGCTAAGGGGCGGCTGCGGAATAGGGTGGCATGTTCCTTATTGGCCGCGGTGAGCTGCTCATCGAGCTGTTTAATTTTTCTTTTGGCACCATCTAAATCTTTCTTGAGTTGCTCACGGTCGCCTTTTTGGAGAGCGGTGGCGATCTTCTTGTCTGTCTCCTCGACCTTTTCATCAAATGCGGCAAACTGCTGTTTGGCATCCTCCAACTCGGTTTCGAGACCGGCGGTGTCATCGTCTATCTTTTCGAGACGTGACGCGATCCTGTTCAACTCGCCACCAGCCCCCACTTGCTTGGCTTGTTTGTTCACATCCGAGGCCGCCTTGCGCGCGTGCTTGATTGCATCGTCGATGACACCAAGACCAAGAAGCGACCGGATCGCCCGCTGTACCCGTTCGCGCTTGGTGGACAGGGCGACATCCGCCTCGATAAAGCTCAGTGCCCGGTCGCCGTCCGTGAAAAACACATCACGGAGTTCCGGTGGAAGCTCCTCATTGATCAGCGCTTCGGGAGAATCGATCGGCGTCACGCCAGTCTCATTCAGCGCAAACAGTTTCACCGATGACGGAGACCGCCTCGCACTGCTGTCAACTTCTTCATAAGCCGAGCGGACGATGCGGTACTGTCGTCGAGTTTCACGCACGCCGCCGGCGCTGCGGCGGTAGGTCGTCAGCTCGAACTCGACGGATGCGGTTATCGGTACGCGTCTGCCGTCGGATGCTTCCCAATCGATGGGATGCAGACGAAACCCATCGCCTTTTCCTGGCAAGGCAGCGTCACCGTAGAGTGCCCATTGGAGGGCGTTGAGTATTGTAGTTTTACCAGACTCGTTTGCTGCGCGAATAACCGTCAAATTGCGCTCCGGATCGCTTGAGAATTCAATCTCAAGGTCACGCAGCAGTCGAAAATTCTGAAATTTGGCACGAAGGAGTTTCATTGACCGACATCCTCCGTGATGTCTTGCCCGCGCTTCTCACAAAGGTATCTTGCAGCCGCATTGCATTTATCATTGATTTTTTTCTGTATGTTAGTGTTCTGGACACGGTGCTGGCGTTCGTACTCAAGGATGTCGCTAATGACATCGACTATCTCTTCGCGATAACCGTCGCAGCGCTCCTCGATCTGCTTGGATTGCTCAAGTATGATTGAGATGATTTTTCTGTCGTTCAGCGGCATTATTTAGCTTCCCCCATCCAAAAACGCAGCATCGACGAGTTTATCAAGAATCGCCAACGGCCCGTCTGGTCGACCGGCGTTTCTTGCGAGTCTGGCGAACTCCTGTGCACGGCGCAGTTCAGATCGCACGAGGCTTCGGGCATCGGGATCGAGCCCGTTTTCGATGTCTGGAGGCAACGCCAGGAAGTCGTGAATCGTGCTGTAGGATTTGCCGATAGCGCTGCATGTGCGCAGCAGACGCCCACGGCGCTGCACCCACTGTCTTTCGACTGTCGTGCTAGCCAGAACATAGGCCCGACAAATCTGGGGAATGTTCACCCCTTCATCCAGGACACGCTTGGCGGTCAGTACTTGGATTTCGCCATCCTGGAATGACTTGATGATGCGCTTGGTCTGCTCGCGGCTTCCAGTTTCTTCCGCTGTCAATTGGTGGAACAGAATGCCCTTGCCCCGCAGCATGCGGTTGACCGCTTCAAGCTGAGCGGGAGCCTTATCTGTCGTATAGACTAAGGTGTGCCGGAGAGTGCTGAGGTCCTCGCGCGCGAGCAATGTCGCAAGCTGACCGAGTTTGCCGGCGGCGGTCTCAAGGAGCGCTCGACGATCACGCAGAAGCTTGGCAAGGAACTCGTCGGGCTTGCCGTCACTGCCCCGCCAGGCGTTCTGTTTAATTTTTCCGGTTAGCTCATACCATTCATCCATTTCGGAGGGGGTCAGGTAGACCGGATGGACGTAATAGTCATATTCAACAAGGCAACGGCCGATAGCTTCTTCCAGAGTGAACTGGAAAACGACAGGACCAAAGAACGCGAAGAGGGCATCTGTCCCTTCTTGATCATACTGCCGAATTGGAGTGGCAGAGAGCGCCAGCCGGTATTCAAAGAACTCGGGTGGGCTGTTAACGAAAGAAGGGCTGCCCAAATTGTGGGCCTCGTCAGCAATGAGTAGACGGGCACAGCCAAAGGATGCGATCACGTCGAGGAACGCGGGAGTGCAAAGTGTATCGTGGCTGACGACAACGGCCTCGGCAGTCGATATCCCTGTGCGTAACCGTCGTTTGATCTTTTGCAATTCACTAGCGCGTTTCTGTGCACCCCCCACGAGCGTGAGGTTGGTCGGCTTCAGGCCAAACGGCACAATTTCATCGCACCACTGTTCGATCAGAGGCACATACGGGGCGGCGACAACGATCAATAGCGGATTATGCAGCTCAAAAAGCCGATAGGCGCTAATCATAGACGTGATCGTTTTGCCGGAACCGGTGGCCATTTCCAGAACGCCGCGAAAACCAGCTTCACACCAGGCTTTCACCGCAGATCCTTGATGCGCGAACGGTCCATCGTCGAAGCGGAGGATAGTCGGTATCGAAAAAGCTTCGCGCGGTAGGGTGTGGACCTCGAAAGTCTGTTGATCTTCAGAGAGTCCATTTGCTCGACCGTAGAGCGCGCGCAATTCGGCTTCGGTTGGAGGCGCTTCCGAATCGTAGGTGCGTAGAAGCCTTTCGGTCACTGCCTTGGGGAGTGGTACCACGAGGCAGCTATCCTCTTTGTTCTCCCATAGCCGGAGAAATTGGTAGGATAACTTTTCGGTTATGTACTTCTGGTTAGGATCTTCCCAGGACTTTGAGATGGCAATTTGTTCAATATTCTTTGTGATGCCAGCATGAGTGACATTGCTTGAGCCATGCGCGGCGAGAACGTCTGAGCCGTGCTGAAAGAGCCAAACCTTGGGATGGAACAATGCGTCCTTCATTAGGGTCCGGACCCATAAAAGGGGTTCCTCTGACGGCGGGATTGTGATTCAGGGTCTCTGAGGGGGACCCGTCATGGATCGCGACTATTTCTGGCTCAGCGATGAGCAGTTTGGGCTGCTTGAACC
>NZ_FYAV01000054.1:0-262060 GCF_900185745.1 Stappia sp. TSB10GB4 | reverse complement strand
CCCGTCTTCCACAGGCTGATCGCAAACGGAAAGAAGCCAATCGTCGCCCTCACAGCCCTCATGCGAAAGATCGTCGTCATCCTCAACGCCAGAACGAGAGACCACCTCAACGATATGAGTTGATGACCTCCGAGGAGGGGGCACGGCCTCGCGCTCATCGGCCGTCACCCCGGCCAAGCGCAGCGCGCGCCGGGGCCCATTCGTTCCCAGAGCGGCGACGAGGACACCGGAACCAAGCCACCACCGCCGTGGCTCGCCGGTTCCGGATCTTCGGCCTTCGGCCTCGTCCGGAATGACGAAAGGAGAGGCTGGCGCGAAGACCCGCACGCCGGCGGATGCTGGATACCTGCCTTCGCAGGTATGACAAGTGAGAGGGGGGTGAACGCCTTCCGCCACATGCCCGCTAAGGGCGCCAATGGGTCCCGGCTCTTCGGCCTTCGGCCTCGTCCGGGACGACACCTGAGAGGGGGAACGGCCTTGCGCTGCTCCGCTGCTCTGGGCGGGTGCTTGGGACGGGTGCGCGCTGCGCGCCCGCCCCGCGCCTGCCGCGCTAGCGGTCTTCGAAGATCGCCAGCGCCACGAGCATCAACACGATGGCCGGGCCGGTCTTGACCAGCGCGCCGAGCGGCTCGACCCACATCTCCGGCGTGAGCACGGCCGCGCCCGCCATGTAGAAGAGCGACAGGACGATGCCGGCGAGAAGCCCGGCGCGGCACCAGCGCCGAACCGCGATGGCGGCGCCGATGGCCATGTCGGCAAGGCTGGTGACCACGGTGACCGCTTTCGCCAGCAGCGGCGGGAAGGCATGCGCCGTCAGGATCGCCACCGCCGCGTCGAAGGCCACCGTGAGCGCGATCAGCCCCGAGACGACCCAGAAGACGACGAGAATGCCGAGGATCGCCGGCTTGAGCATGTAGAGGCGGGCGGACCAGAGCTCCTGCACGCCGGCGGGATAACGGGCGAGCGCCGCCTCCAGCGAGCGCGGCTCAAGACGTGTCGCCGCTACCCAAGAGCCGGGATCGCCGGCAACGCCGCGCCGCATCTCGGCGAGCGCCGTGCTGCGCACGGGCGGTGCCCAGCCGAGACGGGCAGCAAGATCCCCCGCCCGCGCCCCCAGCGACAGGAGCGCACGCGGCAGCCGCCAGCGCGGCGCCGGCCCGCCGATGCGGGCGCGGAACGCCTCGACCACCTCGCCGACGGTGTGCGGGCGGCGCTCCATCACCTCCCAGGTCTCGCGCCAGTCGCGCCGCCCCTGCCCCCACCCATCGGCGAGGAAAGCGACTGTGCGGGAAATGTCCGCGACATCGGTCGCGGCGAAGGGGCGCGAGGCTTCCTCCTGCGGCAGGCGCAGGGGCAGCGCGGCAAGGGCGCGGATCAGCGCGCTGCCGCCATAGGCAACGGGTGCGACGACGAAGCCGGGACGCAGGATGGCGAAGGAAACGGTGCTGCCGGAAATCAGCCGCTCGGCCTCGCGCTTGGTGGCGGAAAAGGCGGTGCGGTCGCTCTCGGGCGCACCGGGGATCGACAGATGCACCAGGAGCTGCGGCCGCGCGCCCTGCTGCCCCATCGCGGACAAAAGCCGCGAGACGAAGCCGCCATGCGCGTCGCTTGCCGTGCCCTTGCCCGGCATGTCCTGCAGCACGCCGATGCAGTTGACGAGGATATCGACCTTGCGCCCGGCCAACAGGCTGGCGAGGCTGCGCGCATCGAGATCGACCAGCGGCGCCTCGACGGCAGCAGCGCCGAGCGCGGCCTTCTGTGCGCCGGTGAAGCGGCGGGCGAGCGCGACCACGGGAAAACCCCGGCGCAGGAGATCCAGCGCCACGGCCTGGCCGATCAGGCCGGAGGCGCCGAGAACGGCGATGGTGGGAGCGTCGGCGGCCATCGGTCAGAGCTCCGGTCTTGCGATCATCAGCCAGAGGATCGCCGCGACCGAGCCGAAGCCGGGAAAGCCGAAGACGAACCAGATGCGAAACAGGCGGTGATAGGCGGCGGGAAGCGGCGCGCCCTCAGTGGCGGCACCGCGCGCGAGATCGCGCATGCGCGCCTGGATCCACACCACCGGCAGCCAGAACGCGCCAGCGACGAGGTAGAGCCCCAGCGACAGGGCGATCCAGCCGTCGGTGAAGGCGTATCCGCTCTCGCGCATCAAGAGGGTGCCGGTGACCGGCTGCACCGCGACGGCAGTGGCGGTGAACAGCTTGTCGGCCAGCACGACGACCGCCGAGGTCTGCGCGATGAAGGCGGCGCTGCCGGAGCGATGCGCCATCAGCATGAAGAAGGCGATGCCGCTGCCCGTGCCGAGAATGACGATGGCGCCAAGGACGTGGAGATACTTGAGCAGCAGATAGGTCACGGCAGGCGGCCCCACGGGAACAGGCTTTTGTCTTCGCATCCGCAGCAGGCGGGATCAAGCGGTTGCGGGAGACCGCCCGCTCGCAAATCGCTGGCCGCATCGATCCCATGACCTCGGCCTCGGCATTCCCGAAGCGGCGGAGCCGGCGGGCTGCAGCCATCACTAATAATTCTTGTTAGGAATTGTGAGGAATGCCATACTACCGGCATGAAAACGGCACCGATGAAAACACTCACCGTCTCCCTGTCTGCGCAGCAGGTGGCGCAGCTAAAGAGCGCGGTGGAATCCGGCTCCTATGCCTCGAACAGCGAGGTGGTTCGCGATGCGCTGCGCCTGTGGGAGCAGCGCCAGGAACTACGCAAGCTGGAGATGGCACGTTTGAAACACGCCTATAATGAAGGCATGGCCAGCGGCGAAGGCCGGTCGGTCGACGCCGACACCTTGTTGGCAGAGCTGAAGGCGGAAGCCGGGTCGCGTGGCTGACTACGTTCTAAGCCCTCGCGCCGAGCGGGATATTCGCGGCATATGGCACGATATTGCGCCGGACAACGAAGCGGCGGCGGATGCCTTGCTGCGGCGATTGCTGGACAAGGCCGAGCTGGCGGCAGGTCAGCCTGAGATGGGCGCTCCCCGCCCGGAGCTAAGTCCTACCGCTCGCATCCTCGTCGAGGGCAGCTACATCATCATCTATGAGCCGATGCCGTACGGGATTTTCGTGGTTGCCGTGGTGTATGGCGGCCGGAATCCTGAAAACTGGCTTTGAATAGAAAGAGAGCTTCCAGCAGGCCGGATCAAGCGGTTGCGGGAGACCGCCCGCTCGCAAATCGGGTCGAGGCGGCCGGCCGGCCCTCGTTAAGCTCGCGCGCGTCACCGCCAGCGGAGCCTCAAATGCGCGCCCTCGACAGACTTGTCGCCTCGTCCTACGGACTGAACATCGCCGACCAGATCGCGCTGGTCGCCGTCCCCATCGTCGCCGCCACCGTCTTCGGGGCGAGCGCCAGCACCATCGGCCTGCTGGTCGCCTGCCAGTCGATGGCGCATCTGGTCGGCAGCCTGCCCTTCGGCGTGCTGGTCGACCGCACAGAGCCGCGCAGCGCGATCCTTGCCTCGGCGCTGCTGTCGCTCGGTGGCTTTGCGGCGGCGGCGCTCGCCATCGGAGCCGGGGCGATCCTGCCCTTTGCCGGGGCGATCGCGCTCGCCGGCCTCGGCATCGTGCTTTACGGGCTGGCGAGCCTGTCGATGCTGCCGCGGATCGTGGCGCAGGCCGATCTTGCCCGTGCCAATGCGGCGATCTCCCTGCCCCGCTCGGTCGCCTCGCTGGCCGTGCCGCTCGCCCTCGGGTTGATGCTGGACGTAACGGGGGCCGCCGCCGTGTTCTGGGCGGCGGCGGCCTGCGCGCTCGCCGCGCTCATGCTGACCGCGCCGCTGCCGAAATCGGTGTCACGCCCGCAGCAGCGCGAGGCGCTGATCCGGCGGCTGGCGAAGGGGGCCGGCTTCGTGCTGCGCCACCCGATGCTGCTGCCGATCACCTTTTGCGCGGTGTTCTGGAACTTCGCCTTCGCGATGCTGGTGGTGCTGGCCGTGCCGGTGATCACGCAGGACCATGGCGGCGAGGCGACGCTCTTTGCCGGCGCGATGGCCGCCTTCGGCCTCGCCTCGGTCGCCGGCACCTATGTGGCGGGACGGATCGCAGGCCGCATTGCCCCGCGCCTGGTGCTGATGTTCGGCCCCGGAAGCTCGGTCGTTGCCGCCGCAATGCTCCTGGCGCTGCCGCAAGGCAATCCCGGCCCCTTGCTGATGGCGGCGTTCTTCGTGCTCGGCTTCGGCCCGTCGATGTGGCTGGTGACGCAGAACACCGTGCGCCAGTTGGTGACGCCGGCGCAGATGCTGGGGCGGGTCAACGCGGTGATCCAGACGGCGATCTACGGCACGCGGCCGCTCGGCGCGCTGGCGGGCGGCGCCATCGCCACCGCCGTCACCCCGCAGGCCGGGCTCGCCGTGGTGGCGGCCCTCTTCGCCCTCTCCTTCGCCGTGGTGCTGGCGAGCCGGCTGACGACGGTCGCCGATTATGGCGCGCTGGCGATCGCGCAGGAGAGTGTGTGAGACGCTCAGCCCCGGCCGCGATAGGGCGGCACGCCCTGGTCGGGGATCCAGACGTCCGTGGGCGCCGGGCCGGTCTGGTAGAAGACGTCGATGGGCATGCCGCCGCGCGGATACCAGTAGCCGCCGATGCGCAGCCACTCCGGCGCCAGCAGGCCGACGAGCCGGCGGCCGATGCTGACCGTGCAGTCCTCGTGGAAGGCGCCGTGGTTGCGGAACGAGGTGAGGTAGAGCTTCAGCGACTTGCTCTCCACCAGCCAGCCGGCCGGCAGGTAGTCGATGACCAGATGCGCGAAATCGGGCTGGCCGGTCATCGGGCAGAGCGAGGTGAATTCCGGCGCGGTGAAGCGCACCGCATAGCGCACGTCCGGCTGCGGATTGGGCACCCGCTCCAGCACCGCCGCTTCCGGGCTCGCCGGAATCTGCGTCGCGCTGCCGAGCTGGGTCAGGCCGGAATAGATGTCCTTGTCGCTCATCGCGCACCGTCCGTTGCTAGAATGCCGCAAGGCGCCCCCTGTAGCACCGCACGGAGGATGCGGCAAACGGGGCGGTGAGGTCAGTGTTCGTCGTCGTCGATCCACGCCACATTGTCGGCGAAAAGCGCTGCGAGCTGGGCGGTCTCGATCTCGTTCGCCATCAGGTCCTTGATCGGCTGGGCGAAGAAACCCGCCTCCGGCTCGGTCAGGCGAAGCTGGTTGAGCTCCAGAAACACCCGGGCGGCAAGAAAGCAGATCCGTTTGTTGCCGTCCGCGAAGGCATGCGCCTTGCCGATGCCATAGGCATACTCGGCGGCCAGCGCCGTCAGATCGCGCTGCTCGTTATAGTCGTATCTGTTCCTGGCGCGATAAGTGGCCGCCTCGAGGTCGTTGCGCTTGTGAGGATAGCACTCGACGAAATGGCCGGGGAACGCGTCACTGACCATGCGGGCCAGCTCGTCAATGTCCTCGACCGTGAGCCAGATCGGCTCCACCATGCTATTCGCCAAGCCTCTTCAGCGTCTCCGCATGCTGGACGATGGCGCCTTCGGCAATCTCCCGTACGGATCGAGGCTGCCGGCCGGCCTGCCGGCGGCGCGCCGCTTCCTCCGTGCTGAACTTCGGCGCGGGGCGGCCCTCGCCGTCGCGGGTCTCGCCCGGACGTTCCTCGACCTTGGGATCGTGAGCCATCGTCGCACCTCGCTGCCCGGCGGACGCCGTGCCCGCTCGGCCATCTTACGCCCGCCCTTGAGCCAACCGCAAGAACGCGGCCGTCTCACGACATATGGGACGGGATCAGGGCACCGACCAGGGCGGAACGCGGAAGGTCTCGACCAGATAGTCGATGAAGAGGCGCGCGCGCGGCAGAAGCTGGCGCTCGGGCAGATAGACCGCGTGAAAGGCGGTGTCGTCGCGCACCTGATAGTCGGCGAGCAGCGGCACCAACTCGCCGCGCGCGATGGCCGGATTGGCGAGATGCTCGGCCATGCGCATGATGCCGTGGCCGGCAAGGCAGAGCTGCACCAGCGACAGACCGTTGGCGCTGCGGAAATCCCCGGTCGCCGTCACGGTCTCGACCGCACCGCCGACGAGAAACGGCCAGCGGTTGAGATGGCCGCGCCGCCCCTCCCACAGCAGGCAATTGGCGCGGGCAAGGTCGCGCGGATGGGCGATAGGCCCGTGCGCGGCGAGATAGGCGGGCGCGGCGACGACGATCCGCTGCAGGTCGCAGAGCTTGCGGCTCATCAGCGAGGATCCCTCCAGCCGTCCCATGCGCACGGCGACGTCGATATTCTCCTCGATCAGGTTGGCGAAGCGGTCGGTCAGCGACAGGGCGAGGGTCAGCCCCGGATGCCGCTTCAGGAAGTCGGGAATGCGCGGCACGATCTGGTCGGTGCCGAAGGCGATGGGCGCGCTGACGCGCAGCTCGCCGGCGGCCGCCCGCGTGGCGGCGGAGACCTCCCCTTCCGCCGCCTCCACCATGTCGACGGCGCGCACGCAGGCCTCGAAATAGGCCCGGCCCTCGTCGGTCAGCCGATGCCCCCTCGTCGAGCGGTGCAGCAGCTTGACGCCCAGCCGCTTTTCCAGCCCCGAAACGCTCTGGCTGACAAAGGGCTGGCTGACGCGCAGCCGGTCGGCGGCATGGCGGAAGCCCCCCGCCTCGACGACCGCGCGGAACACCCGCATTTCCAGCAAGCGATTGTCCTTCATGCCCCGTCCATGCCCCGTCCATCTCCCCCTCGCCGCCTCCCTCGGGCAGCGGGACAGACTAGCAAGGCGGGCGGACGGCGTCAGCCGGGGGAGGAAAGGAGACGACCGGCGCGGGGACCGCACCGGCCGCCGGAGGCAGGCCAGACAATCGTCAGTCGAACATGCCTCAGTCGAACATGTATCAGTCGAACATGTCGGGGCAGTCCTCGCGGAGCTGCTCCCAGATCGGCTGGAAATGCAGCCAGCCGATATATTCGCTGCCGACATGCTCGCGGCTGTAGCGGGCCCGGTCCTCGCGGATATAGACCGGCGGGATGCCGGCGGCGGCGATGGCGAGCTGCTGCTGGCAGCAGCGCTCCAGCGCGATGAACCAGAAGGCCGCCGCCTCGATGCTGTGGCGGCTCGCCGTCAGCAGGCCGTGGTTCTGGTGGATCGCCGCCTTGACGCCCTTGAAGGCCGCCGCGACGTTGGAGCCGGCATGGTTCTCGACCGCGACCGCACCGGCCTCGTCGCCGATGATGACATGGTCCTCGAAGAAGGCGCAGGCATCCTGGGTGATCGGCTCGATCGGCCGGCAAAGCGCGGCATAGGCGGTGCCGTAGACCGTGTGCGCATGGCACATGGCGATGATGTCGGGATGCGCCTCGTGCACATTGGCATGCAGCACGAAGCCGGCGCGGTTCACCGCGTAATCGCCCTCGATCACCGTGCCGGCATGGTCGACCAGGATCAGGTTCGACATCTTCACCTTGTCGAAATGCACCGCCATCGGGTTGGTCCAGTAAAGCTCCGGCCGCTCCGGATCGCGCACGGTGAGATGGCCGGCGAAACCGTAGTCGAAGCCCTGTCGGGCGAAGGCGCGGCAGGCGGCGACAAGGCGCTCCTTGCGGTGGCGGCGCTCCTCCTCGACGCTCTGGAAGGACGGCTCATACGGGAAGATCAGGCCTTCCTGCTCCGGCTGGTAGATCGACACCCGTCCCTTGAGATCCAGCATTGCAACTCCCTCCTGAAGATCGGCCCCCTCGCCTCTCTTCTGGGTCGCATGCGCACCGGAACGGGTCAATTCCGCGCCCGCTATAACTGTTATCGCCCCGCGCCGGGGCGATAACAGTTATAGCGGGCGCGCCGGCCGTCAGAACGCCGAGGCCACCACCAGATAGAGCAGGATGAACAGCGGCGGCACGCCGAGGAAGGCATCGCCGAACAGGAACAGCTTCAGCAGGAAGAACAGGAAAGCACCGTAGAGCGACACTGCGAAGGGCAGCAGGAACGCCGGAGTCAGCGGCGCAACCAGCGCCAGCAGCGGGTCGGTCAGCTTTCGCAGCACCACGAAGAAGGTGATGTTGCGGTCGGAGCCGACGACGAGTTCGAGGACCCCTCGGGAAAACAGGAAGGCGGCGAGCGCGGTCAGCGCGTAGGTGCCACCGAGATAGACGGCGACCTCGGTCGGCGCGCCGCCAAGGACAAAGGTCCCGAAGGCGAGCAGATAGGTCGCGACGAGGAGAAGGATGCCACTGAGGGCGGAAGCCTGCATGATTTCGTCCATCCTGACATGAAAACGCAGGGCCCATGGGCCCTGCGTTCAGTCTTGTAGCCGGTTCGTCAGTGCGTTTGAACCATCATGTTGCCGCCCTTCGGCAATCGCAGACGGTCGACGAAGTCCTGCATTTCCTCGCTCGGCGCCGGGGTCACCAGCGACACGACATAGGTCACGACGAACGCCACCGGGACACCGAAGATGCCGGCGGAGATCGACGCCACGCCGAACCACGAGATCTCGTCGCCCGTGCCTTTGACGAGGTCAAAGCCGTAGACGTTGCCGATCAGGTAGTACATCGTCGTGCCGAAGCCCGCGGCCATGCCGAGGATCGCGCCGATGTTCGTCGTCCGCTTCCACCACACGCCCATGACGAGCGGGGCGAAGAGGCCGGCAGCCGCGATCGAGAACGCCCACGCCACCATCGACAGAATGTCGGACGGCTTGGTGCGCGCCAGGAAGGCGGCGGCGAGCGCGACGACCACCAGCAGGACCTTCGCCACCATCAGACGACGCTTGGAGTCGGCCTTGGGGTCGATCATCTTGTAGTAGACGTCGTGCGACAGGGCATTGGCGATGGCCAGCAGCAGGCCGTCGGCGGTCGAGAGCGCCGCGGCGAAGCCGCCCGCACCGACGAGACCCACGACCCAGATCGGCATGCCGGCGATCGACGGGGTCGACAGCACGATCATGTCGTTGTTGAGCCGCAGTTCGGTGTAGGGGAAGCCTTCCGCGAAGCCCTTGGCCTCGCAAGCCGCCTGGATCGCCGCGACGGTCTCGGCCTTGACGCCGCAGATCGTCACAAGCTGGTGGCCGGCGATCGACCCCCACTGGATCATCCACTGCGGAATCGCGTTGAAGGCGAGCTGATAGCTCGATTCAGCGCCCGCCGCCACGAAGAGACCCATCAGGTTGAACTTCGAGAAGGCGGCATAGGCCGGAGCCGTGAAGTACAGCAGGAAGATGAAGAACAGCGACCAGCCGACCGACTTACGCGCCTCACGAACCGTCGGGGTCGTGAAGAAGCGCATCAGGATGTGCGGCAGCGACGCGGTGCCGACCATCAGGCAGAAGATCAGGAAGAAGTAGTCGCGCGGGCTGTAGCTCTGGAACGGAGCCACATGGGTCCGCGTGACCTCCAGGATCCGCTCGTACTCGGCGATCTGCGTCAGGGCGCCGCCATAGGTCAACTGCGGGATCGGAATGCCGAACTGCACGGTCGACATCCACACCGCCGGAAGCAGATAGGCGACGATCAGCACGATGTACTGCGCCACCTGCGTCCAGGTCACCGCCTTCATGCCGCCCAGCATCGAGCAGACGAGAATGCCGGCAAGACCGGCGAACACCGCCCATTCGAAGTCGATGTTGAGGAACTGCGAGGCGATGATGCCCGAGGCATAGACCTGCGCGGTGATATAGGTGAACGAGCACGAGAACAGCACGACGATGCCGACGAGGCGCGCGGTGTTGCCGCCGTAGCGGGTGCCGAGGAAGTCGGGCACGGTGTAGGCGCCGAACTTGCGCAGATACGGCGCGAGCAGCACCGCGACCAGCACATAGCCGCCGGTCCAGCCGAGCACGAAGGCAAGGCCGTCATAGCCCAGCACGAACAGCGTGCCGGCCATACCGACGAAGGACGCGCCGGACATCCAGTCCGCGCCCGTTGCCATGCCGTTGTAGACGGCGGGCACCGAGCGGCCGGCGACATAGTATTCCGAGACCTGCGCCGTTCGCGACATGATGCCGATGAACGCATAGATGCCGATCGTCATCGCCATGTAGGACCACAGGATGAAACGGTCCGGCACGCCAAGCGTGGCCGCGATCGCCATCAGGACGACGAAGGCGGCGAAGCCGCCGACATAGATCCCGTAGATCTTGCCCAGGTTGTCGGTGAAATCACCCTTCATGGAAAGTGCCATTGGATCCCCCTCAGTCTTCGGCGACGCCGAATTCCTCGTCGATGGCGTTCTGCCGGTTCGCGAACCAGAAGATCAACACGACGAAGACGATCAGCGATCCCTGCGCGGCCATGTAGAAGCCGAGCGGAAAGCCAAGGAAGACGATGTTGTTCATCGCCGTTACGAAGAAGTGGATGAAGAAGCTGAAGATCGCCCAGACCGCCAGCGTCACCCACATCAGGTTCCGCGTCTTGGTCCAGTGCGCCTCCGCCACTTCCGGTGGCAGTTTCTCGGTCAAAACAAATCCTCCCACTGAATGCACCCGGTCGGCTGATCGACCTCCGTCAGCCCCACCGTCCCCGCTGCAATAATCACAAAGTCGAATATCGGTCCTCCCCGACTTCTTCGCACCAGCAGCATGCGATATATTGCAATGCAGGGACACTTGCGCCGTCAGGTTATTCTCTTCAATGTAGAAAAGGAAAGTTATCCGAAAGACTAATCACGGCGCCGGAGCCAACCGGCCGGCCACCAGGGAGACGCACCAAGTGCTTGATTTGATTGGGTCCATTCTGCCCCAACGGCAAAAAACCGACTGGTCGTCGTCGGTCGAGGCGATCCGCGGAGGCGCCGCTTTTCTCGCGCAAGGGGCGAGCTATTCCTACCTGCGCGCCCGCACGCTCTTGGCCGGGCCCCGCCTGTTCCAGGACGAGGGATTCGGTTTCGCCCTGACCATCTGCAAGTGGGAGACCTTCGCGGTCGCGGCGCAGGACCTGATCCTGATGATCGAGGCCGAGGTGCGCCCGCATCTCCCCGAAGATCCGAAGCTGCGCGCCCGCGGCCTTGCCGAGCTCTATCGCGCCGTGCTCGACGCCGAGGAGATGCCCGCGCACCGCGCCGAGCAGGGCTGGGCCGACCTCATCGAGGAATTCGACCGCCGGCTGCAGGTCTACATGGACAAGCCGCCCTTGAAGCCGGACGCGATCTCCATCGCCACCGCGCTGCGCCTGCTCGACCACGCGCCGATCGAGGATTCGGTGCGCGAGGCCGACAAGATGATGGTGGTCAACAACGTCGCCTTCCGCTTCATCGACTACCAGGCGACCCTGCGCAAACGCATCGACCTTGTCGCCTTCGCCGGCCAGCTCAGCGACCGGATGGTGGCCGTTCCGTGAGTCCGGCGGCACGCGACGGCAACGGGCAGCGAGCCGGCGCGACGCCGCTGATCGCGCTCGACGTGGTCGTGCTCGACACCGAGACGACCGGGCTCGACATCCGCAAGGACCGCATCGTGCAGATCGGCGCGGTGCGCATGGAAGGGGTGGAGCTGCACCCGGAACAGAGCTTCCGCAAGCTGGTCGACCCGGGCATGGCGATCCCGGAAGTCGCCCGCCGCATCCACGGCCTCGGCGACAGGGACGTCGAGGGCCAGGCGACATTCGCCGAGGCCGGGCCGGAATTGCTCGCCTTCATCGGCGATTCGGTCGTCGTCGGCCATTCGATCCATTTCGACCTCGCCGTGCTGCGGCACGAGGCCGACCGCCACGGCATCGCCTGGCGCGAGCCGCGCTCGCTCGACATCGCGCTGCTGGCCGCCGGCCTCGACCGGGCGATGATCGACACCTCGCTCGACAGCCTGGCGCTCGGCCTCGGCGTTCCGGTGGAGGGCCGGCACACCGCCTATGGCGACGCGCTGACGACGGCGCGGGTCTATGCCGCCCTGATCCCGGCGCTGCTGGCCAAGGAGGTGCGCACGCTGGCCGAGGCGGAGAACCTGTCGCGCAAGCCGGCCGGCCTGATCGCCCGCCAGGAGGAGGCCGGCTGGTTCGACCGCCCCTCCGACCGTCCGGACTTCTCCCGCGCGGTGCTGCGCGGCGGCAGCCAGCGCGCCATCGACAGCTTTCTCTACCGCCACCGGCTCGGCGACGTGATGAGCAGCCCGCCGATCTCCATCGCCCAGGGCGCGAGCCTGCACGAGGCCGCGCAACTGATGGCCGAACGCCGGATCGGCTGCCTGATCGTCGATCCGGCCGGCGAGGAGGACGAGCCCGGCATCCTGACCGAGCGCGACGTGCTGCATGCGCTCGCCCGCGAGGGCGCCGGCGCCAGCGACGAACCGGTCGCCCGGCTGATGTCCTCGCCGGTGATCAGCGCGCCGGAGGACACGTTCCTCTACCGTGCGCTCGGCCTGATGGCCCGGCGCAACCTGCGCTATATCGGCGTCACCGACGCCGGCGGCCGGCTCGCCGGCGTCTTCACCCTGCGCACCTTGCTGCGCAAGCGGGCGCTGGCGACGCTCACCGTCGGCGACGAGATCGCCGCCGCCGGAAGGCCGCGCGACCTTGCCCGCGTCCAGGCCGCCCTGCCCTCGCTCGCCGCCGGGCTGCTGGCCGACGGCCAGGACGCACGGCAGGTGGCCGCGATCATCGCCGCCGAGGCCCGCGCGATGACCTCGCGCGCGGCGGAACTCGCCGAAGCGGAGCTGGTCGCCGCCGGCCACGGCCCGGCGCCGGCCGACTATGCGCTGCTGGTGCTCGGCTCGGGCGGGCGCGGCGAGAGCCTGCTCGCCCCCGACCAGGACAATGCGCTGGTGATCGCCGACGACTATGCCGGCAATCTCGACGATGCCGAGGACTGGTTCACCCGCTTCGCCGCCCGCATCAACGAGATCCTCGACCGCGCCGGCATCCCCTATTGCAAGGGCGGGGTGATGGCGAAGAACCGCCCGTGGCGGCGGCGCCTCGGCGAATGGCTGGCGCAGGCGCGCGACTGGGCCGGGCATCCCTCGCCGCAGGCGCTGCTCAGCGTCGACATCTTCTACGATTTCACGCCCGCGCATGTATCGGGCAGCGGCGGCAGCCGGCTCGCCGACCGGCTGCGGCGGGAGACGAGCGAGATCGCCCGCGGCTCGCTCTCCATGCTGCGGGCGCTCGGCGACACCGCCGGCAGCCATGCCGCGCCGCTCGGCCTGTTCGGCCGCATCAAGAAGGACGACACCGGTCGGGTCGACCTCAAGACCGGCGGCCTGCTGCCGATCGTCGCCGGCGCCCGCGCCATCGCCCTGCGCCATGGCGTCGTCTCGCTGTCGACGCCGCAGCGCCTGCGCCAGGCGGCGGAGAAGGCCGGCCGCTCGCAACCCGACGCGGAGCTGCTCGCCGATATTCACGGCTTCCTGATGCGGCTGATCCTAACCCAGCAGATCGCCGATCTGGAGGCGGGCGTGCCGCCGACCAACCGGGTGCGGCTCGACGCGCTGAGCCACCGCGACCAGGACGAGCTGCGCGAGGCGCTCGGCCGCATCGACCTGATCACCCACATGCTGCGCGACCTGCTGCAGGGGCTTTAGGCCGCTCAGCCGCCGAGCCGGCCGGGCGCCAGCGCGGCGACGACGGCGGGGGCCAGCACTGGCACCCGCTCGAGGATCAGGTCGGCGGCGAGCCGCGACAGCGCCGGCGAGGTCTGGATGCCGTAGCCGCCCTGCCCGGCGAGCCAGACGAAGCCCTCCGCCGCGCCCGAAAACCCGGCGACCGGCGTGCGGTCGGGCGCGAAGGACCTGAGGCCCGCCCAGCTCCGCTCGACCCGCGTCACCGCGACCGTCGTCGCCTTCTCGAACCGGTCGAGCCCCTCGGCCAGCACCATGTCGTCCGGCCAGGCATCCTGCGGCGGCAGCGGATCCTCGTCGGCCGGCGAGACCAGCAGCTTGCCGGCCTCGGGCTTGGCGTACCAGGCCTCCGAGGCGCTGACCACCGCCGGCCAGGCCGAGACATCCAGGCCCGCCGGAGCCGGCAGGATCGCCGCCGAGCGCCGATAGGGCTGGATGCCGAGCGGCGGCAGGCCGGCAAGGCCGGCGACCGTATCCGCCCAGGCGCCGGCAGCATTGACCACGACCTGCGCCTCATAGGTCTCGCCGCCCGCCTCGACCCGCCAGACATCGCCCTTGCGGGAAATCGCGGAGACGCGCGCCGAGGTCACCAGCCGGCTGCCGGCATGGCGGGCGGCGCGCAGATAGGCCTGCAGCAGCCGGTCGACGTCGATATCCGCGGCACCTGCCTCATAGGCCGCCGCCACATGATCGCCGGAGAGAATCGGGAAGCGCTGCATCGCCTCGGCGACGGAGATCTGCTCCAGCCCCTCGGCGCCCTGCAGATAGGCGGCGAAGCGCTCCATCTCCTCCGGCCGGGCGACGACCAGCTCGCCGCGCGGGGCGAGGAAGCCGGTCTCCGCGAAAGCGCCGCCGCCACCGAGCACCTCGACCGACGCGTCGTTCAGCGCCCGCAAGGTGGCATTGCCGTAGTTGCGGATGAAGATCGCCGCCGAGCGGCCGGTGGCATGGCGGCCGGGCGCGTCTTCCATCTCCAGCACCACGGTTGAGCGCTCGGCGCCCAGATGTGCGGCAAGGCCGATGCCGGCAATGCCGCCGCCGATGATCAGGCAGTCGCAGGTGATGGACATGGCGTGGCGGGTCCCTTGGGCGATTCGGCCATCATCCTGACACGCATGGACAATTCCAGGAAAGGCCGTTGGACCGCCCCGCCCCTCACGCCGCGTCGGCGGCCACGCCGAGGGCACCGAGAAAGGCGCGGGCGGCGGGCGCAAGATGCCGGGCGCGGTGGCGCAGCACGAAGAAGGGACGCGGCGGCAGGCCGAGCTCCAGCGCCGCGAGCTGGCCCGAGCGCACCGCCCCGTCCGCCACCAGCGCGGAGAGCACGGCCGCCCCCGCCCCGGCCTCGACCGCGCTGCGCAGCGCCTCGTTCGAGGGCAGTTCCATCGAGATGTCGAGATCGGCAAGCGACAGGCCGAAGCTTGCCGCCAGCCGCTCCAGCATCACGCCGGTGCCCGATCCCGCCTCGCGGGCAACGAAGGTCAGCGCCTGCAGCGCGGCGGCATCGAGGGGGCCGCCACGGGCGAGCGGATGGCCGGGCGGCAGCACCAGCACCATGCGGTCCTGCCCGACCTCGACCGGCGCCAGGTCGACGTCGGCCACCGGCCCCTCGACCATGCCCAGATCCGCCTCGCCGCCGCCGATCCAGGCGGCGACCTGCTCGCTGTTGCCGATGGCGAGGGTGACGGCAAGGCGCGGATGGGCGGCGCGAAACGCCGTCAGCCGCGCCGGCAGCCAATAGGCGCCGACCGTCTGGCTGGCGGCGATCCGCAGGGTTCCCCGGCGCAGGCCGGCAAGCTCGGCCAGCACCTCGCCGGCGGCCTCGGCGCGGGCGAGCACGGCGCGCGCCTCGACCAGGAACACCCGGCCGGCCTCGGTCAGGCGGACGCCCCGGCCGACCCGGTCGAACAGGCGCACATCGTGGCGCGCCTCCAGCGCGGCGATCGCCGCGCTGATCGTCGACTGGGTGAGATGGAGCGCCTGCGCCGCGCGCGTGACATGCTCGCGCTCGGCCACCGCCACGAAGATCCGCAACTGTTCCAGCGTCATCGCGCCCCGCCCGCCGTCACATCAGGACCTTCACCATTAGCAGGGCAAGCGCGGCGATGAACAGGGCAGCGAGAGCGGCCAGCAGCAGCGGACGGGGGCCGCGGGCAGCGATCTCGCGCAGATCGGTGCCGAGGCCGAGCCCGGCCAGCGCCATCGTCATCAGGAAGGTCGTCGCCATGCCGGCCCCGGCGCGCATGGCCTCGGGCAGTTCGGTGCTGCTTGCGACCAGCACCATGGCGAGAAAACCGAACACGAACCACGGCAGCGGCAGGCGGGCGGCCCCGTCCCGCGCGACCTTGCTGGCGCCACCGCGCCGCAGCCAGGCGGCAAGCCCCAGCACCATCGGCGCCAGCAGCAGCACCCGCGACAGCTTGGCGACCATCGCCGCCTCGCCCGCCTGCGCCGAATGGCGGAAGCCGGCGCCGGCCACCTGCGCCACCTCATGCACCGAGGCGCCGACAAGGAGGCCGTAGCCGGCCGCATCCAGCCCGGCGAGCGGCGGCAGCAGCGGCATCAGGACCATGGCGAGCGTGCCGAACAGGGTGACGCAGGCGACCGCATAGGCAGCATCGCCCGCGCTCGCCCCGGTCACCGTGCGGGCGGCGGCCACCGCCGAGGCGCCGCAGATCGAGGTGCCGGCGGCGATCAGCCGGGCGAGCTCCGGCGCGACGCCGAGCCGGCGGCCGAGCCACAAGGTCAGCGCGAAGGTGGCGAGAAGCGCGGTGACGGTGACGGCAAGCCCGGCCAGGCCCAGCGACAGCAGGTCGGCGATCGTCAATTGCAGGCCGAGCAGCACGACGGCGGCGCGCAGCAGCGGCCCGGCGGCAAGGCGCACCCCCGGCACGACCAGCGCCGGCAGCGGCAGCACCGCGCGCAGCCCCAGCCCCAGCGCCATCGCCAGCGCCATCGGCCCGAACAGGTCAAGGCCGGGAAGCCGCCGCAGCCCCTCGCCGGCAAGGGCGAGAAGGACGCACAAGGCAAGACCGGGCAAAGCATGACCCCAATTCGCGACGCGTGCCGCGAATTTTGTCTCATATTTTCCGCTTCCGGCGAAATTCATGCCTTGCCTCCTGCGATGCCGGTGCAGGATGGCAGGACGCTTTCATTCGCACAAACTGATTGTTTTTGTAATTATCATCGTAAAAATCGATTTATCTTTCGGAGCGGGAAGACCGAGGCGGTTTCAGCCCCCCTGCTCGCCGCCGACCTCATGGACTTATCCTTGGGGGAGTTCGCCGCGGCCTCTCCCGCATCTTCCCGGACGAGGCCTCTCTTTAGCGTTTTCCCGGCCGCGCCCCCTCCTTGGCGTCTTCCCGGACGAGGCCCCTCCTTGGCGTCTTCCCGGACGAGGCCGAAGGCCGAAGATCCGGGACCGGGGAGCCACGGCGGTTGTGGTGTCGGTCGGGAGCCTGCCCGATAGGCTCTCGGCTCGCCGGTCCCGGCTCGGCGCTGCGCGCCGTCCGGGAAGACGAGAGGAGGGGTTTCGGCATCATCGCTGCCGCTCTGGGAATGAATAGCCCCCGGCCGCGCCCCATTGGCAACCTCGGCAGATGTGGGGCGGGAGGTGCGAGGACGAGGCTCATGCGCTCGGACCTCTCCTTTCGTCTTCCCGGACGAGGCCGAAGGCCGAAGATCCGGGACCGGGGAGGCACGGCGGTTGTGGTGTCGGTCGGGAGCCTGCCCGATAGGCTCTCGGCTCTCCGATCCCGCATCTTCGCTGCGCTTCGTGCGGGATGACGCCGGGAGAGGTTTCAGCGTCATCGCTGCCGCTCTGGGAATGAATAGCCCCCGGCCGCGCCCCATTGGCAACCTCGGCAGGTGTGGGGTGGGAGGTGCGAGGACGAGGCTCATGCGCTTGGACCTCTCCTTTCGTCTTCCCGGACGAGGCCGAAGGCCGAAGATCCGGGACCGGGGAGGCACGGCGGTTGTGATGTCGGTCGGGAGCCTGCCCGATAGGCTCTCGGCTCTCCGATCCCGGCTCGGCGCTGAGCGCCGTCCGGGAGGACGAAACGCGAGGGCGGTGTGCCGTTTCGGCTGCTCTGGCAACCAATAGCCCCCGGCTCTGCGCTGGCGCGCGGCCGGGGTGACCTCTGAGGGGATGTGAGGCGGTGCCCCTCTCACTCAGGACGTCGTTCCGGCCGCGTCGGCGCCGTGACCCGGAGAAACCTGCTTGACCAGATCGAAGCCAATGGTGCTAATATCCACGGCGGACGGCTCCTCTTGTTGGTGGCGTTGTTTCAACGACCCCGTTTTGGCACTTCGATGCCGTTGAGAAGGGCCGTCCACCCCATCATTCATTCCGGCATTCATTCCGGCATTCATTCCGGCCAGGCGCGGCGCGCCCCGAGAGGCAGGAAGCTCGAGGGGCGACCCAAGCGCATGTGATAGGCTTCTGGCTCTCCGGTCCCGGCTCGGCGCTAGCGCGCCGTCCGGGAGGACGACGGAGAGGATTGCGTCCGGGAGGACGCGGGGAGAGGGACGAGCACGGGCAGCAGATTCCGGCCGTCCGGCGGTTGCGCCGAGGCGTCAGTCGCGATCGATCGTGGTTACTGGGTCCCGGCCTTCGGCTTCACCGAGACCGGGACGACAGCCGAGAGCTAGGGCTCGTGCGGGCGTGTCCTCGCCGCCACTCTGGTAGCCAATGGGCACCGGGGCGCGGCTGCGCCTTGCCCGGTGTGACGGCAGAGGGGATGTGAGGCAGCGCCTCTCACTCGGATGCCGTCCCGGCCGGACCAGAGACCCACATCGCTGCCTCCCCCTCAGACCGTCATCCCGGCCGCAGGCGAAGCCGGAGAGCCGGGAACCATTGGCACCCTCGGCGGATATTTGTCGCACATGCCTCTCCCCGCGTCTTCCCGGACGAGGCCGAAGGCCGAAGATCCGGGACCGGGGAGGCACGGCGGTTGCGGGTTCGTTCGGGAGTGCCTTCGTGAGGCTCTCGGCTCTCCGATCCCGCATCTTCGCTGCGCTTCGTGCGGGATGACGCGGGGCGGGGTGGGCGCGTCCTCTCGACCACTCTGGCAGCCAATAGGCCCCGGCTCTGCGCTGCGCGCGGCCGGGGTGACGGCTGAGAGGATGCGAGGTCGGGTCACTTTCTCGGGATGACGCGGGAGGGTAGGAGCGAAGCTAGCCGACACCGGCGTTCCGGCGGCACCGCCGGTCGCTCTTCCCGCAGCTACTCCGCCGCGGTCATGCCGCGGGCCGGGCGGCGTTCCAGCACCTCGCGCAGGAAGTGGCCGGTATGGCTCGCCGGCACCTCGGCGATCTCCTCCGGCGTGCCGGCCGCGACGATGGTGCCGCCGCCATCGCCCCCTTCCGGCCCGAGATCGATCACCCAGTCGGCGGTCTTGATCACCTCCAGATTGTGCTCGATGACCAGCACCGTGTTGCCCTGGTCGACCAGTTCGTGCAGCACTTCCAGCAGCTTGGCGACATCGTGGAAATGCAGGCCGGTGGTCGGCTCGTCGAGGATGTAGAGCGTGCGGCCGGTCGCCCGCTTCGACAGTTCCTTGGCCAGCTTGACGCGCTGCGCTTCGCCGCCGGACAGGGTCGTCGCCTGCTGGCCGACCTTGATATAGCCGAGACCGACGCGGGCCAGCGTCTCCAGCTTGTCGCGCACCGCCGGCACGGCGGCGAAGAAGCGCGCGCCCTCCTCCACCGTCATGTCGAGCACGTCGGCGATCGACTTGCCCTTGAACTCCACCTCCAGCGTCTCGCGGTTATAGCGCTTGCCCTTGCAGACGTCGCAGGTGACATAGACATCGGGCAGGAAGTGCATCTCGATCTTGATGACGCCGTCGCCCTGGCAGGCCTCGCAGCGCCCGCCCTTGACATTGAAGGAGAAGCGCCCCGGCTGGTAGCCGCGCGTCTTCGCCTCGGGGAGGCCGGCGAACCATTCGCGGATCGGCGTAAAAGCGCCGGTATAGGTCGCCGGGTTCGAGCGCGGCGTGCGCCCGATCGGCGACTGGTCGATGTCGATCACCTTGTCGAGCTGCTCCAGCCCGTCGATATGGTCGTGCGGGGCCGGGGTCTCGCGCGCGCCGTTCAGCCGCCGCGCCGCCGCCTTGTACAGCGTGTCGATGAGGAAGGTCGACTTGCCGCCGCCGGAGACGCCGGTGATGCAGGTGAAGGTGCCGAGCGGAATGTCCGCCGAGACGTTCTTCAGATTGTTGCCGCGTGCGCCGGCCACATGGATGCGGCGATGCTTTTTCGGCTTGCGCCGCTCGGCCGGCATCGGGATCGCCATGGCGCCGGACAGGTACTGGCCGGTCAGCGACTTCGGATTGGCAAGGATCTCCGCCGGCGTGCCTTCCGCCACCACCTCGCCGCCATGGATGCCGGCGCCGGGACCGATATCGACCACATGGTCGGCGGTCAGCACCGCATCCTCGTCGTGCTCGACCACGATCACCGTGTTGCCGAGGTCGCGCAGGTGCTTGAGCGTGTCGAGCAGGCGGGCATTGTCGCGCTGGTGCAGGCCGATGGACGGCTCGTCGAGCACATAGAGCACGCCCGTCAGCCCCGAGCCGATCTGCGAGGCAAGGCGGATGCGCTGGCTCTCGCCGCCCGACAGGGTACCGGAGTTGCGCGACAGCGCCAGATAGTCGAGGCCGACATCGTTGAGAAACCGCAGCCGCTCGCGGATCTCCTTGAGGATGCGCAGGGCGATCTCCGACTGCTTGTCGGTGAGCTTTTCCGGCAACTCGGCGAACCAGGCGGCGGCATCGCGGATGGAAAGCTGCGAGATCTCGCCGATATGACGGGTGGCGATCTTCACCGACAGCGCCTCGGGCTTCAGCCGGTAGCCGTTGCAGGCCGGGCACGGACGGTCGGACTGGTAGCGCGACAGCTCCTCGCGCACCCACTCGCTGTCGGTCTCGCGCCAGCGCCGCTCGATATTGCCGATGACGCCCTCGAAGGTCTTGGCGGTGCGGTAGCTGCGCACGCCGTCGTCATAGACGAACTCGATCTTCTCCCTGCCCGACCCGTTGAGGATCGTCTCACGCACCGGCTCCGGCAGGTCGGCCCAGGGGGTCGCCATCGAGGCGCCGAAATGGCGGCAGATCGCCTCCAGCGTCTGGGCGTAATAGGGCGAGGTCGAGCCGGTCTTGGCCCAGGGCAGCACCGCGCCCTCGCGCAAGGTGAGCGTGTGGTCGGGCACCACCAGCTCCGGCTCGAAGGCGAGCGTGGTGCCGAGCCCGTCGCAGGTCGGGCAGGCGCCGAACGGGTTGTTGAAGGAGAACAGCCGCGGCTCGATCTCGGAAATCGTGAAGCCGGAGACCGGACAGGCGAATTTTTCCGAGAACACCAGGCGCTCGTGGGTCTCGTTGCGGTTCTGCAGCACGGCGCCGTCGGCCGGCGCGGGCAGCGCCCTGTCGGCGAATTCGGCGATGGCGATGCCGTCGGCCAGCGACAGCGCGGTCTCCAGCGAATCCGCCAGCCGGCCGGCGATGTCCGGCCGCACGACGATGCGGTCGACGACCACGTCGATGTCGTGCTTCAGCTTCTTGTCGAGGGCGGGCGCCTCGGCGATCTCATGGAAGGTGCCGTCGATCTTGACGCGCTGGAAGCCCTTCTTCATCAGCTCGGCGAGTTCCTTGCGGTACTCGCCCTTGCGCCCGCGCACGATCGGGGCGAGCAGGTAGAGCCGGGTGCCCTCCTCCAGCGCCAGCACCCGGTCGACCATCTGGCTGACCGTCTGGCTCTCGATCGGCAGGCCGGTGGCCGGCGAATAGGGCACGCCGATGCGCGCGAACAAGAGGCGCAGGTAGTCGTAGATCTCCGTCACCGTGCCGACGGTCGAACGCGGATTGCGCGAGGTCGTCTTCTGCTCGATGGAGATCGCCGGCGACAGGCCGTCGATCTGGTCGACATCCGGCTTCTGCATCATCTCCAGGAACTGGCGGGCATAGGCCGACAGGCTCTCGACATAGCGGCGCTGGCCCTCGGCATAGATCGTGTCGAAGGCGAGTGACGACTTGCCGGAGCCGGACAGGCCGGTCATCACGATCAGCGCGTCGCGCGGCAGGTCGAGATCGATGTTCTTGAGATTGTGCTCGCGCGCGCCGCGCACGCTGATCACCCGCCGGTCGGCGAGGGAGGCGGGCGGCATGGTGGTCGAACGCGGCTTGGACATGCGTGCGGTCCCTGGATGGACGGCCCTGCGGCCTTTTGCGGGCTTCCGGGCCGCGCGGGAGGGCGCGGCGCGAAGGCAGATTGAACGTTACCCGGCGCCGCCGGGATGGAACGGCAGCCTGGGGCAGCCGGAGCAGAACAGGGCCGGGCACGGCATGGTCGGCACGACAGGGCGGGCACGACAGGCCGGGCACGACATGGTCGGCACGGCAGGGCCGCTCCGCCCGATGGCGGCAACGCCCTTCTACGATATACGCCGGGTGCCGTCGATTCCCGTTGCCGGTCCGCCCCGCCCGATCCGGTCAGGTCCGATCCGGCCCGGCCGGCGCCGCAACCAGCCGGAAGCCGGCAAGCCGCAACTCCCGGCTCAAGCAACTCCCGGCTCAACTGGGGCAGACCTTTCTACGCGCGCCGTTGCGAATCCGATTGCGTGAACATATCAGGAACATATACTGTCGCGCAAGACTGCCGGCATGTGGTGCGGCCGGGCGCTGCGGGCAAGGGGCAGCCCGATGCTTCCTTCGCCGTCCCGGCCCCATTGTGGATAAGCCGCGACAGGGCGGCCAAAACGCGGCTTGGCGGCCGGCGGGCCTTTCGCCGGCGTCCCGGCCGGGGCTAAGGTCCACGGGATGATCGCAAGGCTTCCCGGGCGCGTCCGCGCGCCCTCGGCGAGCCGCAGGACTTCAGCAGGTCCGCACGGGCGGACCACATCGAAGCAGCAAGCCCGGCCGCCACGCGCGGGCGGGCGACAGTAAAGCAGCAAGCCCGGCCGCGACGCGCCGGCTTGAGGACAGGCCGGCAACGTCCGGCAGGCAAGGAGACGACAATGTCGGGAAGCGTCAACAAGGTGATCCTGGTGGGCAATCTGGGAGCCGATCCTGAGGTCCGCCGGATGCAGGACGGGCGCCCGGTGGTCAACTTGCGCATCGCCACCTCGGAGACCTGGCGCGACCGCAGCTCGGGCGAGCGCAAGGAGCGCACCGAGTGGCACCGCGTGGTGATCTTCAACGAGGGCCTGGCCAAGGTCGCGGAGAACTATCTGCGCAAGGGCGCCAAGGTCTATATCGAGGGCCAGTTGCAGACCCGCAAGTGGCAGGACCAGTCGGGCCAGGATCGCTATTCCACGGAAGTCGTGCTGCAGGGCTTCAACTCGACGCTGACCATGCTCGACGGCCGCGGCGAAGGCGGCGGCGGCGGTGGCGGCCGCTTTGTCGAAGGCGGCGGCGGGGGCTATGAGGGCGGCTCCGGCGGTGGCTACGGTGGAGGGTCTGGCGGCGGCTCAGGCGGCGGTTACGGCGGCGGCTCCGGTGGCGGTTACGGCGGCGGCTCGGGTGGTGGGTCGGGCGGGTCGGGCGGCGGCTTCGGCGGCGGCCCGGACATGGACGACGAAATCCCGTTCTAGGCCGCAGGGCGATTCGAGCGCGTTCGGGAGGACGCGCGGCGATGGCGCGTGGGGCGACACGGGAGAGGCGCGCGGCCACACTACGGCATGAGGCGGGAGGGCATCGTCACCTCCCCGGCTGTCATACCTGCGAAGGCCGATGAGCGCTAGGCGACGCCCCTCCCACCGAGGTCATCCCGGCCGCAGGCGAAGCCGGAGAGCCGGGAGCCATTGGCACCCTCAGCGGGTGTGAGGCGAAAGGCGCTCGCCCCCCTCTCGGCTGTCACGCCCGCGAAGGCGGGCGTCCAGTATCCGCCGGAGCGCGTGGGCGTAGAAAAGCAGCAGCAGCCGGGCGGGTGGGTGTGCGAAAGCAGCAGTTCCGGCCGCTGCGAGCCTCGTTCGCGGCAACGTCACGGCTCGACCCGCACGACCTGGGGTTACTTGATCCCGGTCTTCGGCTGTGCCGAAACCGGGATGACACTCTGTGTGTGGGTTCGCGTGGGCGTATCATCGCCGCCGCTCTGGCAGCCAATGGGCACCGGGTCGCGCTGCGCTTGCCCGGTGTGACGACCTGTGGATGGGGCAAGGCCGCGCCCCTCTCACTCAGGATGTCTTCCCGGACGAGGCCGCAGGCCGAAGATCCGGGAACCATTGGCACCCTCGGCAGGCGTGAGACGGAAGGCGTTCACCTCCCTCTCGGCTGTCACGTCCGCGAAGGCGGGCGTCCAGTATCCGCCGGGGCGGATGGTGGCGCGAAGGCAGCAGCTTTCCGCCTTTCTCTCCTTTCGTCATTCCGGACGAGGCCGAAGGTCGAAGATCCGGGACCGGGGAGCCTCGTTCGCGGCAACGTCACGGCTCGACCCGCACGACCTGGGGTTACTTGATCCCGGTCTTCGGCTGTGCCGAAACCGGGATGACACTCTGTGTGTGGGTTCGCGTGGGCGTATCATCGCCGCCGCTCTGGCAGCCAATGGGCACCGGGTCGCGCTGCGCTTGCCCGGTGTGACGACCGAGGGGGAGGAAAGCGCGCACCCTCCCCAAGCGCCCACGCGGAGCAGCGGAGGAGCGCTAGGCCGCGCCTCTCACTCAGGATGTCGTCCCGGACGAGGCCGAAGGCCGAAGATCCGGGAACCATTGGCACCCTCAGCGGGCGTGAGACGGAAGGCGCTCACCTCCCTCTCGGCTGTCACGCCCGCGCAGGCGGGCGTCCAGTATCCGCCGGAGCGCGTGGGCGTAGAAAAGCAGCCGCAGCCGGGGCGGGTGGGTGTGCGAAAGCAGCAGCTTTCCGCCTTCCTCTCCTTTCGTCTTCCCGGACGAGGCCGAAGATCCGGGACCGGCGAGCCGAGGGCGATTGCCGAAGCGTTCCGGCAAGGGGCCGCAAGCGCTGTGCCTCTCCGGTCCCGCATCTCCGCTGCGCTGCGTGCGGGATGACGCAGGGAGGGGCCTGCGCGTGGGGGACGCGCCGTCCGGGAGGGCGAAGGAGGGGCTGCGCGCGAATGGTGCTTCGTCCGGGAGGACGCAGCGCGAGGGCGGAGCGCGGGAGGATGCCGGGAGAGGCCGAGCCGGGCGTGAGGCGAAAGGGTGCCGATCCTACGCAGCCGCCTTCTGCCTCACGATCGCCTCGGCGCTCGCATGGCGGCAGCCCGCCGATGCCGATCAGGCCCGTGTGGCGACATAGTGCCAGGCCCCGGCCGCCACCGCGCCCGCCGCGATGCCGAGCGCGACCCCCGTGCCGGTGTTTCCGCCCAGATAGCCGATGGCCAGGCCTGCGACGAGACCGCCGAGAATTCCCCATACCAACCGGTTTGCCATCTCACATCCCTCCATGCCAGGATCTGCCCCGCGCCGATGCCCGCAAGCGAAACCGCCGGCCTGCCAGCATGTTCCCGGCCAGCATGTTCCCGTCCAGCATGTTCCCGGCCAGCATGTTCCCGGCCGGCACGGCAGCTTCCGCAAGGCAGGACGGGCAACCCTGTGGCGGCAGCGCAGCTTGTCGGGGAGTTTTTCGGCAGGACGCCCTTTCGCGTCTTGCTGTCGCCGTTTGCGGCGGGCATCGTCCTTCCCGCCGGTCGCCGGTCGCCGGCCGGTTCGTACCGCTCCCCTTATCCGGTCCCTATGGAGGCTCCCATGCTGCAACTCGACCAGGATGCCACCCGCGCGGCGCTCGACTGGCGGCCGCTGATCGAGGCGCTGCGGGCGATGTTCCGCGATGGCTGCGAAAGCCCGGTGCGCCATCACCACGACTTCGCGGTGCCGGGCGAGACGGACGGCACGCTGCTGTTGATGCCGGCCTGGGTGCCGGGGCGCTATCTCGGCACCAAACTGGCGACCGTGGTGCCGGGCAACGGCGCGCGCGGCCTGCCGGCGGTGATGGCGAGCTACCTGCTGAACGACGCGCGCACCGGCGAGATGGTGGCGCTGATCGACGGCGGCGAGTTGACCGCCCGGCGCACGGCGGCGGCCTCCGCCCTGGCGGCCGACTACCTGGCGCGCGCCGACGCCCGCCATCTGGTGGTGGTCGGCACCGGCCGCCTGTCGCGCAACCTCGCCGCCGCCCATGCCTCGGTGCGGCCGATCTCGCGCATCTCCGTCTGGGGACGCGACATCGAAAAGGCACAGGCGGTCGCCGAGGACATTTCCGGCGAACTCGACATCCTGACGCAGGCCGCCGGCGATCTCGAAGCGGCGGTGCGCGCGGCCGACATCGTCAGTTGCGCCACCCTGTCGGAGGCGCCGCTGGTGCGCGGCGCCTGGCTGAAGCCGGGCAGCCATGTCGATCTGGTCGGCGCCTTCAAGCCGACCATGCGCGAAAGCGACGACGAGGCGATGGCGCGGGCCCGCGTCTTCGTCGACACCCGCGAGGGCGCAACAACGGAAGCCGGCGACATCGTCCAGGCGCTCGCCTCCGGCGCGCTGGCCGAGGACGGCATCGAGGCCGATCTCTTCGACCTCGTCCGCGGCACCCACCCGGTGCTGCGCGAGGCCGAGGACATCACCCTGTTCAAGTCGGTGGGCGCGGCGCTGGAAGACCTTGCCGGCGCGATCCTCGCCTTCGAGACCGCCTCGGCAACGCCCGAGCCGGCAGTCTCGCCGCGCGTCCTGCCGGTGATGTGAGCGAGAGGCCACAAAGCGCTGGAGGACGGAAAGGCGCGGCGGCGATCCCCCTCGCCCCCTCCCTCCCCTTCCGGCCCCTTTTCCCAACGCGGTCGAGGCCGGCCAATGGTCAGACCGTGCCGCCGAGCTCCGCGCCGAGGTCCTGCAACTCCTTGCCGCCGGCCATCAGGTTCTGCAATTCGTCGATGGTGATGCCGCCCTTGCTGTGGGTGCCGAGCGTCCGCCCCCGGTTGAGCACGGTGAAGCGGTCGCCGACCGCATAGGCATGGCGGACATTGTGGGTGATGAAGATCACCCCAAGCCCCTTGGCCCGCACCTGGCCGATGTATTTCAGCACCATCGAGGTCTGGGCGACGCCAAGCGCCGAGGTCGGCTCGTCGAGGATCAGCACCCTGGCGCCGAAATAGACCGCCCGGGCGATCGCCACGCATTGCCGCTCGCCGCCCGACAGGGTGCCGACCGCCTGCTGCGGATCGCGCACGTCGATGCCGATGCGCCGCATCTCCTCGCGCGTCACCGCGTCGGCATGGACCATGTCCATGTGGCGGAGCGGCCAGACACCCTTGAGCGGCTCGCGGCCCATGAAGAAATTGCGGGTGATCGACATCAGCGGGATCATCGCCAGGTCCTGGTAGACGGTGGCGATGCCGGCATCGAGCGCGTCGCGCGGGCTGGCAAAAGTGACCTCCTCGCCGCCGACGAGGAAGGACCCCGCCGTCGGCCGGTGCACGCCCGACAGGGTCTTGATCAGGGTCGACTTGCCGGCGCCGTTGTCGCCGAGCAGGCATAGCACCTCGCCGGCATGCACCTTCATCGAGACACCGCCAAGCGCGATGACCGAGCCGAAATGCTTGACGAGGTCGCGCACCTCGATCAGCGGAACGGACGGCGCAGGGTCGGTGCGGGCGGGATCCGAATGTGCCAGAGCTGTCGCGGCCATGGTCAGCGCTCCCCCGTCGCCCGCTTGCGGATGAAATTGTTGAACAGCACGGCGATCAGCAGCATGCCGCCGAGGAAGACCAGGTACCAGTCCTGGTCGATGGTGGTGTAGGTCAGCCCGATCAGCACCATGCCGAAGATGATGGCGCCGAAGAAGGCGCCGATGGCCGAGCCGTAGCCGCCAGTCAGCAGGCAGCCGCCGATCACCGCCGCGATGATCGCCTCGAACTCCTTCTGGAAGCCGCGCCGCGCGTCGGTGGAGCCGGCATCGAGCACGGTGAGGATGGCGACCAGCGCCGCGCACATGGCGGTGACCATGAACAGGATGGTCTTGACCCGGGTCACCGGCACGCCGGAATTGCGCGCCGCGTTGGCATCGCCCCCGGCGGCGAAGATCCAGTTGCCGAAGCGGGTGCGCAGCAGCACCCAGGTGGCGATGAGGGCGATGGCGACGAACCACAGGATCTCCACCGGCACGCCGGTGACCTTGGGCGCGCCGTTGCGGAAGGTCTCAATATGGCCGTTGGCGGCCAGCCAGGCGAACAGCCCCTCGAAGGCATCGCCCGAGAACAGTTCGAGGATCCAGCCCTCGCCCGCCGCCTCCTTGACGCCGCGCAACTGGGTCGAGCCGCCGGTCGCCCATTTCAGCCCGACCAGGGTGAGGCCCCGCAGGATGAACAGGAAGGCCAGGGTGACGATGAAGGATGGCAGGCCGGTGCGCAGCACGATCTGGCCGTTGACCGCGCCGATGCCGGCGGCGAAGGCGAGCGTCGCGGCGATGGCGACGATCAGCGGCATGTCCCACACCACCAGCACGGTGCCGAAGGCGAGCCCGGCGAAGGCGACCATCGAGCCGACCGACAGGTCGAACTCGCCGCCGACCATCAGCAGCGCCGCGCCGATGGCGAGAATGCCGAGCTGGGCGGCGGGCGCCATGAAATTCATGATGCCGGCGAGCGAGAACATCGCCGGATTGGCCACCGTGACGAAGAACAGCGTGACCAGCACCAGCCCGGCCAGCGCGCCGAGCTCCGGCCGGCGCAGCAGTTTCGTCGCAAGACCCGTCTTCCTCAGCCGCTCGTCCACGCCCTCGGGCGGAGAGGCGGCCGCCTGTCCTTCACTCATCGACCCTGTCCTTCAGATGCCGGAGACCGGCCGCCGCGACTGGCAATCAGGCGCGGCAGCCTGAAACGGCAGGCTGGAACGGCCCGGCAGGGCGCGGCCATGCGGCCCCGCCCCGCCGGCGCGCGTCAGCGGATGCCCTTGGCCGACAGGTCCACCACCTGCCCAGCCTTGTCCTTGGTGATCAGGTTCGGGCCCGAGGGCACGTTGCCGCCCGGCATCAGGCCGTAGCGGGCATGGTTGGCGAGGAACACCACCGGCAGGTAGCCCTGCAGGAACTGCTGCTGGTCGATGGCGAAGGCGGCCTCGCCATCTGCGATCGCCTGCAGGAAGTTCGCCGACATGTCGAAGGTCGCGACCTTGACCTGCTCCAGCATGCCGCTGTCCTTCACCGCCCGCAGGCTCGGCTCGCCGGCGAGCGCCGCGCCCAGCGCCATGACCGTGTCGATGTCGCCGTCGGAGGCGAGCGCCGCCTTCACCTTGGCGAGGATCTCGGCCGGGTCGTTGGTGGTCGGCAGCACGGAGACCGAGCCGCCGAAGCCGTCGGCGAAGCCCTGGCAGCGCTGGTCGAGCGAGACGTTGCCGACCTCGTGATTGACGCAGAGCCCCTTCTTGCCGCCCATTTCGGCGAGCGCTTCGCCGGCCTTCCTGCCCGCGTCATATTCTTCCTGGCCGACATGGAGCGCGGCACCCAGCGAGGCGGAGACGTCCGAGCCGGAGTTCATCGAGATCACCGGAATGCCGGCGGCGACCGCCTTGCGGATCGAATCGCCGAGCGCGTCGGCATCGGGGATCGAAACGATCAACCCGTGCGGCTCCTGGTTGACGGCGGCGTCGATGAGCTGGCCCATCGCCACCATGTCGAAGGTCTCGGGCGCGCGGTAATCCACGGAAACGCCGAGATCCTCGCCGGCCTTGGCGACGCCGTTCTTCACCACCGACCAGAACGGATCGGACGCCTGGCCGTGGCTAACCACGATAATGTTGATATCCTCGGCCTTTGCCGGCGAGGTGCCGGCGCCGGCGACCAGACCGACAACGGCGGCAGCCGTCAGCAGACGAGCGACGAAACGTTTCATGTGCCTTCCTCCCATAGTCCCCTGCGCGGGGATCCTGTCGTCCGTTGCCCCGGTCCGCCGGCCCTTGGCCGGTGCCGCCCGAGGCGTTTCCCGGTGGTCGGCGCCTCCCGCGCGGGCCTCCGGAAAAATCGGAATGATGCATTCCAAAACACATCATATGGAATTTTTATTCCATTTTTGGTTCGGCGGTGTCAAGCTGAAAACCGCCGCGCCGCCCTGTGCGCCACCCTTTGCGTCGGCGCGCGCGCCGATCCGGCCGCCTTGGAGCGGGAAACACGGTGTCCGGTCAACGAGGAGAGACGGCCGATGAGCGACAGGCAGACCGGCACGGCGGAGGATGCCCCGCCGCGCGACTATGACGGCTTGCGGACGCTGCTGATCGAGAGAAAACCGGCGATGCCCAAGCGCCTTGCCCAGGTCGCCGCCTTTGCGGTCGACCGGCCGGACGATGTGACGTTCGGCACGGTGGCGGTGATCGCCGAGCAGGCCGGCGTGCAGCCTTCGACCCTGGTGCGCTTTGCCCAGTCGCTCGGCTATCAGGGCTTTTCCGAGTTGCAGGACGTGTTCCGCGCAAGGCTGCGCGAGCGCTGGCCGGACTATGACGAGCGGCTGGAAGTGCTGCGGCGGCGCAGCGGCGACAGCCACGGCGCCCATGCGCTGTTCGGCGATTTCGTCGACACCGCCGTCGCCTCCTTGCTGCGCATGCGCAACTCGCTCGCGCCCGAGACGATGGAGGAGGCGGCCCGCGCCATGGCGGGCGCCCGGGTGATCTATCTCGTTGCCCAGCGCCGTGCCTTCCCGGTCTCCGCCTATATGGCCTATGCGCTGTCGAAGCTCGGCATGGCGGCGGTGCTGGTCGACAATCTCGCCTCGCTCGGCCCCGAACAGGCCTCCGCCGCCGGCCCGCAGGACCTGCTGGTGGCGGTGAGCTTCACCCCTTACGCCTCGCTGACGGTGGATGTCGCCAATGCGGCGGCCGCGCGCGGCGTGCCGGTGCTGGCGCTGACGGATTCGCCGTTCTCGCCGCTGATCCAGTCGGCCAAGGTGGTGGTGGAGGTGGCGGAAGCCGATCTCGGCGCCTTCCGCTCGCTGTCCGGCACGCTGTGCCTTGCCATGGCGCTCTGCGTCGCTGCCGCCGAAATGCGCCGCGACGGGCTGGGCGAGGCGCGCTGAGGCGGTGATCACCCCGGCGGGGGACTATGTCGTTGCCGGCATGATCGCCGGGCTGCGGTCGAATTTCGAGGCGAGCACGATGGAGGATTGCGAACGGCGCACGCCGGGGACGACGGCGATCTCGTCCAGCGCCTCGTCGAGATCCTCCAGTTGCGGCGCCTCGACCACCAGGAAGATGTCGAACTCGCCGGCGATGGTCTGGCAGGCGCGGATCTCCGGGAAGGTGGCGAGCCGGCGGATCGTCTCGCGCATCTGCTGCTGCTCCACCGCCAGCATGACGAGGGCGCGCACCACATTGCCGGTCTCGGGGCGGGTCAGCACCGCCGTATAGCCGGCGATCGCCCCGGTGCGCTCCAGCCGGGCGATGCGCTCATGCACGGTGGAGCGGGCGACGCCGAGCCGGCGGGCGATATCGGCCGTCGGCATGCGGGCATTCATCTGCAGCAAGGCGATCAGCTTGCGGTCCAGCGCATCGCGGCCCGTGGTCATGACGATCCGTCCGTTTTCCGTCGATCCGCCGGTTATAGCGGCCCTGCGTCGGCCCGTCAGGCGGAATCGTCGGGGCGGGGTGGGGTGGGGTAGCGGGGCGGAGGCAACCGTGAGGCGGAACGGCGTTCGTTCCACTCCACTGCTGTCATACCCGCGAAGGCGGGTATCCAGTATCCGCCGGGGCTGGCGGTGGGGCGACGGCGGAACTCCAGCATGGTAGCGCCAAAGCCCGAGCCGGGCGACCTGTGGTTACTGGTTCCCGGTCTTCGGCTTCGCCGAAACCGGGACGACAGCCGGAGAGTGGGGCTCGGCCAGCGCGTCCTCGCCGCTGCTCTGGCAGCCAATGGGCACCGGGTCGCGCTAGCGCGCGCCCGGTGTGACGACCTGTGGATGGTGTGACGACCGAGGGTATGAGAGGCCGTGCCTCCCGCACGAATGTCGTCCCGGCCAAGCGCAGCGCAGAGCCGCGAACCATTGGCACCCTGAGTAGGGGGTTGTCGCCCCGCCCTCCCCTCGCGTCTTCCCGGACGAGGCCGCAAGGCCGACGATCCGGGATCGGAGAGGCACGAGCTTTCGTGGGGACGTCCGGGAGCGAGCCCCAAAGGCCTCGGCTCGCCGGTCCCGGATCGGCGCTGCGCGCCGTCCGGGAGGACGCAAAAGGGAGCGTGGGGCGGGTGCGCGCCCCGCTCACGTGGTCTTGTTGAAGATCTCCCGGCCGATCAGCATGCGGCGGATTTCCGAGGTGCCGGCGCCGATCTCGTAGAGCTTGGCATCGCGCAGCAGCCGGCCCGTGGGATATTCGTTGATATAGCCGTTGCCGCCGAGCAACTGGATCGCGTCGAGGGCCATTTTCGTGGCGTTCTCGGCAGCATAAAGGATCGCGCCGGCCGCATCCTCGCGCGTGGTCTCGCCGCGGTCGCAGGACTGCGCCACCGCATAGACATAGGCGCGGCTGGCGTTCATCGAGACATACATGTCGGCGATCTTGCCCTGGACGAGCTGGAAGGTGCCGATCGGCTGGTCGAACTGCCGGCGCTCGTGGATATAGGGAATGACCACGTCCATCGCCGCCTGCATGATGCCGATGCAGCCGGCCGCCAGCACCGCGCGCTCGTAGTCGAGGCCGGACATCAGCACGTTGACGCCCTTGCCGACCTCGCCGAGCACGTTCTCCTCCGGCACCTCGCAGTCCTCGAACACCAGCTCGCCGGTGAGCGAGCCGCGCATACCGAGCTTGTCGAGCTTCTGGGCGACGGAGAAGCCCTTGAACTCCTTCTCGATGAGGAAGGCGGTGATGCCCTTCGGCCCGGCGGAGGGATCGGTCTTGGCATAGACGATCAGCGTGTCGGCATCCGGACCGTTGGTGATCCACATCTTGGTGCCGTTGAGGATGTAGCGGTCGCCGCGCTTGTCGGCGCGCAGTTTCATCGACACGACGTCGGAGCCGGCGCCCGGCTCGGACATCGCCAGCGCGCCGAGATGCTCGCCGCTGACCAGCTTGGCGAGATAACGCGTCTTCTGCTCCCTGGTGCCCCAGCGGCGGAGCTGGTTGACGCAGAGATTGGAATGGGCGCCGTAGGACAGGCCGATGGAGGCGGAGGCGCGGCTGACCTCCTCCATGGCGATGCAGTGCTCGAGATAGCCGAGGCCCGAGCCGCCCCACTCCTCCTCCACCGTGATGCCGTGCAGGCCGAGCTCGCCCATCGCCGGCCACAGCTCCTCGCGCGGGAACCAGTCCTCGCGGTCGATGCGGTCGGCGAGCGGGGCGATGGTGTCCTGCGAGAAGGAGCGGACACTGTCGCGCAGCATGTCGGCGGTGTCGCCGAGGTTGAAGTTGAAGGAGGGGAAGTCGTTGCGGATCATCGGTTCGTCTCCGGAATTGGGCAGGCGGCGCGCGGCGCCTCAGTCCTGCGAAAACACGTGGTCGTAGCGCACGAAGGGGCTGAGCACCGCGACCTGGTCGTAGAGCCGGCGGGCGCGGGCATTGTCGTCATGGGTCTGCCAGTAGACCGAGCGGCAGCCGAGCCGGCGGGCGGCCACATAGACGCCCTCGATCAGCGCCCGGCCGACGCCGCCACCGCGCACCGTCTCGTCGACATAGAGGTCTTCCAGGTAGCAGGTCGGGGCGATCGACCAGGTCGTCTCCTGCACCACATGGTGCACGAAGCCGATCATCCGCCCGCCGCGCTCGGCAACCAGCCCGTCATGGGCGCCATCGCCGGAAATCCGCGCGAAGACCGCATCGGTGATGTCCGCGGGAAGCTCCTGCTTGTAGAAGGTGAGATAGGCCTGCCAGAGCGGCTCCCAGGCGGCGCGGTCGGCAGGCATCAGGCGGCGGATGACCAGGGCCTCCGCCGGCACTTGCGCGTCAGTCATCCAGTCCCTCCAGCGCGATCATCGTGAAAAGCCCCGTGGCGACGTGAATGTCCGCCTCGCCCGGCGTCTGACCATAGACGTCGGAGGCGGTGACGGTGAGCGTGCGCCCCGGCTTGATCACCCGCCCGCGCGCCACGAGACGCCGGCCCCGGCCCGGATTGAGCAGGTTCACCTTGAACTCGGTCGTCAGCACGCCGAAGCCCTTCGGATAGAGCGAGAGGGCGGCGTAGCCGGCGGCGGTGTCGGCGAGCGTGGTGGTGACACCGGCATGGAAATAGCCATGCTGCTGCACCAGGCCATCGGCGAAGGCGACGGCAAGGTCGACCTCGCCCGGCTCCAGCCGGTCGATGCTGGCGCCGAGCGTCGCCGTCATGAAGGCCTGGCGGACAAAACTCGCCTCGACCCGGCGCCGCCAGTCGGGATCGCGCGGCTCGAACCGCCGCACCGTCTCTGCTGCCTGCATTCTCACTCCCTCCCGAATAAACCCGCCTGTGGCGCGGAACGGCCGCCTGCGCGGCGTCTTGTCATTTTTCGGCGCGCCGGCCGGCGGCGGCGGCGGAAAACAGATCGCTCATCGGCCCGAGTTCGCCGAGCCGGGTACGGGCTCCCTGCTCCACCTCGTCGAGCTCGGCCAGCGTCAGGTCGATGTCGTGGCGCTTGGCCATCAGCTCGGCCCGCCGCGCCTCGATGCGCTGCAGCAGAAGCTGCAACTGCCCCGCCTCGCCGGGCGACTTGTCGTACATGGTGATGATGTCGCGGATCTCCGCGAGGGTGAAACCGAGCCGCTTGCCGCGCAGGATCAGCTTCAGCCGCGTCCGGTCGCCGGGCTTGTAGAGCCGCTGGCGCCCGCGCCGCGTCGGCTTGAGGAAGCCCTCGGCCTCGTAGAAGCGCAAGGTGCGTGTGGTCACGCCGAATTCCTGCGTCAACTGGGTGATGGTGTAATAGGGCTGCATGGCCTCCTCCGCAGAAAACCCTGCATGACGTTTACGTTCCAGTCAACAGGATATATTTCCATCATTCAATACAATGATTTATGCTGAGATAATTTCAGCATGAAACGAATTCCGCGCACCTCGCCGGGGCACAGCGTCAGCGGATCGCGTAAGGCACCAGCCGGCGGTCGTCGCTGTCGATGGAGATCGCCCGATTGAGCGGCGGCACCGAGCGCTGCGGGCAGGTCAGCCGCTCGCAGATGCGGCAGGAGACGCCGATGGGCTCGAACGCCGCCTCGCGGGTGAGGTCGAGATCGTCGCAATAGACGATGTCGCGGGCATGGGCGATCTCCGCGCCCAGCGCGATGGCATAGTGCAGCACCGGGCCGCTGTAGCCGCCGGACTTCTTCACCACATGGGCGGCGAGCGAGATGTAGCGCGAGCCGTCCGGCGTCTCGGCGAGCTGGCGGATGATCGCCCCGTGGCTTTCGAAGGCGCGGTGCACGTTCCACAAGGGACAGGCGGCGCCGAAGCGGGCGAATTGCAGCTTGGTTGCCGAGTGGCGCTTGGTGATGTTGCCGGCCCGGTCGACCCGGGCGAAGAAGAAGGGAATGCCCTTCAACCGCGGCCGCTGCATCGTGGAGAGGCGATGCGCCACCTGCTCCAGACTGGCGCCGAACCGGTCGGCGATGAGATCGAGGTCGTGGCGGGTCTCCTGTGCCGCCGCCAGGAAGGCGCGATAGGGCAACACCAGCCCGCCGGCATAGGCATTGGCAAGGCCGATGCGCGCGACCTGCACCGCGTCCGGGGTCTGGAGCCGGGCGCGGGCCAGCACCGCCTCGACGATGTCGCCGGCCTCCAGCAGCGCGATCTGGTGGGCGAGCTGGAAGACGATGGTGGCCTCGGGCAGCGCCTCGTTGAGATAGAGCCGGCGCTGCTCCCGGTCGAAGCGGCGGATGGTGCCCTCCCCCGAACTGCCCCCCGAGCCGCCCCCCGTGCCTCCTCCCGTGCCCGCACGGCGGCGCTCGACGGCGATGCCGTGCCGCTCCTCCAGATATTGCGCGAGATCGCGGGCGAAGATCCGGCCCGACGGCGACAGCCGCGTCGCCAGGTCCTCCGCCGCAAGGTCGAGCTCGTGGATATAGTTGTTCTCGAAATGGAAGAAGTCGCGCACTTCCTCGTAAGGGGTCGGGCGGGCCAGCCCCTCGTCGCGGGCGAGCCGGTCGTCGAACTGCGCAAGCTGCTCGCCCATCTGGCGATAGGCCTGATGCAGGCGCACGAGCGCATGGGCGAAGTCCGGCGCGTTCTGGCTGACCATCTTGACCTCCTGCAGGCCGGGCGCGGCGCCCGCCAGCACCGGATCGGCGAAGACCTCCTGCAGGGCGGCGATCAGCCGGTCGTCGTCATCGACCGAGAGCGAGGCGAGATCGAGCCCGAAGCGCTCGGACAGGGTGAGCAGGACGGGCGCGGAGACGGGGCGCTGGTTGTTCTCGAGCTGGTTGACATAGCTGGTCGACAGGCCGAGGCGCTCGGCAAAATCCCGTTGCGTCAACTGGGCCTTCTCGCGCAGGCTGCGGATCTGGCGGCCGAGGAACAGCTTCTTCATGGCAGGCTCTTGTCGACGGGCTCTTCAGGATGAGATCCCTGCGCGCCGGGTGAAGTTTGCAAATTCGCAAAATCATATTTGCAAACAGATTAAGTTTGCTTTGCGGCTTTTTCAACACTCCCGCAAGCCGGCGAAAAGGAGTAGCGATCAGGCCACGCGCCGCGCATCCTGCAGGATATGCGGCCACAATCGCAGAACTTGCGGCATCCGGGTCCGCCGCGACCCGCTCGCCGCCGTCAGGAGGGAACGCCATGTCCGGCTACTTCGCCGCCACCACCACGACCCGCAGCCTCGTCCGCTCGCTCGCCATCGCGCTGGCCGGCTCGCTGCTGCTCACCGCCTCGGCCAAGGTCAGCGTGCCGTTCTATCCGGTGCCGATGACGCTGCAGACGCTGGCGCTCTTGGTGCTGGGCTTCACGCTCGGCCCGCGCCTCGCCCTGTTGAGCGTCGCCGCCTACCTGATGCAGGGCGCGGCCGGCCTGCCGGTCTTCGCCGACACGCCCGCCAAGGGCATCGGCCTTGCCTATATGATGGGCCCGACCGGCGGCTTCCTGCTCGGCTTCCTCGCCTCGGCCTGGCTTGCCGGCGTCTTCGCCGAGCGCGGCTGGACCCGCAGCCTGTGGCAGGCGGTCCCGGCCTCTATCGTTGCGCAGGCCGTCGTTTTCGTTCCCGGCCTGCTGTGGCTCGGCGCCGTTATCGGCTTCGACAAGCCGATCCTGGCGCTGGGGCTTTATCCCTTCGTCATCGGCGGTATCGTCAAGTCGGTGCTCGCCGCCGCCATCGCCGTCGCGCTGGTGCGCGCCCGCGCCCGCTGACGCCACCAGAACGCACCGCCACAAGAGCCCGAAAGGCCGGTCATGCAGCAGATCTTGCAGGAACTGGAAAACCGCCGCGCCGCCGCCCGACTTGCCGGCGGCACGGCCCGCATCGCGGCACAGCATGCCAAGGGCAAGCTGACGGCGCGCGAGCGCATCGAGGTCTTCCTCGATGAAGGCTCGTTCGAGGAATACGACATGTTCGTCACCCACCGCTGCGTGGATTTCGGCATGCAGGAGACCTCGATGCCGGGCGACGGCGTCATCACCGGCTGGGGCACGGTGAACGGCCGCATGGTCTATGTGTTCTCGCAGGACTTCACCGTGTTCGGCGGCTCGCTGTCCGAAACCCATGCCCAGAAGATCTGCAAGATCATGGACATGGCGATGAAGAACGGCGCCCCGGTGATCGGCCTCAACGACAGCGGCGGCGCCCGCATCCAGGAAGGCGTCGCCTCGCTCGCCGGCTATGCCGACGTCTTCCAGCGCAACATCATGGCCTCGGGCGTGGTGCCGCAGATCTCGATGATCATGGGCCCCTGCGCGGGCGGGGCGGTCTATTCGCCGGCGATGACCGACTTCATCTTCATGGTCCGCGACACGTCCTACATGTTCGTCACCGGGCCGGATGTGGTGAAGACGGTGACCAACGAGGTGGTGACGGCCGAGGAACTGGGCGGCGCCAAGACCCATACCAGCAAGTCCTCGGTCGCGGACGGCGCCTTCGACAACGACGTGGAGGCGCTGATCGCCCTGCGCCGCTTCATCGACTTCCTGCCCGCCAGCAACCGCGAGAAGCCGCCGGTGCGTCCGTTCTTCGACGACCCGGCGCGCATCGACAACTCGCTCGACACCTTGATCCCGGACAATCCCAACAAGCCCTACGACATGAAGGAGCTGATCGTGAAGATCGCCGACGAGGGCGACTTCTTCGAGCTCCAGGAGAACTATGCCGGCAACATCGTCACCGGCTTCATCCGCATCGAGGGGCAGACGGTCGGCGTCGTCGCCAACCAGCCGATGGTGCTGGCCGGCGTCCTCGACATCAACTCCTCGCGCAAGGCCGCGCGCTTCGTGCGCTTCTGCGACTGCTTCAACATCCCGATCCTGACGCTGGTCGACGTGCCCGGCTTCCTGCCCGGCACCAGCCAGGAATATGGCGGCGTCATCAAGCACGGCGCCAAGCTGCTCTTCGCCTATGGCGAGGCGACCGTCCCGAAGGTCACCGTCATCACCCGCAAGGCCTATGGCGGCGCCTATGACGTGATGTCGTCCAAGCATATCCGCGGCGACATCAACTACGCCTGGCCGACGGCCGAGATCGCGGTGATGGGCGCCAAGGGCGCGACCGAGATCCTCTACCGCTCCGAACTGGGCGACCCGGAGAAGATCGCCGCGCGCACCAAGGAATACGAGGACCGCTTCGCCAACCCGTTCGTGGCGGCGGAGAAGGGCTTCATCGACGACGTGATCATGCCGCACTCGACCCGCCGGCGGGTCGCACGGGCGCTGGCGACGCTGCGCAACAAGCAACTCTCCAACCCCTGGAAGAAGCACGACAACATTCCGCTGTAACGGCGACGCCGACGCAACGGGGAAACGGGGAGAACCCGGGGGGAAGCGGGCGTGCCGACGGTGCTGAGATGGAGGGGATACCAGTTCCTGTTCTATTCCAAGGAGATCGGGGAACCGCCCCATATCCACGTCCTGAAGGACGGGAAACAGATCAAGATCTGGCTCTCAAGCTGTTCCGTCGCCCGCAACGTCGGTTTCGCCGCGCATGAGGTGAATGATATCTTGAAGGCAACGGAGCGACACCGGTCGGCATTTCTGGAGGCCTGGAATGACCACTTTGGACATTGACGAAAAGCAGCTTCAGGTGGCCGGCGTAGACGTCACCGAGGCGACGATCGTCTTCAAGATGGCCGACGGCCGCCGCATCGAGGCGCCGCTGTGGTGGTATCCGCGCCTCCATGCCGCAACGCCCGAGCAGCGCGGACGCTGGACCATCCTGCCCTTCGGCGATGCCGTCGGCTGGGACGAGATCGACGAATACATCAGCGCCAAGGCCTTGATCATCGGCGGGGCCGCCCCCGGCGCCAAGCCTCCGGCGGAGGCGGCGGAGTGACAGCGTCCCTGCATTTTCCAGAGCCCTTTGCGCGAAACCGCAACGACCTTCCGGCCGCAAGCGCCGCATAGCCAGACGCCACGAACGGGACCGAACAGAACAATGATCAAGAAAATCCTGATCGCCAATCGCGGCGAGATCGCCTGCCGGGTCATCAAGACCGCGCGCAAGATGGGCATAAAGACCGTTGCCGTCTATTCCGACGCCGACCGCGACGCGCTGCATGTGAAGATGGCCGACGAGGCGATCCATATCGGCCCGCCGCCGGCGAACCAGTCCTACATCGTCATCGACAAGATCATGGACGCGATCCGCGCCAGCGGCGCCGATGCGGTGCATCCGGGCTACGGCTTCCTGTCGGAGCGCGCCGAGTTCGCCGAGCGGCTGGCCAAGGAGGGCGTCGCCTTCATCGGCCCGCCGGCCTCGGCCATCGAGGCGATGGGCGACAAGATCACCTCCAAGAAGCTGGCCGCGGAAGCCGGCGTTTCCACCGTGCCGGGCTATATGGGCCTGATCGCCGATGCGGACGAGGCGGTGAAGATCTCCGGCGAGATCGGCTATCCGGTGATGATCAAGGCCTCCGCCGGCGGCGGCGGCAAGGGCATGCGCATCGCCTGGAACGATGCGGAGGCGCGCGAGGGCTTCCAGTCGTCGAAGAACGAGGCGGCCAATTCCTTCGGCGACGACCGCATCTTCATCGAGAAATTCGTCACCCAGCCGCGCCATATCGAGATCCAGGTGCTGGCCGACAGCCACGGCAACACGATCTATCTGGGCGAGCGCGAATGCTCGATCCAGCGCCGCAACCAGAAGGTCATCGAGGAGGCGCCCTCGCCCTTCCTCGACGCGGCGACCCGCAAGGCCATGGGCGAGCAGGCGGTGGCGCTGGCCAGGGCCGTGAACTACGCCTCGGCCGGCACGGTCGAGTTCATCGTCGACGGCAACCGCAACTTCTACTTCCTGGAGATGAACACCCGCCTGCAGGTGGAGCATCCGGTGACCGAGCTGATCACCGGCATCGATCTGGTGGAACAGATGATCCGCGTCGCCGCCGGCGAGAAGCTGTCGATCACGCAGGCCGACGTCAAGCTGAACGGCTGGGCGATGGAAAGCCGGCTCTATGCCGAGGACCCCTATCGCAACTTCCTGCCCTCGATCGGCCGGCTGACCCGCTACCGCCCGCCGCAGGAAGGCACGCGCGAGGACGGCACCATCGTGCGCAACGATACCGGCGTCTTCGAAGGCGGCGAGATCTCGATGTTCTACGACCCGATGATCGCCAAGCTGTGCACCTGGGCGCCCGAGCGCATCGACGCCATCGACGCCATGGCCGACGCGCTCGACCGGTTCGAGGTGGAGGGCATCGGCCACAACCTGCCCTTCCTCTCCGCCGTGATGGATCATCCGCGCTTCCGCACCGGCGCCATCACCACCGCCTTCATCGCCGAGGAATATCCCGAAGGCTTTGCCGGCGTGACGCCGGCGGCCGATGCGCTTGAGGACCTTGTCGCGGTCGCCGCGGCCTGCAACCATGTGTGCGAGACGCGGGCAACGCAGATCAGCGGCGCCATGGACAATCACCGCCGGGTGATCGGGCCGAACTGGACCATCGTGGTGGAGCGCGAGGAGTTTCCGGTCGCGATCACCGAAAACGGCGACGGCAGCTACACGGTCGCCGCGCGCGAGGACGCGGACGGCACCAAGCTGTCGGCCCCGCGCAAGGTGGCGCTCAGTGACTGGAAGCCCGGCACGCCGCTCGTCGAGGCGCGCATCGACGGCCGGCCGCTGGCGGTGAAGGTCGACCCGACGCTGCAAGGCTTCCGCCTGCGCCGGCGCGGCGCCGAGGTGGTGCTGTCCTGCCTCACCCCGCGCCAGGCGATGGCCGCGCGGCTGATGCCGGAGAAGGTCCCGGCCGACACCTCGAAGATGCTGCTGTGCCCGATGCCGGGCCTGGTGGTCTCCATCGTGGTGGAGGAAGGGCAGACCATCGAGGCCGGCCAGACGCTCGCCACCGTCGAGGCGATGAAGATGGAGAACGTGCTGAAGGCCGAGCGCAAGGGCGTGGTCAAGACGATCAAGGCGAAGCCGGGCGACAGCCTCGCCGTCGACGAGATCATCATGGAATTCGAATAGGAGCGGGTCATGACCGAGAAGAAGACCGTTCGCGACTGGATGGACCTGGCCTCGAAGGAGCTCAAGGACAGCGATCCGCAGGACCTCGTCTGGCAGACGCCGGAAGGCATCCCGGTCAAGCCGCTCTACACCGAAGAGGACCTGGACGGGATCGGGCACCTGGGCACCCTGCCCGGCTTCGAGCCCTTCCTGCGCGGGCCCCGCGCGACCATGTATGCCGGCCGTCCCTGGACGATCCGGCAATATGCGGGCTTCTCCACCGCCGAGGAATCCAACGCCTTCTACCGCAAGGCACTGGCCGCCGGGCAGCAGGGCGTCTCGGTCGCCTTCGACCTTGCCACCCATCGCGGCTATGACAGCGACCATCCGCGCGTCGTCGGCGATGTCGGCAAGGCGGGCGTCGCCATCGACAGCGTCGAGGACATGAAGATCCTGTTCGACGGCATCCCGCTGGAGCAGATCTCCGTCTCCATGACCATGAACGGCGCGGTGATCCCGATCCTCGCCAATTTCATCGTCGCGGGCGAGGAACAGGGCGTGCCGCGGGCGAAGCTCTCCGGCACGATCCAGAACGACATCCTCAAGGAGTTCATGGTCCGCAACACCTATATCTACCCGCCCGAGCCCTCGATGCGGATCATCGCCGACATCATCGAGTACACGGCGAAGGAGATGCCGAAGTTCAACTCCATCTCCATTTCCGGCTATCACATGCAGGAAGCCGGGGCGACCCTGGTGCAGGAGCTGGCCTTCACCCTGGCGGACGGGCGCGAATATGTCCGCGCCGCGCTGAAGAAGGGGCTCGATGTCGACGCCTTCGCCGGGCGCCTGTCGTTCTTCTTCGCCATCGGCATGAACTTCTTCATGGAAGCGGCGAAGCTGCGCGCCGCGCGCCTGCTGTGGACCCGCATCATGAAGGAGTTCCAGCCGAAGAAGGCCTCCTCCCTGATGCTGCGCACCCATTGCCAGACCTCCGGCGTGTCGCTGGCCGAGCAGGACCCCTACAACAACATCGTGCGCACCGCCTTCGAGGCGATGTCGGCGGCGCTGGGCGGCACCCAGTCGCTGCACACCAACTCCTTCGACGAGGCCATCGCCCTGCCGACGGAGTTTTCCGCGCGCATCGCCCGCAACACCCAGCTCATCCTGCAGCACGAGACGGGCGTCACCAAGGTCGTCGACCCGCTCGCCGGCTCCTATTACGTGGAGAGCCTGACCCATGAGCTCGCCACCCGCGCCTGGGAGATCATCGAACGCATCGAGGCCGAGGGCGGCATGACGGCGGCCGTCGACAAGGGCCTGCCGAAGCGGATGATCGAGGAGGCCGCGACCCGTCGCCAGGCCGCCGTCGACCGCGGCGACGAGGTGATCGTCGGCGTCAACAAGTTCCGCCTGGAGAACGAAGACGAGATCGAGATCCTCGACATCGACAACAAGGCGGTGCGGGAATCGCAGATCGCCCGCATCGAGCGCACCCGGCGCCAGCGCGATCCCCAGCGCGCGCAGGAGACCCTCGACGCGCTACGCGAGGTCGCCCGCACCGGCGAGGGCAACATCCTGGAAGCGGCGGTGGAAGCGGCCCGCGCCCGTGCGACGCTCGGCGAGATTTCCGATGCGCTGCGCGAGGCCTTCGGCGACCACGCGGCGGAGCCCAAGGTGGTGCGCCAGGTCTACGGCCCGGCCTATGAGGGCGAGCCGGAATACGAAACATTGGTGCAGCGGCTCTCGGACTTTGCCGCCTCGCTGGGCGAGACGCCGCGCGTGCTCGTCGCCAAGCTCGGCCAGGACGGCCACGACCGCGGCGCCAAGGTGATCGCCTCGGCCTTCGGCGACATCGGCTTCGACGTGATCGCCGGCCCGCTGTTCCAGACGCCGGAAGAGGCGGCCGATCTGGCGGTGAGGAACAAGGTGCATGTGGTCGGCATGTCCTCGCTCGCCGCCGGCCACAAGACGCTGGCCCCGCAGCTTGTCGAGGCGCTGAAGGCGCGCGGCGCCTCCGACATCATCGTCGTCGTCGGCGGGGTGATCCCGCGCCAGGACTACCAGTTCCTGAAGGATGCGGGCGTCTCGGCGATCTTCGGCCCCGGCTCCAACGTGCTCGACGCCGCCCGCTCGGTGCTCGACCTGATCGCCGGCCGCCGCCGCAACGTGGCGTGACGGGGGGCAGCGTCTTTCGGGCGCACGCCCCATAGGCCATCGGCTCCCCGATCCCGGGTCGCGGCCGCGCCTTGCCCGGGAGGACGCAGGGAGAGGGCCGCATCCGGGACGACGCGGGGAGAGGCCTGCATCCAGAAGGCGAAACGCCAAGGCGGAGCGCCCATTCCGCCGCTCTGGCAACCAATAGCCCCCGGCTCTCCGGCTTCGCCTGCGGCCGGGGTGACCTTCCGAGGGGGACGCCAGGCCGCGCCACTTTCTCAAGGCGTCGTCCCGGACGAGGCCGAAGGCCGAAGATCCGGGAACCATTGGCGCCTTCAGCCCGCGTGGGGTGGAAGGGCGCCGGCCCCATTCTCTGCTGTGCTCTTCACCCCAACCTCTCTCCTCGTCATTCCGGCCAAGGCGAAGCCGCGAGCCGGAACCGGGGAGGCACGACGGTTGTGTGGCTCCGGGGCGTTGCGGAGAGGCTTTGGGCTCTCCGATCCCGGCTCGGCGCTGGCGCGCCGTCCGGGACGCTAGGGAAGGTCAGAACAAGGAACGGCGCCTGCAACGACGCGCTTGCCGGCGGGAGGAAAGCCCGCCCCTAGCCGAGATCCGCGACGCGCAATTCGCCCGAATGCAGGAACACGGCCTTGCCGAACAGGGAGAGGTCGACCGGGTTGGGCAGCCGCAGGTCGGCAAGGTCCGGCAAGGGTTTCACGGCCGGGTCGTAGCTGCGGTCGACCTGCGAGACGAAGACCAGCACCGCGCCGGAGTTCCGGGCGAAGGCGGCAAGCTGCGCGACCTGCGTTCCGAGGTTCGGCGTGTCGCGCCGCTGGTCGAGGATCTGCAGATAGTCGATAACCGCGAGCGTGCCGGGGGCGCAGCCCTGCAGCCGCTCCATGATGCGGGCCGCGCAGATCCCGTCGGAGCAGTCGAGCGCCAGGAGATCCTTGAGCGGCCCCCGCGCGCCGAGCCGCTCGAGCCGTGCCTCCACCTCGCGCTCGACATATTCCAGCGTGAAGACGGCGGCGCGGTTGCCGGCCTTCATCGCCTCGAGGCTGAGTTCAAGCGCCAGCAGCGTCTTGCCCTGACCGGGGCGGGCGGCAACGAGGATCATCTCGCCGGGGCGAAGGCGGGGATAGATCAGCGCGGCGGGCGAGCGCTCGGCGGCGCGCCGCGCCAACAGGCTCCAGCGGGCATGGCCCTCGCGGGCGGCGATGCGGTCGAGCGCGGCGGCAAGGGGAATGCCCGCCTCGCGGGAGAGCAGACGCGCCTCGCGCTTGAGGCGGTAAAGGGGTGCGGAAAGCTGCATGCCGGATGTCTCCGTCTGCGGGCGATGAGCGCAATCCCTCCTCATGCGGCGCCCGAACGGGTGGGTCCGGTGATGCGAAAAGCCCGGCATGGCACATGCTTTCCCGAAGCGGAGGGGGGAGGCGCGGGCGGCACCCGACTCGCATTTTAGCCGATGTCCCGCCGCCGGGAAATCGCCGTGGCTGTCGCCTGCGGCAGTCGCGGCAACCTTCTTGCGAGAACCCCTTTGCCGCGCGGACATCCATCGCCTAAGTATGGGGAACGAAACCGGGCCCGGCGGGCCTGATTCCGTCTTCATGAAGGAGCTGATCTTGCACATGACCATCAAGCCGAACGATGTGCCGAGCCGCCTCGACGACGAGGACGGCGACGAGAAGACCAAGACGCCACCGTCCATCCAGGTCGACAAGCATCTGTTCGACGCGCGCACGGTGCTGATCACCGGCCCGATCAACCAGGAACTGGCGCGCGACGTCTGCGCCCGGCTGCTGGCGATGGCGCAGGTCTCCAACGATCCGATCACCGTGATCGTGTCGTCGCCCGGCGGCCACGTCGAGTCGGGCGACATGATCCACGACACGATCAAGTTCATCGGCCCGGAAGTCCGCATCCTCGGCATGGGCTGGGTCGCGAGCGCCGGCGCGCTGATCTACATCTCGGTGCCCAAGGAGCGCCGCTACTGCACCCCGAACACCCGCTTCCTGCTGCACCAACCGTCCGGCGGCGCCGGCGGCCAGGCCTCCGATATCGAGATCCAGGCGCGCGAGATCCTCAAGATGCGCGACCGCCTGAACAAGCTCTTCGCCGCCGCCACCGGCCAGCCGATGGAGCGGATCGAGAAGGACACCGACCGCGACTACTGGATGGGCCCGGAAGAGGCGATCGGCTACGGCCTGGTCGGCAAGGTCGCGGCCTCGGTCAACGACCTCGACTGACGACCCGCCGGCGCCCCCTTGAGAAGAGAGGTGGCGCCGGCCCAAACTCCGGCCCGGCCGGCGCCCGCCCCTCTCGCAAGGGGTGCCGGCCGCCTGCCGGGCCGTTTCGTTTGCCGGTTCGCGCAACAGCCCCCCCCCCGCCGTTCGCGACCTCCGGACAGGAGCAGTGCCATGAAGCAACTCACCGTCGGCGGCATCGACATTCCCGCGCTCGGGCTCGGGACCTGGCCGCTGAAGGACGAACCCTGCCGCGACATCGTCCGCGCCGCGCTGGAAAGCGGCTGGGACCATGTCGACACGGCGGCGATGTATGCCAACGAGAAGGCGGTGGGCGCGGGCCTGCGCGCCTCCGGTCGCGCCCGCGACGGCTACCATGTGACCACCAAGGTCTGGCATGACAGCCTCGACCCGGAGAAGATCCTGCGCTCCTGCGAGGACAGTCTCGACCGGCTGGGGCTGGAGCATGTCGACCTGTTCCTGATCCACTGGCCGAACCCGCGCGTGCCGCTGAACGAGCAGATCGAGGCGCTGCTGGAGCTGCGCCAGCGCGGCTGGACGCGGGCCATCGGCGTCTCCAACTTCACCGCCGCGATGCTGCGCGAGGCGCAGGACCTCGCCAAGGGACAGCTCGTCGCCAACCAGGTGGAGTATCATCCCTTCCTGACGCAGACCCGCCTGCGCGCGGAGCTGGAGGCCGCCGGCATGGCGCTGATCGCCTACTCGCCGATCGCCAAGGGCCGGGTGATCGGCAACGAGACGATCCGCGACATCGGCAAGCGGTACGGCAAGAGCGAGGTGCAGGTGACGCTGCGCTGGCTGCTGCAGCAGGGCGATGTCATCGCCATACCGAAGACCGGCACGCCGGCACGGCTCGCCGAAAACGCCGCCGTCTTCGACTTCGAGCTCGACGCGGCTGAGATGGCGGCGATCTCAGCGCTCGGCAGCCCGGAGGGGCGCGGCATCGACCCGGACTGGGCACCCGACTGGGACGAGGCCTGAAGCCGGTGTATGATTACGCCCGCCATCGCCTTGCCGCGATGGCGGACGACAGTGCGGGCCTGACACGCTCCGCGACGGGCGGGGCATCGGACCAGGGAGACCGGCCATGGAGTGCGATCGCTTGAAGACCACCGGAACCGGCAGGACGGCACGACGCCTCACCGCGGCAGCCCTTTCCGCCCTCCTGCTGTTGACGCTCGCCGCGCCGCCCGCCTTCGCCCAGCGCCCGGACCTGCGGCAGATGACCTGCGCCCAGGCGCAGAACCTGGTCGCCCGGCGCGGCGCGGTGGTGATGACCACCGGCCCCCACACCTATGACCGCTTCGTCGCCGGCCCGCGCTGGTGCGACCATTGGGAGACGGTGCGTCCGGCCCAGGTGCGCACCCGCGACAGCAATAGCTGCATCGTCGGCTATCTCTGCGAGACGCCGCTGTTCTCGCCCTGGGGGAGCTGGCGCTGATCACAGCGTGGCGAGATAGTCCTCGAAACGCCGGCCGCGCTCGTTCGGCGCGCGCTCGCCGGTGTCCTCGATGGTGGCGATGCGGTCGACACGAAAGTTGCGGAAGTCCTCCCGCACCTCGCACCAGCCGGTCAGCAGCCATACCTCGTCGAACACGGTGAGGCCGAGCGGGCGGACACGCCTGCGGGTCTGCCGCCGGCTGAGGTCGACATAGCCGAGCGTCACGATCCGCCGGTCGCGGATCACCCGGCGCAGCTCCGGCAGCCAGCGATCGACGACACCGGCCTGCGGGTGCTCCCGCGTTACCGCGCGCAGCGGCAAGCGGTCGGTGACCTTGCCGGCCCCCTCCCCCGATGCCGCGCCGATCTTGCCGGAAACCCGCGCCGCCGCGGCGCGCAAAGGCGCATCGCCCCGCGCCCTCACCAGCCGCAGGCCGAGCGCAATCGCCTCCATCTCCTCCGCGTCGAAGCGCAGGGGCGGCAGAAAATAGCCGCGCTCCATCTGGTAGCCGAGCCCGGCCTCGCCGCGCACCGGCGCACCCATCGCCTGAAGCGTGGCCATGTCGCGATAGATCGTGCGCGGCGAGACCTCGAGCGCATGGGCGAGCGCCTCGGCGGAGACCGGCGCACTCGCCTCCCGCAGGCGGTCGAGCAGGGCAAACAGACGAAAGACCTTCATGGCGCCATCCGTAGCGCAGGCCCCTGACAGAAGGTGTCAGGAGCGACGGCGTATCTCCCGCACTGCATCACGCAGCACAGGAGCATTCCATGCAGGGATATTGTCTCGAAGTCGTCGCCTACGAGATTGAAGATCCGGCCCGCGCCGACCATGAACGCAGGCTCGCACTCGACAAGGCGAGAGCGCTGCCAGGCTTCCTCGCCTGGACGCAGCTCACGGGAACCGGCGATGCGGCCCGGCGTGTCGACCTCGTCGCCTGGAAAAGCGAGGACGCAGCGCTCTCGGCCGCGCGCGAGGTCGGCGAAGCGGCTGAGTTTGCCGGCTTCCGCGCCACGATCAGCGGCGTTGCCAGCATGGGCCACTATGCGGCGAACCAGCCAGCCCCGGTCGGCCTCCTCGCCGGGGACGGACTGGAGATCGGCCGCTTCCGCCTGAAGCCGGGCGTGACGGAAGCGCAGATGCGCGCCGCCCATGCCCAGATGGTGGAGCGCCATCTCTCCCGCCAGCCCGGCTGGCGCGGCCAGCGGCTCCTGCGGCTCGACCATGGCGTCTTCCTGGATCTTGCCGCCGCCGACAGCCGGACACGGGCCATCGCCATCTGCGAGAGCTGGACGGGCACTGCCGATTGCGAGGCCTTCCTGGCCCTGATCGAGGCCGAGAGCATGGAGTTCGGCGAAGTGGTGTGATCCGAAAGGCCTCGGAGCCCGGCAGGACGACGCATTCCACAGCCGGGATGCGCCGTTTTGCGTCGCCGCCGTCTCCCGGTTTGACGTCCCCCGCCAGCAGGTTAAGCTTGTTGCCGCAGGGTCCTATCCCGCCGGCCTGCCTGCGGGAAATGCAGAACGGGTATTTGGTTGGCGCAATTTCGGACTTGGAAGGCGCCTCCCCGGTTTGCGAACATGGGTTCTGCCGGCGGATCGCCGAAGCGGCCCGCGCGGCAAAACAACAAGACGGGGCCGAGTGCGAGGGGGTAGAGACACGCATGGGGGAGAGCACCATTTTCAACGAGATGCTGACCGCCGACGGCAAGCCCCGCGCGCCCTACAGGCGGCTCGCCGAATGGTTCGACACCCTGTCCCCGGCGGAGATGCGCAAGAAATCGCGCGAAGCGGAGACGATTTTCCGCCGCCTTGGCATCACCTTCGCCGTCTACGGCACCTCCGAGGCCACCGAACGGCTGATCCCCTTCGACATCGTCCCGCGCGTGCTGTCGGCGTCCGAGTGGCGGCGCCTGTCGGCCGGCATCGACCAGCGGGTGCGCGCGCTCAACGCCTTCCTGCATGACATCTACCACCGCCAGGAGATCGTCCGGGCCGGCCGCGTGCCGGCGGAGCTGATCCTGCAGAACGAGGCGTTCCTGCCGGAGATGATCGGCTTCGCCCCGGCGCGCCGGGTCTATGCCCATATTATAGGCACCGACCTCGTGCGCGTCGGCGAGGACGATTTCTACGTGCTGGAGGACAACACCCGCACCCCGTCCGGCGTCTCCTACATGCTGGAGAACCGCGAGACGATGATGCGGATGTTCCCCGAGCTGTTCCAGCAGAACCGGGTGGCGCCGATCGAGCACTATCCGGACATGCTGCGCGAGACGCTTGAGAGCGTCGCGCCGGAGAACTGCGACGGCGATCCGACCGTCTGCATCCTGACGCCGGGCATCTACAACTCCGCCTATTTCGAGCATGCCTTCCTCGCCGACACGATGGGCGTGGAGCTGTGCGAGGCGCGCGACCTCTATGTCGAGGACGGCAAGGTGTGGATGCGCACGACGCAGTCGCCGCAGCGGGTCGACGTGATCTACCGGCGCATCGACGACGCCTTCCTCGATCCGCTGACCTTCCGCCCCGACAGCATGCTCGGCGTGCCGGGCCTGTTCGACGCCTACCGGGCCGGCAACGTGACGATCTGCAATGCGCCGGGCACCGGCATTGCCGACGACAAGGCGATCTATGCCTATGTGCCGGACATCATCGAGTTCTATACCGGCCAGAAGCCGATCCTGAAGAACGTGCCGACCTGGAACTGCGCCAAGCCGGACGACCTTGCCTATGTGCTCGACCGCCTGCCGGAACTGGTGGTGAAGGAGGTGCACGGCTCGGGCGGCTACGGCATGCTGATCGGCCCGACCGCCTCCAAGCGCGAGATCGCCGAGTTCGCCAAGCGGCTGAAGGCCAATCCCGCCAACTACATCGCCCAGCCGACCCTGGCGCTGTCGGCTTGCCCGACCCATGTGCAGTCGGGGCTGGCGCCCCGCCATGTCGACCTCCGGCCCTATGTTCTGGTCGGAGACAAGGTGCGCATCACCCCCGGCGGCCTGACCCGCGTGGCGCTGAAGAAAGGCTCGCTGGTGGTGAATTCCAGCCAGGGCGGCGGCACCAAGGACACCTGGGTTCTGGAGGACTGACGAACCATGCTCGGCCGTACCGCCGCATCTCTGTTCTGGACCTCGCGCTACAACGAGCGGGCGGAGAACATGGCCCGCCTGCTGGAGGTGGGATACCGCATCGCCATGACGCCGCGCCTCGGCCAGGACGCCGCCGACGACTGGCGCTCGACCCTGGTCAGCGCCGGCTGCGACCAGGGCTTCTTCAAGAAGCATGAGGAGCCGACCAAGCGCACCGTGGTCTCGCACATGCTGTTCGACGCGGACAATCCCTCCTCCGTGCGCTCCTGCATCGAGGCGGCGCGCAACAACGCCCGCTCGGTGCGCACCGCCATCACCGGCGAGATGTGGGAGAGCCTGAACACGACCTATATCGAGTTCATGGAAGTGCGCCCGCAGCACATGACCGACGACAAGCTGCCGGGCTTCCTGACCTGGATCAAGCAGCGCTCGATGCTGTTTCGCGGCGCCATGCTCGGCACCTTGATGCGCGACGAGGGCTACCACTTCTCGCAATTCGGCTGCTTCATCGAGCGGGCCGACAACACCTCGCGCATTCTCGACGTGAAATACTGGATCCTGCTGCCGGACAACGAGGTGGTCGGCGGCGACCTCGACCGCTATCAATGGTCGACGATCCTGCGCTCGGTCTCGGCCCATCGCAGCTACCGCCACGCCTATCGCGACGCGCAGATCCGCCCCTTCAACATCGCCGAGTTCCTGATCCTGCGGAAGGAGATGCCGCGCTCGCTGGCCTATTGCTACGACTGGATCGCCGAGAGCATGAACGAACTCACCACCCGCTATGGCGAGCGGCCGATGAGCTACGACATGGCGCAGCGCACCCACCAGATCCTCGACCAGGGGACGATGCGGCAGATCTTCCAAGGGGGCCTGCACGAGTTTCTGGGAGACATGATTGCCAGAAACAACGGGCTGGGCGCGCAGCTCGCCGCGGACTATCACTTTGCCTGAAGCCCGAGCGGCCCGAACGACAAGACGCCGGCGGCCGAGCGCGAAGCCGGACGCAGACGAGGAAGCCGGAGAGCCATGCGCCTCACCGTCAAACATGTAACCCGCTACCGGTACGACCGACCGCTGGCCCATACCGTGCAACAACTGCGCCTGACCCCGCCGACGCTGGCGGGGCAGAAGGTGCTGTCCTGGAGGATCGACGTGCCGGGCTACGAGGGCGCGGCCCGCTATATCGACGCCTTCGGCAATCCGGTCGACGTCATCAGCCACCGCGAGGCCATGACGGAACTGACCATCGCGGTCGAGGGGGTCGTCGAGACGGAGGACCGGGCCGGCGTGATCGGCCACCCGAGGAGCCCGACGCCGGACAGCGTCTTCCTCCGCTTCACGCCGCTGACCCGCGCCAATCCGGCGATCCGCCGGCTGGCGGCGGTCGCCGAGCGCGACGGGGCGCAATCCGTTGCCGGCTTCCACGACCTGATGCAGGCGATCCGCGACAAGGTCGCCTATCGCACCGGCGTCACCGAGGTGCATACCTCGGCCGTCGACGCGCTTAACGCCGGCGAAGGCGTGTGCCAGGACCATGCGCATATCTTCATCGCCGCCGCCCGCGCCATCGGCGTGCCGGCCCGCTATGTTTCCGGCTACATGCTGATGGACGGCGGGCAGGAGTCCGAGGCGCACCATGCCTGGGCCGAGGTGCTGCTGCCGACGCTCGGCTGGGTCGGCTTCGACGTGTCGAACGGCATGTGCCCGACGGACCGCTACATCCGCCTCACCTGCGGCCTCGACTCGCGCTCCGCCGCGCCGATCCGCGGCATTCGCATCGGCGGGTCCGACGAGAACATGGATGTGGAAGTGGCGGTTTCACAGGAATCGCAGCAATCTCAGCAATAGCGCCGTTGCCCGGACGGCCGCGAACCTGTCAAATCAGCCGGGTCCGGTGCCCCGTGCGAATCGTCGCCGGATCCTTCCGGCCGGGCGCAAGCCCTCCCCGTTTTCGGAGACTGTCTGGTCATGACCTATTGTGTCGGTCTGAAGCTCGATCGCGGCCTGGTGATGGCCGCCGATACGCGCACCAATGCCGGGCTCGACAATGTCGCAACCTTCAAGAAGCTGCATGTGTGGGAAAAGCCCGACGACCGGGTGATCTGCATGCTGGCCGCCGGCAACCTCGCCGTCACCCAGTCGGTGGTGAGCCTCTTGAGCGAGCGGCTGAAGAGCGAGGAGCCCGGCCGGCCGACCCTGCATTCGGTCGACACCATGTTCCAGGCGGCGCGGCTGGTCGGCAGCGCGGTGCGCGACGTGCGCGCCATCGACGGCGAGGCGCTGGCCGCCAATTCCGAGAGCTTCAGCGTCACCTTCCTGCTCGGCGGCCAGATCAAGGGCGAGGCGCCGCGCCTCTTCCAGATCTATTCCGCCGGCAATTTCATCGAGGCCTCCGCCGACACGCCGTTCCTGCAGATCGGCGAGCACAAATACGGCAAGCCGATCCTCGACCGGGTGACCCGGGCGGACATGCGCCTCGGCCAGGCGGCGAAGCTGGTGCTGCTGTCGTTCAACTCGACCCTGCGTTCCAACCTGTCGGTCGGCATGCCGATCGACATGCTGCTCTACAACACCGACAGTTTCTCCGCCCATCGCCAGACCCGCATCCGCGAAAACGACCCCTATTTCGCGGACCTCTCCCGCATGTGGTCGGAAAAGCTGCGCGACGCAGTCGCCGAAATTCCCGACTTCGAGATCTGAGGCGGCGCGTCTCAGCCCTCGACGATGCGGCCGTCCTCCATCCGCACGATGCGGTCGGCCAGCTCGAGGATGCGGTTGTCATGGGTGACCATCAGCGTCGTCGTGCCGCGTTCGCGGCCAAGCCGGCGCAGCATCTCCACCACCGCCATCCCGCTTTCCCTGTCGAGCGCGGCGGTCGGCTCGTCGGCCAGCACCACCGGCGGATTGCCGACCAGCGCCCGGGCGACGGCAACGCGCTGCTTCTGTCCGCCCGACAAGTTGCCCGGCAGATAGTCCACCCGCTCCGACAGGCCGACGAGATCGAGCACGTGGCGCGCGGCCGCTCGCCCGTCGCCGACGACACGATCCCCGTGCACGGCAAGCCCCATATGGACGTTCTGCAGCGCGGTGAGGCTTTCGTGCAGATTGTGCGCCTGGAAGATGAAGCCGAGCTGCCGCCGGCACGCGACGAGCTCCGCCTCGCTGGCGCCCTTGAGCTCGCGGCCGAGCAAGTCCACCGAGCCCGCCTCGACCTGCCGCAGGCAACCGATCAGGGTGAGCAGCGTCGTCTTGCCGGAACCGGACGCGCCCATCAGCACCACCAGTTCGCCGCGCCGAACCTCGAGATCGACGTCGAACAGCACCTGCTTGCGCGCCTCGCCGCTGCCGAACCAGTGACTGAGCCCGCGCACGACGATGGCCGCGGATGCGGAGATGAGATCGCCGGCCATGGTCAGAACAGCTCCGCCGGATTGGCCCGCGCCAGCCGCCGCGTTGCGATGGCCCCCGACAGCGCGCACATGGCGAGCGTGCCGAGGAAGACGAGGAGCGGCCGCTCCGCCGGCATGAAGATCGGCAGGCCGGTGCCGGCGGCCACCGCCGCATAAAGGCCGAGCGCCACGAGAACGCCGGGCACGAAGCCGAACAGGGCGAGGATGAAAGCCTCCTCGAAGACGATGCCGAGGAAAAAGCGCTGCGGATAACCCATCGCCTTGAAGGTGGCGTATTCGCGGATGTGGTCGGCAACGTCGGTGGACAGCACCTGATAGACGATGATGACGCCGACAAGCACCCCGATGACGACGCCGAAGCCGAAGACGACGCCGACGGGCTTTTGCGTCGTCTGAAAGCGCTGGTCGCGGGCCGCCGCCTCGCCCAGCGTCCACACCGCGCTGTCGGAGGCCGGCAGCGCGGCGCGCAGGCGCGCCAGCACGGCCGCCGGCTCGGCGCCCGGCGCAAAGCGCACCAGCACATAGTTCGGCGCGCCCGGCAGGCGGGCGGGGAACAGGCGCAGGAAGGTCTGGTCGGAGACGACGAGATAACCGTCTGCCGAAAAGCCGCCGCCGATCTCGAACGTGCCCGTCACCGTGATCTCCCGCCCGCGCGTCTCGAAGCGATAGGGCTCGCCCGCCTCCACGGCCGCGAACAGGCCAGCCGGCACATTGCGGGTCAGGCTGTCGATCAGCGCGGTGTCGGGCAGCGTCAGGCTCTCGACCTGGCGGGCAAGGGCCGGCTCGCGGAAGGGTGCGCCGGTCGGATCGACGCCGAACAGGTCCATGGCGCGGATGGTGCCGTCCGGCTGCTTCCAGTCGATGCGGCCGTAGTAGAAGCCGGTGGCGGAGGCGACACCCTCCACGGCAAGCGCCTGATAGAGCCGGCTGCGCGGCAGCGGGCTGCCATCGAACAGGGTATTGGCATCGGAGGCGGAGACGAGAATGTCACCGTTCAGCGCCGTGTAGGGCAGGCGGATGCTCTCCACCAGCGCGCCGAGAAAGCCGAGTTGCATGAAGATCAGCACATTGGCGAAGGCAACGCCCGAGACCGCAGCGGCCAGCCTCCCCTTGTTGTGCACGAGCTGCAGCCAGCCGATGGGCAACCGGCCGAGAAGCGCGGTGAGCATGGGGGTGAGCGGGCCCGTCACATCCCCTCTCCCGTCTTGATCCGGGCGGTGACCTGCAGGTTGGTGAAGCGGCGCACGCGGGCAATGTCGGCCGGATCGATGGCGACATAGACCTTGATCACGCGCGCATCGGTGCGCGCGGCCGGATCCGCGCCGGTCGCGGTCTGCCGGCCGACATCCCAGCCGATCCGCTCGACCTTGCCCCAGATGGCCCCCTCGAACGCCTCGCCAGTGATCTCAACGGGAGCGCCGGTCTCGATGGCACCGATGCGCGACTGATAGACCTCGATCTCCGCCATCATCTTGTCGATGTCGCCCATGTCGAGAATGCCGCGCTCGCCCGGCCGCTCGCCGGGACGCACATGGATATCAAGCACGACGCCGCCGGCCGGCGCCGGCACCAGGGAGCGCGCAAGATCGGCCTGCGCCAGGGCAAGGGAAGCCTGCGCGGCATCGAGATTGCGCAAGGCGACCGCGATATCGGCCTGGGCGTCCGGCGTGTCGGCGAGGTAGCGGCCGAGCGTCGCCCGCGCGCTTTCCACCTCGTGGTCCGCCGCCTGCGAGCGGGCAAGCGCATCGTCATGGGTGGCGCGGGTGACATGGCCGCGGGCGAGCAGTTCGCGGGAGCGCTCCAGCTCGCGCCGGGCCGTGGCGGCGGCAACCTCCGCCCGCTCCAGCGCGGCGCGCGATTCCGTCCGGCTGGCAGCGACAAAGACCCGCTGCCGGGCAAGCTCGGCCTCGCGCAGGCGGACCGTCGCCTCCGCCGAGGCCAGCGCCGCCAGAAGCTGCGGCCGGTTGTCGAGCTCGGCCAGCGGCTGGCCCGCCTCGACGCGCTCTCCTTCCGCGACCAGCAGCCGCGCGAGGCGGGCATCGGCGGCTCCAAAGGGCGGCGCGACGGTGACGACGAACCCGTCCGGCAGCAGCCGGCCAAGGCCGAAGACGGCGGCGGTTTCCTCGTCGCTTGCGGCAGGCAGAGGCGCCGCCGGAGCGCCCGTTTCGGCGGCCTGCCAGGGCAGAACCCCGCGCGCCTGCAGGACAATGCCAGCGGCAAGGCCGCCGCCGACCAGCACGAGACCGAGCGCAAGGCTACGCAGCCGGGAGAGGATCGGCCATAGTCGCGAGCGGCCCGAACCGGGATGCGACGACTCGCGCCGCACGACCGCAAGCGGCAGCGGGGCCGCCTCGCCGCGAGATAGAGCGGGGTGCGAAGGCTCGGCTCTGGCGCCCGCTTTGGCGTCCGCGGCAGGGTTCGGGATTGAGGACATGACACGATCCTGTTAATGACCATAAAGTCATTAACAGCGCGCGACAGGAAGTGCAAGGACGATGACACAGAGCGATTCCGCAGCGGAAACACCGAAGCCCCGGCGCCGGCGCAAGGAGGCGCGCCCTGGCGAGATCATCGATGCGGGGCTGCAGGAGTTTGCCGAAAACGGCTTCGCGGCGACGCGGCTGGAGGACGTCGCAAGGCGCGCGGGCGTCGTGAAAGGCACGATCTACCGCTATTTCGCCAGCAAGGAGGAGCTGTTCGAGGCGGCGCTCTCCTCGCGCATCACGCCGTTCTTCGACGACGTGGCGGGGCTGGTTGCGGCCTATCCCGGCTCGTCGGAGGACCTGGTGCGCACCGCCCTGCCCCGCATCTACAAGGCGCTGTTCGAGGACGGGCTGCACGTCTTGATGCGCATCATCATCACGGAAGGCGGACGCTTTCCGACGATTGCCGAGCAGTACCACCGCCGCGTCATTAGCCGCGGCCAGGAGGTGCTCGCCGCCCTCGTGCGCCGGGGCGTGGAGCGCGGCGAGTTCCGCCGCAGCGCGCTCACCGACCTGCCGATCGTGATCGTCGCACCGGCGGTGATGACCATCGTCTGGAAGATGACCTTCGACCGGTTCGAGCCCATCGAGGCCCGGCGGTTTCTCGCCGCCCATATCGACATGGTGCTGGAGGGATTGCTGGCGAAGGACGACAAGACGAAGTCCTAGCCGGAGGCAGCCTCAGGCCGGGACGGGCGCGCGGCGGGGGACTCGGACGGCGGATTGGGGCGCGGATGGGCTTGCCACGTCGATGATGATCGGCAGCTCCTCCGCTGTCGAGGCGAGATGATACATGATCGGCGCGTGATCGATGTACTCCCACAGATTATAGCCGGGGTGGGGGTTCTCCGCGATGCACTGGGCAAGACCGCCATTCCGCCAGGCATAGTCGAGCACGGCCTCGCGCTTGCCCTCGAAATAGCCGAACTCGTCGAAGCCGCGAGTCACATGGGTCGGCGCGACCCTGGGCGGAACCTGCCCCCAGCCGGCCTGGGTCATATAGGCTTTCGCATCCCAGGGGACGCTGTCGAACGGAACGTTCATGTCGCCGATCAGCAGCGCCGGGCGTTTGCTTCGGTTGATGTGCAGCGCCGCTTCGTAGATCTCCTTCATCGCCTGCTCGCGAATGACCGCCTTGGCGTGGATGGCGCCGATCGTTGCAAGACCGGTCGGCAGGATCAAGGTCGGCCGGACGTGGTCGGGCTCCCAATACCAGTCCACCCTCTCGCCCAATCCCTGCAGAACCGGCAGCCGCTCGTTCCAGAGGAAGCCGAAATTGCAGACGCTCTTCGTGCCCGCCCTCGTCGGCGACCAGCGGAAATCGCCCTGAAAGGCCGGCTTGGGATGGCCAATGACATTCAGGCGCGAGGCGAGATAGTTGACGAAGGTGTTTCCCATGCCGCTGCCGTCCGTGACCTCCGCCAGGACGATCAGGTCGACATGATACGTCTGGTACCACTGCACCACCGTGTCCACGACGAACTGCACGGCGGTGCTCATCTCGTAGCGATAGGGGACGTTGTCGTTCGGGTGGATCTGGTTCTTCTTCTCGATGTTCCAGAACCCGACGGTAAGAAAATCTACGCCGCGTTTCGGCATCCCGCGCTCACTCCACAATACGAAATGAAAATAGCTGGGCGAACCGTAGGGAAACCCCGGTCGCAAGACGGCCTATCGTAGGCAGACACCCCCAAAGATGGCAATGACAAAATTTACAATTTTTAGTATTGAAAGGCATATTGACCCTTGATAGGGTTGCCGCGTCTTTCCGACAGAAGGTATATTCCGATGAAAGAACTTTACGCTAAAGCATTGAATGGTCAGATTTATGCGACCGAGACCGACACTGCCGTGGCCATCCAGGTCTACAACAACCTGCCCGTGAAAATCGCGATCTACAACTCAACCAACACCGGGATGCGCCAGCTTCTGGGCCATATCGAGCCGGCCTCCAATGCGGCTGTGACGGGAACGGACGGCGACTATCTGGTGATCGCCTCGGCGATGAGCGGCAGCTTCATCAGCGCCTATGCCCTGACCACGAGCGAGACGAGCTACACAGTCGACAATTCGGTGCTGACCGCGCCGAACGACATCGGCTCGATCCCCGAACCGACCTCCAATATCCTGGTCCCGGTCAACTCGCCGCTGGTGATGGTCGCGATCTCCACCATCTCGCCCGACGGATCGACCACCAACTACATCACCCGCGAGCAGTTCTGGAACCTGCAGGGCGACAGCTATAGCCTGGCGGTCGGCGAGAGCCGGACCGTCAGCTACACCATTGTCGCGGGGCGCCAGACCACCTCCTCGACGCAGGACACGGTCGGCGCCAGCATCGGCGTCGATGCCCATGCGGGCTGGGGACCGATCTCGGCTGGCATTTCAGCAAGCCTGAATGCGGAATCCACCACCTTCCAGCAGGTCACGGTCAACGAGCAGACCACGTCCTACATGTCCGACACGGTGACCAATTCCGGCGACGACGACCTTGTCGTCCTGCGCTGGCAGATGACGGACGTGATCACGATCTTCTCGCCCAGCTATCAGCCGCTGGCCTCGATCGTCAGCGGACTGAACCCGATCATCGTCAAGAGCTACAATATCTCCGACCTCATCACCCCTGTGGTTCCCTCGGAGGTCATGATCCGCAAGATCCCGGTCAGAATGGGGTGAGCGACTGCCAGCGGACCGCAGCTTTGCGGAGCTTGCAGGCCCTCTCCCGTCTTCTCAAGCAAGGATTGCAAACATGAGCTGCTGCGATTCCAGCCTCGTCAAGATCGTGAACAACTCCGGCACCGACTTCACCGTCACCGCCTCGGACGGCGTGGTCGGCAACCTGCACGACCTCGACAACGGCACAAGCATCGCCAACCAGAGCAGCGCCAGCGGCACCGCCTATTCGAGCGGCGGAACGAACGGCAACTGCTCGGGCTACGTGACCATCACCACTGCCAACGGCAGCTACTCGCTGACGCTGAACTACGCCTTCACGGCCTCGAACAAGTTCGGCGCCTGCCCCTGCACGGCCGCCTCGCAAGACACTGTAACAGCCGCGAACTATGTCGCCACCGCGGTGGCAACGACCGGCTCCAGCGACGGCGCGGCCAGCACCGTGTGGACCATCACCACCCAGCTCACCTGAGCGGCTGTCGCCCGACACGGCGCCCAAATGCAAGACGGCCCGCCGGATCGCTCCGGCGGGCCTTTCGATTTTCTGCATTCGCGCGGCCGGTCAGCCGGCGGCGCGCCCGGCGCAGACGTCGAGAACCACCGCCGCTGCGTTGAAATCGCGGCGGCGCGAGGCCCGGAGCGCGGCGGCTTCCTGGTCCTCGCCCCATTGCTCGATGTTCCAGTCCTCATCGATGAAGGCGGCGCCCCAGGCTGCATCGGCCGTCATCTCGCCCTCCATCAGCGCCAGCGCGAGCAGCGCCGAGCCGCTCAGGGTCGTCGCCACATGCAGCGCCGCCAGCGGCAGGGGCGCAAGCGGCGACAGCGCCTGCCGGATGCGGGCGAGCAGCGCCGCGTCCTGGCGCACCGGCATGACGCCCTCGGCGAGCACGAAACGGCCGCCGAACCGCGCTTCCGCCCAGCCGATCACCGGCCCCCAGGCGGCGTTCTGCCGCTCGATCAGCGTTTGCGGGCTGTCCGCCCGGTAGAACAGCAGGTCGTTGCCGGCATAGGCCGTCACATCGTCGGCGACCTCGCCGGCGCGGGCCGGCACCGCATCGATCGCGGCATTGGCAATGCGGGTCAGCGGCATGGTGGCCGGGTCGATCTCCTTGCCCTGCGCGGCCCATTCGGCGGCGATGCGGCGGGCGATCTCTTCCTCGGCAAGCGCAAGGAGATTGCGCCCCGTCGTCTTGACCGTTCGGCCGTCGAGCTGAACCGCATGCAGGCCGTCCTCCTGCCGGACGATGCCGACCTCCTTGTAGAAGCGCTTCGGCAATTCGCGCCGCGACAGGGTCCTGGCGCGCTCGACCGGATCGGTGGTGCCGCCGGCCTCGATATCGCTCAGCAGGTCGCGCATCAGGCAAGCTCCCTTTGTTCCGCGGTGCCGGCCCAGCCGAGCATCTCGCCCAGCGCCGGCACGAGCTCGTCGAAGCGGTCGAGAATACGCGCCGCACCCGCCGCCGCCAGCCGGGCGCGCGGATGATAGCCCCACCCGACGCCGAGCCCGGCAACGCCGGCAGCGCGCGCCATCTCCATGTCGAAGCCGGTATCGCCGATCATCACCGTGCGCGCAGGCTCCGCCCCGGTCTCCGCCATCGCCTGCAGGATCATGCCCGGATGCGGCTTGGAGGGTGCCGTATCGGCCGTCTGGATGGTGACGAAGCGCCCCTCCAGCCCGTGGCTCTGCTGCATGTGGCGGACGCCGCGCAGGGCCTTGCCGGTGGCGATGCCGAGCAGCACGTCGTCGCGGGCCGAAAGCGTGTCGAGCGCCTCGCGCGCGCCGGGATAGAGCGGGTCGTGGTCGAGCCCGGCGAGCCGGCGCGCCACCTTGGACTGGCGATAGGCCTCCGCCATCGCCGGCACCAGGTGATGGTGTCCCGGCTCGGCGAGCTGGCGGAACGCCACCTCCAGCGACAGGCCGACGATGGACAGGCCCGCTTCGCGCGAGGGCGGCGCGAGGCCGACGGCCTCGAAGCCGACGGCAAGGCCATGCAGGATGGTCTCCTGGCTGTCGACCAGCGTGCCGTCGCAATCGAAGATCACCAGATACAGGGCCTATTCCTCCGGATCGTTGGTCTCGGGGTCGTATTGCGCCGCATCGAAGCCGAGCAGGTTCCAGCTCTGCTGCATATGCGGGGGCAGCGGCGCCGAGACGTCGATGGTGCCGCGCCCGGACGGGTGCGGAATGACGATGCGGCGGGCATGCAGATGCAGCTTGTTCTGGATGCCGCCGGGAAACTCCCAGTTCTCGATGTTGAAGTATTTCGGATCACCAAGGATCGGGTGATGGATATGGGCGGTGTGGGCGCGGAGCTGATGCGTGCGCCCGGTGATCGGCCGCAGCGACACCCAGGAGACCTTCGGCCCGGCATTTTCCACCACCGAATAGAGCGAGACGGAATGCTGCGCCTCGTCCTCGCCGTGGCGGGCAACGCGCATGCGCTCCTCGCCCTCGTCACGCGCCAGATAGGTGGAGACGCGGCCCTGGCGCGGCTTCGGCACGCCGGCGACCAGCGCCCAGTAGATCTTGCGGGTCTGGCGGGCGCGGAAGGACTTGGCCATCTCCGAGGCCGCCTTGCGGGTCTTGGCGAGCAGGAGGATGCCAGAGGTCTCGCGGTCGAGCCGGTGGACGAGACGGGGCTTTTCGCCCTTTGCGTCGCGGAACGCCTCGAGCATGCCGTCGAGATGACGGGTCAGGCCGGAACCGCCCTGCACGGCGAGGCCGGCCGGCTTGTTCAGCACCATCACCTCGCGGTCCTCGTAGAGGATCATTGCCTCCACCGCTTCGCGGTCGCCGGCCACCAGCTTGCGCGGCTTCGGCTTGGCGTTGGCGCTGTCCTTCGCCGCCACATGGGCATCGACGGTGAGCGGCGGGATGCGTACCACCTGGCCGGTGCCGACGCGGGTGGAGGTTTCCGCCCGCTTGCCGTCGACCCGCACCTGGCCGGTGCGCAGCAGCTTCTGCAGATGGCCGTGGCCGAGGCCCGGATAGTGGGTCTTGAACCAGCGGTCGAGCCGCATGCCGGCCTCGTCCGAGGTGACGGTCTTCTGTTCGATGCCGGACATGTCGTTTCCCGTTGCGGGACGGGCCGCGCAGCGTTCGCAGCCGCTCGCCCCGCCCCTTTTCAAGCGCCCTACCTAATCCCGACGCCGTCCGAGGGCAAGCGAAGCATGGAGGTCGCGCCGCTCTCAACGCCCGTCCCTGCCCCGCAGCAGCCCCTCGGCCATCGCCTGAAACGCCTCGACCGCCCGCGACAGGGCCGCACGCGGGTCCTCGCTCGCCGCAACCCAGAGCGCGGCAGTGAGCGCCGCGCCGCTCAGCAGGCGTGCGGCGGCATCCACATCGACCGGTTTCATGATGCCGGCCTCGATGAGCCGGGCAACCGCCTGGCGTGTGGCCTGCAGGCAGGCATTCTGGCTCGGCCATTGCGAGGGATCGCCGAGAAAGGCCGGCCCGTCGAGGAGCACGATGCGCTGCACCTCCGGCTCCAGCGCCATCTCGATATAGGCGGCCCCTTCCGCGAGCAGACCCTGCCACGCGTCGCCGCGCCCTGCCCCGACCGCCTTGGCCCGGGCGGCCATCTCGCCATCTACCTGGGCGACGACGGCCGCGAGAAGCCCCCTCTTGTCGCCGAAATTGTGATAGAGCGCGCCGCGCGTCAGGCCCGCCTCCGCCGTCAGCTCATCCATCGAGGCCGCCGCGAACCCCTTTTCGGCAAAGGCCTTTCGCGCCGCCGCGATCAGCCTGGCGCGGTTTTCCTCCATCGTGTCCGCACGCCGTCTTGCCGCCATCACCCACACCCCATCCAGATACGCGGCGTATGTGAATTGACATACGTATCGTATGTGAGATTATACATACGAAGCGTATATCAAATTTCCCCCCATCGGTAAGCCCCGCAAGGGCGACCCCTCACGCGCCAGCACAAAGGCTGCCACCATGACCAGACCCGAAACCGTCTTCCCCGAAAACCGCCATGCCCTTTACGAAGAGCACGGCTATTCCGCCGCGATCCGCTCTGGTGACCTGCTCTTCGTCTCCGGACAAGTGGGAAGCCGCGAGGACGGCTCGCCCGAGTCTGACTTCGCCGCGCAGGTACGCCGGGCCTTCGCCAATCTCGAGGCGACGCTTGCCGCCGCCGGCTGCAGCTTCGCCGACCTGGTGGACGTGACCACGTTCCACACGGACCCGGAGACCCAGTTCGGAACGATCATGGAGGTGAAGAGCGAGATCTTCCCGAAGGCGCCCTATCCCAACTGGACGGCGGTCGGCGTCACCTGGCTTGCCGGCTTCGACTTCGAGATCAAGGTGATCGCCCGCATTCCTGAGAAAAACGGATAGCGGGCGCGGGAAGCTGCAGGATGTTGCCGCGACCCTCATCTCCACAGCGAGGAGCGCGGCAGGGTCAGCCGGCCATCAGCGTCCTCATCGCGAAGAGGCCGGCGACGAGGCCGGCGATCGACAGCGCCACGGAGAGCCCGCCATACAGCAGCGCCGTCGCCGCCTCGCCGCGCTCCCACAGGCTGACGGCGTCGAGCGAAAAGGCGGAGAAGGTGGTGAACCCGCCGAGAACGCCGGTCGCCAGGAAGAGACGAAGCGCATTGCTGCTCCCTTCCGGCCGGGCTGCCAGCCACCCCACCAGCAGCCCCATCGCCAGCGAGCCGAGAACATTGACCGCCAGCGTGCCGGCGGGAAAGCCGGGGCCGAAGGTCCTGAGTGCCGCGAGATTGACGAGGTGACGGCCGGCGGCTCCCAGCCCGCCGCCCAGCGCCACCAGAAAGAGGTGAAACATTCTTACCCCATGAAATTCGCCCAGAGCGGCGGGGCGGCGAACTCCACCACATTGCCGTCCGGGTCGTCGACATAAAGGCTGGTGCCGCCCGCCGGCCAGACCACCTCGCTGCGAAGGGCAACGCCGCAGGCGGCAAGATGCGACCGCCACGGACCAAGCTGGTCGGCGGCGATGCGGAAGGCGAAGTGGCCCGGCCCCTCGCTGTGATGGCCGGGGATGACGCCGCCGTCCGTCTTCGTATCCTCCGCGGTCTGCCCGCGCGCGAAGACCAGCAACGTCTCTCCGGGACCGGTGTCATAGGCATAGAGCCGGTCGGTCTCCAGCATGCGCTCCAGACCGACGACGCCGGCATAGAAGGCATGCGCCTTTTCGAGATCGTCGACATAGACGGCGGTTTCCAGAATGCCCTGAAGCGGCGGCGGTGTCGGCATGACGATTCCCTTTCAGTCTTATGCCGCCGCACCTTGCCTCAAAGCGGCAAGCCGAACCAGAGCGCGGCGATGCCGAGAAAGGCGAAGAAGCCGACCACGTCGGTCACGGTGGTGACGAACACGCTGGAGGCGATGGCCGGATCGACCCCGAGCTTCTCCAGCACCACGGGAATCAGCAACCCGGCCAGGCCGGCGAAAAACATGTTGATGATGATCGCCATGGCGATGACGAGGCCGAGGCCGCTGTTGCCCGACCAGAACGCCGCGCCGGAGCCCAGCAAAACGGCGAGCGTCATGCCGTTGAGCAGTGCGACGAGCACCTCGCGGCGCAGCACCCGCAGCATGTTGCGTTCCGTCAACTCGCGGGTGGCGATGGCGCGCACCGCCACGGTCATCGCCTGGGTGCCGGCATTGCCGCCCATCGAGGCGACGATCGGCATCAGCACGGCGAGCGCCACCATCGCCTCGATCGGTCCCTCGAAGAGCGAGATCACCGAGGCCGCGAGGGCGGCCGTGCACAGGTTGACGAGCAGCCAGGTCAGGCGCGAGCGCGACGTCACGATGACGGTGTCCGAGATCTCCTCGTCGCCGAGACCGGCGAGGCCGCGCAGATCCTCCTCGGCCTCTTCCTGGATGACGTCGACGATGTCGTCGATCATCAGCATGCCGACCAGCCGCCCGGCATCGTCGACAGCCGGCGCCGAGACGAGGTTGTAGCGCTCAAAGGCACGCGCCACCTCCTCCCGGTCGTCGGTGGCGCGGAACGTCTGCGGCTCCTCCGTCATGATGTCGGAGATCTTCGTCTCGCGCTTGGTGCGCAGGATCTTGTCGAGCGGTACCGAGCCGATCAGGCGGAACCCGGGGTCGACCACGAAGATCTCGTAGAACGTGTCCGGCAGATCCTCCGTCTCGCGCATGTGATCGATGGTCTGGCCGACGCTCCAGAACGCCGGCACCGCAATGAAATCCGTCTGCATCAGACGGCCGGCAGACTCCTCGGGATAATCGAGCGAGCGCTGCAACTGAATGCGGTCGGAATAGGGAAGCTGATCGAGGATCGCCGCCTGGTCCTCGGCGTCGAGGTCTTCCAGGATGTAGACCGCATCGTCCGAATCGAGCTCGCCGATGCCTTCCGCCAGCGTGTCGTTGGGCAGTTCCTCGAGGATGCCGAGGCGGACGGCCTCGTCCAGCTCGGTCAAGGTGGCATAGTCGAACTCGTCGCCAAGCAGGCGCACCAATGGCACCCGCTGGTCGGCCGGCAGCGATTCGATGAGGTCGGCGACATCCGCCTCGTGCAGGTCGCCGGCAAGGCCGATCAGCGCCGGGGCGTCCTGGGCGGCGATACCGGCTTCGATCAGCGCCAGGAAATCGGCATTGATGCGCCCGTCCTCGTCACGCACGGGAGGGATCTCGACGGTCTCGGGATTGTCGACATGGTCGCTCTCGGTCATGTCAATGCCCCCCTTCTCGCCCTGCCGCGTGCTGCGCCCTGGCCGCCGGCAGAATGAAACTCCTCACCTTTCCCGAAGGAACGGCATGCCAGACAGTCCTAACATGGGAAACGCCGCGCCGCTGCGCCGCAACAGCAGAATTCGCAGCCACAGACGGCAAAAATCAGGCAGGGCTTGTCTGTCCGTATGCGTTTCCGGACAAAAATAGACACAAAAAAACCCGGCAGATTGCCGGGTTCTTTTTTGGTGCGGTCGAGAAGACTCGAACTTCCACGGGTTTTACCCCACAGCGACCTCAACGCTGCGCGTCTACCAATTCCGCCACGACCGCTTGTCGTTCCCGCCACGCTCCATCGGCCCGGCGGAGCCCTCGTCTAGCAAATAGGTTTTTCCCGCGCAAGCGCTTTGCGAAGGGATATTCACAAAGGAAAGACACGTCGGCGCCGGCGAGAGAAATCAGAGCGCTCCGGTCATCCTGGCAGGGCGCGCCTCGGGCGGGCGCATCAGGACCTCGGTAATGGAAACGCCCACCCGCTCGCCCTGCAGCACGACCTGTCCGCGGGCGATGGGAATGTTGTTGGCGAGGATCTGGACATCGTCCTCCTCGCGCGACATCAGCTCGATCACCGCGCCGCGGCCCATGCGCAGCAACTGGTGGATCGGCATCTCGGCCTTGCCGAGAACCACGGAGATCTCGATGGAAATATTATCGAACGTACCCATATGACCACCGGACCGATGACGCTTGGCAATCCCGTCAGCTTCATTCTATACGGGCCCGAACCGAGCCACCCCAAGGCAGACCTTGGCCGGCGTCTGGTTAACAAACCCCTAACGGACTTGCAAAATGACAGAGCGCGCGGACCTCGCCGGTTCCTTCCTGTCCCCTGCCGGCTCGCCGCCCGTCGAATGGGCGGTCAGCGATGCTCCGATCGCCTATGAGGCTGCCCTGGAGGAGATGGAACGACGGGTCGCCGGCATCGCCGAGGGCACGCTGGCCGAGCGGGTCTGGCTGCTGGAACACCCCGCCCTCTACACCGCCGGCACCAGCGCCAAGGCACAGGACCTGATCGCCCCCGACCGCTTCCCCGTCCACAAGACCGGACGCGGCGGCCAGTTCACCTATCACGGTCCGGGCCAGCGGGTCGCCTATGTTATGCTCGACCTCAAGCGCCGCCGGCCGGACGTGCGCGCCTTCGTCGCCGCCATGGAGGACTGGGTGATCGGCACCTTGTGGGAGCATCATGTGCGCGGCGAACGGCGCGAGGACCGGGTTGGCGTATGGGTGCGGCGCCCCGACAAGGGCGCCACCCGCGAGGACAAGATCGCCGCCATCGGCATCCGCATGCGCAAGTGGGTGAGCTTTCACGGCCTGTCGCTCAATGTCGAGCCGGACCTGGAGCATTTCTCCGGCATCGTGCCTTGCGGCGTGACCGAACACGGCGTGACGAGCCTCGTCGATCTTGGCCTGCCTGTGACGCTCGAAGATGTCGACATCGTCCTGCGGCGCTGTTTCGAGGAGCGGTTCGGTCCGACAGTGACGGTTCCCGCCCCCTGATCGAACCGCCCGTGCCGCGCGGCCGCGTCAGGCACGACGCAACGGTACCGCGCCGCGCCGTTTCGGCGATTGCGCTTGCCGGCCGGCTGGCCTACCGATGCCGGCGACACTCCCCGGTGGCCCGCTCGGGCCGCCTCAGACCAGCGAGCCCGCCATGGACGCCATCCACCTCCAGGACCTTGCCTTCTATGCCTTTCACGGGCTGCACGAGGAGGAGGCGCGGCTCGGCCAGCGTTTCGTCGTCGACCTGACCTGCCGGCTCGATCTCACCGCGCCCTCGCTCAGCGACCGCTACGAGGAGACGGTCTGCTACGCGACGCTGACCCGCACCATCGAGAAGGTGGTGACCGGGTCCCGCTTCAAGCTGATAGAGCGGCTGGCCGGCGCCATTGCCGAGGCCGTGCTTGCGGCGGACGAGCGGATCCGGGAGGTCAGCGTGCGGGTGCACAAACCCGGCGCGCCGCTGCCGATCGCCGCCGGCCACGTCAGCGTCGAGATCACACGGACGCGGACAGCGGGCTGACATTCTCCGCTGCGATGGTCTCTCCCTCCTTCAGCGCCTTCTCCACCTCCGCCAGCAGGTCCGGCACCAGCTTGGGATCGGCCAGCAGCCGACCATCCTCCTCGCGCAGGATCGCCAGGAACACCTCGCGCCGGACGGCGGCAAGCGCCTGCGGGTCGACGCTGGTGATCGGCGCGGCGGCGCGGGTCGCCATGGTCATCAGCCGGTCGGCCGCGGACAGCCGGCCCCACAGATAGTCGTGCTCGCGCCAGCGCCGATTGAAGAAGGCGCCGAAGGCATTGAGGTTGTTGCCCTTGAGCTTCACCCCCTCAGGGCGCAGCGAATGCGGGTCCGACGGGCTGATCCGGTCGATCAGGATCTCGTTGTATTCCGTGCTGGCGAGCCGGCGCAGCACCGGCAGCGTCACCAGATCGTAGAAGGCGAAACCGATATAGGCGGCGACAAGCGGCAGGCGCAGCGGCGGCGGCAGGTAGCTGTAAGCCATCACCGAGAAGGCGTCGTCGCAAAGCCGGTCGAGATCGGCAAGACCCATGCGGCCCGCAAGATCCTCCAGCACCTGGCCGACCGTCTCGATGTCGCCCGGATCGGACGCGGCGAGCCGGGCGGCCGCCTCCGCCGTCTCGGCGCCATAGAAGCTGACAAGGCAGCGCTGGCCGAGATGATCGAGCTGCTCATAGAGCGTGCTCTTGAGCTCGTCCATCTCTGCCGGACGCAGCTCCATTTCCGCCCCGGCGGCGCGATAGAGCCGGTTGAGCCGGCGGATCACGAAGCGCAGGCGGCGGACGCGGTAATCCACATCGAGGCCGCGCAGGAAGCGGATGATCGGCTGCGGCGTCGGACCTTCCACCCCCTCGTGCCCCAGCCCCGCCTCGGCATGCTGGCTGGCAAGCCAGGCCTCGATCCGGGTCTCGCAGTCGCGCGGGCTGACCACTGTGCCGCCGACGGTGCCGGCCCGCGCCGTCGCCAGTTGCGCCAGAAGGTCGGAGATCCGCGCGACGACGCCCGCAAGCTTCAGCCGCTGATAGCCGTGATAGGCATAGCCGGCCGAGGCATGGGCGCGCTGGTTCGCCAGCATCCGGCAGCGGGTGAGTTCGGGGACCGTCATCGGTCGATCGAGATCGGTCCGCAGGATCGAGCCGACCTCCCGCTCGACGACCGGCTCGGCGGCCGCGATCACTTCGCTCACCTGGCGGACGTCGCGATTGTAGTCCTGCACCTGCTCCAGCGCGTCGCCGATCGGCTCGTTGCGGGGAATATGGGCAAGCGAGGCGAGGATGACCCGGAAGAAGCCGGGGAGCGAGCCCTCCTCGGCCGCCACCTCGCCACCCTGGCCGCTCGCCGCCGCATCGACCTCCTCGCGCCGGCCAAGCACATTGGCCAGCGGGTCGACATAGACGATGCGCCGCACCACCTCGCGCGCCGCCGGCCGCCCGGCGATCGCCTCGATCACCGGCTGGAACGGCTTGTTCATCACGACGCTGCCATCGACCAGAATGCGGCTCTCGGGAGCCCCCTGCCCCTTGCCGAAGGCCCGGTGCAGGAAGATGCCGCGCAGCGGCCAGGTCTCGCCGCGCGCCTTCAGGACGCGGTCCATCTCGCCGACCGTCATCGGCGGAAAGGCTCCGGGAAAGGCGGAGGTCGCCCGGGCCGAGAACACGAGATCGGGAATGCGCGCGTCGGTGAAGTCGGAAACGAGATTGCCGTTTCCCCGGCTGCTGGCGGAATAGCGCAGGATCAGCCGGTGCTCCGTCTCCTCCACCTCCACCGGATCGTCGATGGCGAAACGGCGGCGGGCACCATGGAAATCCGTGACGGTGACGAACAGGTCGAGCGACTGCCCCTGCGGGATCAAGGTCGGCGCGGCACCGGCTGTCGTGTCCCCGCGCATCCCTTTCGCCGCATCCAGCATCCAGCCGACATAGCGCTCGCCGGAAAAGGGCGGCGTGAACCAGCGTGCCTGCATGAACTGGCGCAGCTTGGTGCGCGTCTCCGGATCGCCAAGCTCGGATTTCAGCGCCATGCCGACCAGCCGGTCGAGCACGGGGGCGATGGAGCCCTTAAGATAGCGGCTGAGGCCGACCGGCTCGTTCGACAGCCGCATCACATCGGCATTTTCCAGCCACAGGTCGCGGTGGCTGTCGAGCGACAGGTTGTGGGCGAGCGCCCGCGCCAGCATCACACCGTTGACGCCGCCGGCCGACGCACCGGCGATGACATCGACGACGATGCGCAGGTCAAGCGCCGGCGCGAACAGCGCCAGAAATCGCTCATAGGCCTGCGCGCTGCCGCCCTCGCCGTCCACCGAGCGCGGCGCGGGCACGCCGCCCCGCGCCTCCAGGCGGCGCGAGGCCCGCACCAGGTTCAAGAATTCCCGCGTAATGCCATGCATGTAGACGGCGAGGGAAACCCCGCCATAGAGCACCAGCGCCAGACGCAACTCGATCTGTTTCATGGACCGTCCCGGACAGACCCCGCTTCCATGCTCCGCCCGTTCGCCGCAAAGCGCAATGGGCAACCTCAGGAGCGCCCGCCGCGCTCCCGCCTCAGCTTGTCCCAATAGTCGAGGCGCTTGCGGATCTCGCGCTCGAATCCCCGCTCCGGCGGATCGTAGAAGCGCTGGCGTCCCATCGCCTCGGGAAAATAGTCCTGTCCCGAGAAAGCGTCCTGCTGGTCGTGGTCATAGGCATAGCCCTCGCCATAACCTTCCGACTTCATCAGCTTGGTCGGCGCGTTGAGGATGTGCTTGGGTGGCGGCAGCGAGCCACGCTGCTTGGCCGCGCGCATCGCCGCCTTGTAGGCGACATAGGCGCCGTTCGACTTCGGCGCCGTCGCCAGATAGACAACCGCCTGCGCCAGCGCCAGTTCGCCCTCCGGCGAGCCCAGCATGTGATAGGCATCGCGCGCCGCATTGGCCTGGATCAGCGCATGGGGGTCGGCAAGGCCGATGTCCTCCACCGCCATGCGGATCAGCCGCCGGGCCAGGAACATCGGATCCTCGCCGCCGTCCAGCATGCGGCAGAACCAGTAGAGCGCGGCATCGGGATCGGAGCCGCGCACGGATTTATGCAGCGCCGAGATCAGATTGTAGTGGCCGTCGCGCGACTTGTCGTAGACCGGCGCGCGACGCTGCACGAGTTCCTGCAGCCGCGCGGCATCGAAAATCTCCCCGCCGCGCGCGGCGCGCCAGACATCCTCGGCCAGCGTCAGCGCCGCTCGCCCGTCGCCATCGGCCATGCGCAGCAGCGCGGCGCGTGCGCCCTCGTCGAGCGGCAGCGGGCGCCCCTCCTCCGCCTCGGCACGGGCGAGCAGCTTCTCCAGCGCCTCGGCATCCAGCGTGCGGAAGGTCAGCACATGGGCCCGCGACAGCAACGCGGCGTTGAGCTCGAAGCTCGGATTTTCGGTGGTGGCGCCGACCAGCGTCACCGTTCCGTCCTCCATGACGGGCAGGAAACTGTCCTGCTGGGCGCGGTTGAAACGGTGGATCTCGTCGACGAAGAGCAGCGTCGCCTTGCCGGTGAGGCGCGCAGCGCGCGCCGCCTCGAACACTTTCTTCAACTCGGCAACGCCGCTGAAGATCGCCGAGATCTGCTCGAAGCGCAGGTCCGTCGCCGCCGCCAGCAGCCGCGCCACCGTGGTCTTGCCGGTACCGGGCGGTCCCCAGAAGATCAGCGAGCCGAGCGTGCCGGTCTCCAGCATGCGGGTCAGCACGCCGTCCGGGCCGAGCAGGTGATCCTGCCCGACCACGTCGGAAAGCTGCGCCGGCCGCAGCCGATCGGCAAGCGGCCGCCGGGTCTGCGCGCCAAGTCCCGCGGACTGGAAAAGATCGCTCATGCGGGATGCCCTGCCCCTCGTTGCTGGTCCCTGCCCTGTCGCCTCAGCCCCTGAGCGCTATCCTGAGCACCCGGCCGCCGCGCCGGATCTCCAGGCGCCACACGCCCGGATCGGTACCGGCGATACGCTGCAGCGTGCGGCTGGACTCGATCTCCCGGCCGTTGATCGTCTGGATCACGTCGCCCACCTGCAGCCCGACACGTGCCGCCGGCGACCCCGGCGCGACCTTCGAGATGACGACGCCTGTGTCGAAGCCGTCGAGCCGCAGCTCCTCCGCCACCGCCGGCGACAGGTTCATCACCGTCGCGCCGGCGAAGGGCGAGTAATCCGAAATCTCGCGTTCATCGCGCGGGACGGTCTCGGGCGCCGCCTCCAACATCACCTCCAGCGTCACCCTGCCGCGCGGCCGCAGCACCGTGAACGTGGTCTTCGTCCCGAGCGCCCGGGTGGCGAAGCGGTAGCCGAAACTGTCCGGGTCCGTCACCTCGGCCTCGCCCACATGGGTGATCAGGTCGCCGACCCTGAGGCCGGCGCGCTCGGCCGGGCTCCCCGCGCCGACGACAGTGACCAGCACGCCGCTCGGCCGGTCGAGGCCGAGCGCCTCGGCGATCTCCGCGCTGACGCTCTGCAGGCTCGCCCCGAGCCAGGGACGCCGCACCTGACCGTCGCTTTCCGCCGCCTGAACGACGAACCGCACCATGTTGGAGGGAATGGCGAAGCCGATGCCGTTGGACCCGCCGGAGCGGGAAAAGATCGCCGTATTGATGCCGACGAGCCGCCCCTGCATGTCGACCAGCGCGCCGCCGGAATTGCCCGGATTGATCGCCGCATCCGTCTGGATGAAGAACTGGTAGTCGGTGATGCCCACCCGCGTGCGGGCGAGCGCCGAGACGATCCCCTGGGTAACGGTCTGGCCGACACCGAAGGGATTGCCGATGGCCAGCACCACGTCGCCGACTTCCAGCGTGTCGGAATCGGCGAACTCGATATGCGGGAAGCTCTGCGAGGCATCCCTCACCCGCAGGATCGCAAGGTCGGTGCGCTCGTCCTTCAGCACGATCTCGGCATCGAACTCGCGCCGGTCGGACAGCGCCACCCGCACCGCGTCCGCTTCGGCGATCACGTGGTTGTTGGTGACGATGATGCCGTCGGCGGAGACGATGACGCCGGAGCCGAGCGAGGACTGCACCCGCTCGCGCGGGCGCCCCATGTCCTGCCCCGGCTCGCCGAAGAAGCGGCGGAAGAACGGATCGTCGAAGAACGGAGAGACCGGGCGGCTCTGCACCGTGCGGCTGGCATAGACGTTGACGACCGCGGGCGCGGCCTCGCGCACCACCGGCGCGAAGGACAGCCGCAGTTCGGCCGCATCGCGCGGGGCAACGCGCTCCTGCGCGAGCGGCGCCGACAGGCCGGCGGCGGCGACGAAGACAACGGTGGCAAGCGCGGCGGACACACGGCCTGCGAGGGTGGAGACGGACATCCCAGGTATCCTCACCGATTGGGCGGCGCCGGGCATGGCCAAAGCGACTCACGCCCCGCCGGAGACTGTCGAGCCAAACCTAACAAAAAAGGCGACCCGAAGGCCGCCTTTCCGTCTCGTGTGCGAACGCGAAGGTTCGCTCGCGAAATCAAGCCGCGGCTTCGGCGCCCTCGGCGGCCTCGTTGCGCGCCCGGTCGACCGCGCCCTTGGCATCCACGTCGCGATCGACGAACTCGATCACCGCCATCGGCGCGTTGTCGCCATAGCGGAAACCGGCCTTCAGCACGCGGGTGTAGCCGCCGTTGCGGCCCTTGTAGCGCTCGGCAAGCGTGTCGAACAGCTTGCGAACGAGGGCGACGTCGCGGATCTGCGCGATCGCCTGACGGCGGGCATGCAGGTCGCCGCGCTTGCCCAGGGTGACGAGCTTTTCCACGATCGGCCGCAGTTCCTTGGCCTTCGGGAGGGTCGTCACGATCTGCTCATGCTCAATCAGCGATGCGGACATGTTGGCAAACATCGCCTTGCGATGGCTGGATGTCCGGTTGAGCTTGCGGCCGCGATTGCCGTGGCGCATGGCTCTCTCCTTTTTCTCTGGCGGTCACGTCTCTTGCGTGCCGCCGCCGGTCCCTTGGAAGACCGCGCTTGCGCGCGATCAGTACTGATGATCCTCGTAGCGCTTGGCGAGCTCGTCGATGTTCTCCGGCGGCCAGTTGGCCACGTCCATGCCGAGATGGAGACCCATCTGGGCGAGAACTTCCTTGATCTCGTTGAGCGACTTGCGGCCGAAGTTCGGCGTGCGCAGCATCTCCGCCTCGGTCTTCTGAATGAGATCGCCAATATACACGATATTGTCGTTCTTCAGGCAGTTGGCCGAACGCACCGACAGCTCCAGTTCGTCCACCTTCTTCAGAAGCGCCGGGTTGAACGCGAGTTCGGGGACGATGTCCTCCTTCACCTCGCGACGCGGCTCCTCGAAATTGACGAAGATCGAGAGCTGGTCCTGCAGGATGCGCGCTGCGAATGCGACGGAATCCTCCGGAGACACCGAGCCGTCGGTCTCCACGGTCAAGGTCAGCTTGTCATAGTCGAGAACCTGGCCCTCGCGGGTGTTCTCGACCTTGTAGGAGACCTTCTTGACCGGGGAATAGAGGCTGTCGACCGGGATGAGCCCGATCGGCGCGTCTTCCGGACGGTTGCGCTCCGCCGGCACGTAGCCCTTGCCGGTGTTGACCGTGAACTCCATGCGGATCTCCGCGCCCTCGTCGAGGGTGCAAAGGACGAGATCGGGGTTGAGAACCTCGATGTCGCCGACCGTCTGGATGTCGCCAGCCGTCACCACGCCCGGACCCTGCTTGCGCACGACCATGCGCTTGGGGCCCTCGCCCTGCATGCGCAGCGCGATTTCCTTGATGTTGAGGACGATGTCGGTGACATCCTCCCGCACGCCCGGAATGGACGAGAACTCGTGCAGAACGCCGTCGATCTGCACCGCCGTCACCGCCGCGCCCTGGAGCGAGGACAGCAGCACGCGGCGCAGGGCATTGCCCAGCGTCAGACCGAAGCCACGCTCAAGCGGCTCGGCGACGACCGTGCCGACGACACGCGGGTCGTGGCCAGGCTTCACCTCGAGCTTGTTCGGCTTGATCAGTTCCTGCCAGTTTTTGTGAATGCTCAAGTCTTTTCCTCCGGCTGTCCCGCCGGCCTTGAGGGCCGGCCATGCTGTGCCATGGGAATGAACGATGTGCGGCTGAGCGTCAGACGCGGCGGCGCTTGCGCGGACGGCACCCGTTGTGCGGGATCGGCGTCACGTCGCGGATCGACGTCACCATGAAGCCGGCGGCCTGCAGGGCACGCAGCGCGGACTCGCGCCCCGAACCGGGACCGCGAACCTCGACCTCAAGGGTGCGCATGCCGTGTTCGGCCGCCTTGCGGGCAGCGTCCTCGGCCGCGACCTGGGCCGCGTACGGGGTCGACTTGCGCGAGCCCTTGAAGCCCATCGCACCGGCGGACGACCAGGAGATCGCATTGCCCTGTGCGTCGGTGATGGTGATCATCGTGTTGTTGAACGTGGAGTTCACATGCGCCACGCCGGAGGAAATGTTCTTTCGCTCGCGGCGGCGGACGCGCGTGGTGTCTTTAGCCATGTCTTTGTCCTTTGGTCGATCTCGTCACCGCCGTAGTTCGGCGGCTCCACCGGGCCTGATTGCCAGTGAGATTACTTCTTCTTGCCGGCAATCGGCTTCGCCGGACCCTTGCGGGTACGGGCGTTCGTATGGGTACGCTGGCCGCGCACCGGAAGACCGCGACGATGGCGCAGGCCGCGATAGCAGCCGAGGTCCATCAGACGCTTGATGTTCATGGCCGTCTCGCGGCGCAGGTCGCCCTCGACGATGTAGTCGCGGTCGATCGTCTCGCGGATCGCGAGCACGTCGGCGTCGGACAGCTCGTTGACGCGACGCTCGGGCGCGATGTTCACCTTCTCGATGATCTCCTGCGCGAACTTCGAGCCGATGCCGTGAATGTACTGAAGCGCGATGACGACGCGCTTGTTGGTCGGGATGTTTACACCTGCGATACGGGCCACTGCCGTCTCCATGTTAATGGCGCGTCCCATCCCTGGAACGGCGCCGGGTTGTCCCCGCGTCCGGTGGAGCCCGGCCCTTGCGGGGGAAATGCACAAACGCATCCGTGCCGCGTGGGTCACGCGGCGCGGATGCAAGCGTTTGGCTGGAGCCGCGAGCCTTAGCCCGCCGCCGCCACGGCGTCAAGCGCGGAATCGATCTGCGCCGAGACGTCGTCGATCGGCTTCATGCCGTCGATGGCCACAAGTTGCCCGCGGCCGCGATAGTAGGGAGCCACCACCGCGGTGTCGCGGTTGTAGGCCTCGAGCCGCTGCTTGAAGACGTCCGGGTCGTCGTCCTTGCGCACCGGCTGTCCGGCGGCTCTCGCATCGTCCGCGCGCTTCATGATGCGGTCGACGAGGATCGACTGGTCGACCTCGAGCTCCAGCACCATGTCTAGCTTCAGCCCCTTGCCGGCCAGCATCTGGTCCAGCGCCTCGGCCTGGGCGACCGTGCGCGGAAACCCGTCGAGGATGAACCCCTTCTGCGCGTCGGCTTCCTCGATCCGGTCGGCGACGATGCCGATGACGATCTCGTCGGAAACCAGACCGCCGGCATCCATCACCGCCTTGGCCTGCAGCCCGACCGGCGTGCCGGCGGCAACCGCCGCCCTCAGCATGTCGCCGGTGGAGAGCTGCGGGATTCCGTACTTCTCGACCAGCCGTGCGGCCTGCGTTCCCTTGCCGGCGCCCGGCGGCCCGAGAAAAATCAACCTCATCTGCGCTTCCCCCTGAGTTTCGCCTTCTTGACAAGGCCTTCGTACTGATGCGCGAGCAGATGGCCCTGGATCTGGGAAACCGTATCCATGGTCACGCTGACGATGATCAGCAGCGAGGTGCCTCCGAAGTAGAACGGAACGCCGGTCGCGGAAATGAGGAATTCGGGTAATAGACAGACCAGGACAATGTAGATGGCGCCGACCACGGTGATGCGGGTGAGCACATAGTCGATGTACTGGGCCGTCCGCTCGCCCGGACGGAAGCCCGGAATGAAGCCGCCATGCTTCTTCAGATTGTCGGCCGTGTCGGACGGGTTGAACACGATCGCGGTGTAGAAGAAGCAGAAGAACACGATCAGCGCCGCATAGAGCAGCATGTAGAGCGGCTGGCCATGGCCGAGCAGCGCGGTAATCCAGGTCAGCCAGCTCTCCGCGTCGCCAGTGGTGCCAAGGCCCGACAGGGTCGCGGGAACCAGCAGCAGCGACGAGGCGAAGATCGGCGGAATGACGCCGGCGGTGTTCAGCTTCAGCGGCAGGAACGAGGTGTTGCCCTCGAACATCCGGTTGCCGACATTGCGTTTCGGGTACTGGATCAAGAGCCGGCGCTGCGCCCGCTCCATGAACACGATCAGCGCGATCACGACGATCGACAGCAGGATGATGCCGATGATGATCGGGGTTGCAAGCGCGCCCTGGCGGCCGAGTTCGAGCGTCGAGGCGACCGCCGAGGGAAGACCCGCGACAATGCCCGCGAAGATGATCAGCGAAATGCCGTTGCCGATGCCGCGCGCAGTGATCTGCTCGCCGAGCCACATCAGGAACATGGTGCCGCCGACCAGGGTGATGACCGCCGAGGCACGGAAGAACCAGCCCGGATCCACCACCACATTGGTGGCGCTCTCAAGGCCGATGGCGATGCCATAGGCCTGGAACGTCGCCAGCAGCACCGTGCCGTAACGGGTGTACTGGTTGATGACCTTGCGTCCCTGCTCGCCTTCCTTCTTCAACTGCTCCAGCGTCGGCACGACGGAGGTCAGAAGCTGAATGATGATCGAGGCGGAAATGTAGGGCATGATGCCGAGCGCGAGGATCGCCATGCGCTCCACGGCACCACCGGAAAACATGTTGAACAGTCCGACGATGCCCTGCTGCGCCTGGCCGAAGGCCTGCGCGAACGCCTCCGGGTTGATTCCCGGAAGCGGCACGTAAGTGCCGAACCGATACACAAGAAGCGCACCCAGTGTGAACCAGATACGCTTCTTCAATTCCTCGGCTTTGGCGAAAGCTGAAAAATTCAGATTAGCCGCTAGCTGTTCGGCAGCAGATGCCATTCCGGGCTCCGGTCAATTCTCGAGCAATCTGACGTGGGAAAACCCAGGCTTATTCAGCCTGGGCTCCGATAATCGTGACCTTGCCGCCGGCCTTCTCGACCGCGGCAAGCGCGTTCTTGGAGGCACCGGCGACCTCGAAGGTCACTCCCGCCTTCAGCTCGCCATCGGCGAGCAGGCGGACGCCGTCCTTGACGCGGCGGATGACGCCGGCGGCCTTGAGGGCCTCGGCCGTCACGGTCTGGGAAGCATCGAGCTTGCCGGCATCGATCGCGGTCTGGACGCGGGCAAGCGAGACCGCGTTGAACGACTTGGCGAAGATGTTGGTGAAGCCGCGCTTCGGCAGGCGACGATGCAGCGGCATCTGGCCGCCCTCGAAGCCCTTGATGGCAACGCCCGAGCGAGACTTCTGACCCTTGACGCCACGGCCACCGGTCTTGCCCTTGCCCGAACCGATACCACGACCGACGCGCATGCGCTCCTTCGTGGCACCCGGATTGTCCCGGAGTTCATTCAGTTTCATCGTATGTCTCCCCGCATCCCTTACGCGTCTTCGACGACGCGCACGAGGTGCTGAACCTTCCGGATCATGCCGCGCACTTCCGGGGTATCCTTCAGCGTCGAGCGGCGGTGCATCTTGTTCAGACCAAGACCGACGAGCGTCGCCCGCTGGTCCTTCGGGCGCCGGATCGGGCTACCCACCTGCTCGACCGTGACGGTCTTTTCGTTCGCCATGGAACCAAGCCTTTCTCAAGCTGGGGTCGGCAATCGCCGGGTTCAAGCCTCGGCGGCCGGAACGCTGTCGTCGATGTCGCGGCGACGCGACTGGATCTGCGAAACCTTGAGGCCGCGGCGGGCAGCGACCGAGCGCGGGCTGTCCTCCTGCTTCAGGGCCTCGAAGGTGGCGCGCACCATGTTGTAGGGGTTTGCCGAGCCGAGCGACTTCGCCACCACGTCCTGGACGCCGAGCGTCTCGAACACGGCGCGCATCGGACCGCCGGCGATGATGCCGGTACCGGCCGGAGCCGCGCGCAGCACGACCTTGCCGGCACCATGACGGCCATTGACGTCATGATGCAGGGTCCGGCCCTCGCGCAGAGCCACGCGGATCATCGAGCGCTTGGCGGCCTCGGTCGCCTTGCGGATCGCCTCCGGCACCTCACGCGCCTTGCCGTGACCGAAGCCGACGCGGCCCTTCTGGTCGCCGACCACGACGAGTGCGGCAAATCCGAAGCGGCGTCCGCCCTTCACGACCTTGGCGACGCGGTTGATGTGCACGAGCTTGTCGACAAACTCGCTGTCGCGCTCGGCGCGATCGCCACCGCGCTCCCGTGTATCCTGTCTCGCCATAATATTCGCTTCCGTTTGTCTGTGAGCGTCTTGACGACGATCAGAATTCCAGTCCGCCCTCGCGCGCGGCCTCGGCCAGAGCCTTGACCCGCCCGTGGTACATGTAGCCGCCACGGTCGAACACGACCTGGGTGACGCCAGCAGCCTTGGCCCGCTCCGCGATGAGCTTGCCAACCTCGGCCGCAGCCGAGATGTTGCCGCCGGTCTTCAGCGTGCCACGAAGATCCTTCTCGACCGTCGAGGCGGACGCCAGGGTGTGCCCCTGCACGTCGTCGATGATCTGAGCATAGATCTGCTTGGACGAACGGTGCACCGACAGACGCGGACGGCCGTTCATAACCTTCTTGATCGAACGACGGACGCGGTCGCGGCGACGTTCGAAGCCATTGTTTGTCTTCGCCATGATCCGGTCCGTTACTTCTTCTTGCCTTCCTTACGGACGATATACTCGCCCGCAAAGCGAATGCCCTTGCCCTTGTAGGGCTCCGGCGGCCTGTACTTGCGGATTTCCGCCGCAACCTGACCAACGCGCTGCTTGTCGATGCCGGTGATGACGATCTCCGTCGGCTTCGGGCAAACGGCCTCGATGCCCTCGGGCATCGCGTAGACCACGTCATGGGAGAACCCGAGCGCGAGCTGCAGGTTCTTGCCCTGCACCTGGGCACGGTAACCGACGCCGGTGATCTCGAGCTTCCGCTCGAACCCCTTGCTGACGCCCGTCACCAGGTTCTCGATCATCGTGCGGGACATGCCCCACATGGCGCGCGCGGGCTTGCTGTCCTCGCGCATCTTCACCGAGATGCCGTCGTCACTCATTTCGGCCAGAACGAGGCTGTTGAGCACGAAGGAAAGCTCTCCCTTCGGGCCCTTGACCTCAACCGTCTGACCGTTGATCGTTGCCGTTACCCCGCTAGGCACGGGGACTGGCTTCTTGCCAATTCGAGACATATGACCAACCTGTCCAGTTCACTTGCCGGGCAGAGACTGCCGCATCAGAAGATGCGGCAGAGAACCTCGCCACCCACATTCTGTTCACGGGCATCGTGATCCGCCATCACGCCACGCGGCGTGGAGAGGATCGAGACACCCAGACCGTTCGCGACGCGCGGGATATTCTTCACCGAGGAATACACCCGCCGGCCCGGCTTGGAGACACGCTCGATGGAGCGGATCACGGGCTCGCCGTCGAAATACTTCAGCTCGATCTCGAGCTCGGACTTGCCGCCCTCGAACTCGACCGTCGAATAGCCGCGGATATACCCTTCCGCGACCAAAACGTCGAGCACATGTTCGCGCAGCTTCGAAGCGGGCGTCGAGACCTTGCTCTTGCGCCGCATCTGAGCGTTGCGGATCCGGGTGAGCATATCGCCCAAGGGATCGGAAATCGCCATCGGACCGTCTCCTTACCAGCTCGACTTCACGAGGCCCGGGACCAAACCCTTGGAGCCCAGCTCGCGAAGCGCAACGCGCGACATCTTCAGCTTGCGGTAATAGCCGCGCGGGCGGCCGGTGACTTCACACCGGTTGCGCAGGCGGATTTCCGCGGAGTTGCGCGGGAGCTTCGACAGCTTGAGGCGCGCCGTATAACGCTCCTCAAGCGACAGGCTCTCGTCCTTCGCCACGGCCTTCAGGGCCGCGCGCTTCTCGGCATACTTTTTAACGAGCCGCTCGCGCCGCTTGTTCTTCTCGATCGCGCTCTTCTTCGCCATCGTCTGTCCTCGTTCTTTCCCGTTTACTTACGGAACGGGAAGTTGAACGCGCGCAGAAGCTCGCGCGCCTCGTCATCATTATCCGCGGACGTGCACACGATCACGTCAAGGCCCCAGATCTGGTCGACCTTGTCGTAATTGATCTCCGGGAACACGATGTGCTCCTTGATGCCCATGGCATAGTTGCCACGCCCGTCGAAGCTCTTCGCGTTCAGGCCGCGGAAGTCACGAACGCGCGGCAGCGCGATGGTGATCAGGCGGTCCAGGAACTCGTACATGCGCTCGCCGCGCAGCGTGACCTTGGCGCCGAGCGGCATGCCCTCGCGCACCTTGAAGGTGGCGATGGACTTGCGAGCGCGGGTGATCACCGGCTTCTGACCGGCAATCATCGCCAGGTCCTCGGCGGCGATCTTCGCCTTCTTGCTGTCCGCGACGGCTTCGCCCACGCCCATATTGAGAACGATCTTCTCAAGCGTCGGGATCTGCATCGGGTTCTTGTAGTTGAACTTCTCCTGCAGGGCCGGGCGGATCTTTTCCAGATATTCCGTCTTCAGCCGCGGAGCGGTCTTGGTCTCAGCCATCGATCAGATCCCCCGAACGCTTGGCCACGCGCACCTTGGTGCCGTCTTCCTTGATCTGGAACCCGACGCGCGTCGGCTTGCCATCCTTGGGGTCGGCAAGCGCCAGGTTCGACACGTGAACCGGCAGCTCCTTCGAAACGATGCCACCTTCCGACTGGGCGGTCTGGCGCTGGTGGCGACGAACCACATTCACGCCACGCACCACAGCCTTGTTCTCATCCGGCAGCATGCGGACAATTTCACCGGTCTTGCCCTTGTCACGGCCGGTGAGCACGACGACAGTGTCGCCCTTCTTGATCTTGGCGGCCATTACAAAACCTCCGGCGCGAGCGAGATCACCTTCATGTGGTTCTTCGCACGCAGTTCACGCGGAACCGGGCCAAAGATACGGGTCCCGATCGGTTCCTTGTTGTTGTTGACCAGCACGGCCGCATTGCGGTCGAACCGGATCACGGAGCCGTCGGGCCGGCGGATATCCTTCGCCGTGCGCACAACGACCGCTTTCATCACGTCGCCCTTCTTGACGCGGCCGCGCGGATTGGCCTCCTTGACGCTGACGACGATGATGTCGCCGACGCTGGCATATTTCCGCTTCGAGCCGCCGAGCACCTTGATGCACATGACACGACGGGCGCCGGAATTGTCCGCCACGTCGAGGTTTGTTTGCATCTGAATCATGACTGGCCGCCTTATTCTTCTTTCACCGCGCCCGACACCGGACGCCGGAAGTCACGTCAGTCCGCGGTCGACCCTTCGACAACGGTCCAGGTTTTGGTCTTCGAGATCGGCGCGCATTCCTGGATGAGGACGGTGTCCCCGACCTTGTGCGCGTTGGTCTCGTCATGCGCCCGATACTTCTTCGAGCGACGAACGGTCTTCTTGTAGAGCGGATGCGTGAAGCGGCGCTCCACACGAACCGTCACCGTCTTTTCGTTGGCGTCGCTGACCACGACGCCCTGCAGAACGCGTTTCGGCATTTCGATCTCCTTACGCGCTTGTCGCCACGCGCTTCTCGCGCATGATAGTCTGGATGCGGGCGATGTCGCGGCGCACCTGGCGAACCCGCGCCGTGTTCTCAAGCTGGCCGGTGGCCCGCTGAAAGCGCAGGTTGAACTGCTCCTTCTTCAGGCTCTCGAGCTCCGTTCCCAGCTCGTCCATGGTCTTTGCCCGAACGTCTGTCGCCTTCATGGCACTAGTCTCCTGGTCGCGCCTCAGTCGGCGATACGCTGGACGAAGCGGCACTTGATCGGCAGCTTCGCTGCCGCAAGGCGCATCGCCTCGCGCGCCGTATCTTCCGGCACGCCGTCGATTTCGAACATGATCCGACCGGGCTTGACCTTGCAGGCCCAATAGTCCGGCGAACCCTTACCCTTACCCATGCGGACTTCGGTCGGCTTCGACGAAACCGGCACGTCCGGGAAGATCCTGATCCAAACACGGCCCGCACGCTTCATGTGACGGGTCATGGCACGACGGGCCGCCTCGATCTGGCGCGCGGTCACCCGCTCCGGCTCGACGGCCTTGAGGCCGAAGGCGCCGAAGTTGAGATCCGTACCGCCCTTGGCGGTGCCGTGGATCCGGCCCTTGTGCTGCTTGCGGAACTTCGTTCGCTTCGGTTGCAGCATCTCTTCTCTCGCTCTTTGCTTCTGTCCAAGACCCGACCGGCGCCGTTAGGCGGCGCGGCCGCGCTCGCGCTCGCGGCGTCCGCCGCCCTGATTGGTCCCGTCGCCCTCGACCGCGCGGCGCTCGGAGGCCATCGGATCGTGCTCAAGGATCTCGCCCTTGAAGATCCAGACCTTGACGCCGCAGGTGCCGTAGGCGGTATGCGCCGTCGAAACACCATAGTCGATGTCGGCGCGCAGCGTGTGCAGCGGCACCCGGCCCTCGCGATACCACTCGGTCCGCGCGATCTCCGCGCCACCCAGACGGCCGCCGCAGTTGATGCGGATGCCCTGGGCGCCCATGCGCATCGCCGACTGAACGGCGCGCTTCATGGCGCGGCGGAACGCGACGCGGCGCTCGAGCTGCTGCGAGATCGAGTCGGCGACCAACTGGGCGTCGATCTCGGGCTTGCGCACCTCAACGATGTTGATGTGCACGTCCGACGAGGTCATCTCGGACAGCGCCTTGCGCAGCTTCTCGATGTCGGCGCCCTTCTTGCCGATGATCACGCCAGGGCGGCCCGAATGGACCGTGACGCGGCACTTGCGGTGCGGGCGCTCGACGACGACCTTGGAGACCGCCGCCTGCTTCAGGGCCTTGAGGATATACTCGCGAATGCGGAAATCCTCGTGCAGCAGCTTGCCGTACTCGCCCTTGTCCGCGTACCAGCGCGAATCCCAGGTGCGGTTGATGCCGAGCCGCAGGCCGATCGGATTAACTTTCTGTCCCATCAGACAGTCTCCTCGATTTCGCGGACGACGATGGTCAGGTTCGAAAACGGCTTCTCGATCCGACCGACGCGGCCGCGAGCACGCGCCTGGAACCGCTTGATCACGAAAGCCTTGCCCACATGGGCCTCGGCGACGACAAGGCTGTCGACGTCGAGATCGTGATTGTTCTCGGCATTGGCGATCGCCGACATCAGCGTCTTCTTGACGTCGTCGGAGATCCGCTTGCGGGAGAAGGTGAGGTCGGCGAGCGCCTTCTCAACCTTCTTGCCGCGGATCGAGGCCGCGACGAGGTTGAGCTTGCGCGGCGAGACCCGCAGCATCCGGGCGACCGCCTTCGCCTCGTTATCGGCGAGCGCGCGCCCGCCCTTCGGCTTGCCCATCGTTACTTCCTCTTCGCCTTCTTGTCAGCGCCGTGGCCGTAATAGGTCCGGGTCGGCGAGAACTCGCCGAACTTGTGACCGATCATGTCCTCGGACACCAGAACCGGAACGTGCTTCTGACCATTGTAGACGCCGAAGGTCAGACCGACGAACTGCGGCAGGATGGTCGAGCGCCGGCTCCACATCTTGATGACTTCGTTGCGACCCGAGGCGCGGACCTTCTCTGCCTTCTTCAGCAGAAAGCCGTCGACGAACGGGCCTTTCCAAACAGAACGTGCCATTCCAGGCCCCTCTTACTTCTTGCGCGCGTGGCGGCTGCGGACGATGAACTTGTCCGTGGCCTTGTTGCGACGCGTGCGCTTGCCCTTGGTCGGCTTGCCCCACGGGGTGACCGGATGACGGCCACCCGAGGTGCGGCCCTCGCCACCACCATGCGGGTGATCGACCGGGTTCATGGCGACACCGCGCACATGCGGACGACGACCCATCCAGCGCGACCGACCGGCCTTGCCGAGGTTGATGTTGCCGTGATCCGGGTTGGACACGGCACCGATCGAGGCCATGCAGGTGCCGAGGATGCGGCGCTGCTCGCCCGACTGCAGGCGGACCGTGGTGTACCCCTGGTCGCGGCCGACGATCTGAGCGTAGGCGCCGGCGGAGCGGGCGATCTGACCGCCCTTGCCCGGCTTCATCTCGACATTGTGCACGATCGTGCCGACCGGGATCGACGCCAGCGGCATCGCGTTGCCCGGCTTCACGTCGACCAGCTTGCCCGAGACGACCTTGTCGCCAACGGCCAGGCGCTGCGGCGCCAGGATGTAGGCCAGCTCGCCGTCCTCATACTTGATGAGGGCGATGAACGCGGTCCGGTTCGGATCGTACTCGATGCGCTCGACGGTCGCGAACATGTCCGCCTTCGTGCGCTTGAAGTCGATCAGACGGTAGCGGCGCTTGTGTCCACCACCCCGGTTCGGAGAGGTCGTGCGGCCCATGTTGTTGCGGCCGCCCGTCTTCGACAGGCCTTCCGTGAGCGTCTTGACCGGCTTGCCCTTGTAGAGGGTCGAGCGGTCGACCATCACCAACTGGCGGCGGCCGGGCGACGTCGGATTAAAGGTCTTGAGTGCCATCTTTCCTTCTCCGCCCTCAGAGTCCGGTGGTGACGTCGATGGACTGGCCATCGGCAAGCGTCACGACCGCCTTCTTGACGTCGGACTGCTGGCCGATACGACCGCGGAAGCGCTTCACCTTGCCCTTGCGGACGAGGGTGTTCACTGCCGTGACCTTGACGCCGAACAGCGCCTCGACGGCTGCCTTGATCTCGGGCTTGGTCGCCGTCGAAGAGACGTTGAACACGACCTTGTTCTGCTCCGAAGCGAAGGTCGCCTTCTCGGTGATCACCGGGGAAACGACCGTGTCATAGTGCTTCAGGTTGGTCATTTGAACCGCTCCTCGAGAGCCGTCACCGCCGACTTGGTCAGCACCAGCGTCTCACGACGCAGGATGTCGTAGACATTGATGCCCTCGACCGGCAGCACGTCGATCGCGGGAATGTTGCGCGACGCCAGGCCGAAATTCCGATCCAGCTCGCTGCCGTCGATGAACAGCGCGTTGGTCAGGCCCAGCTTGGCGAAGCGAGCGACAAGCGCCTTCGTCTTCGCCTCGTCGATCGCCGCCGCCTCCACGATGATCAGGCCTTCGGCCTTCACCTTTGCGGACAGGGCATGGCGCAGGCCGAGCGCGCGGATCTTCTTCGGCAGGTCGTGGGCGTGGCTGCGCACGACCGGGCCGTGCGCCTTGCCGCCACCGCGGAACTGCGGAGCCTTCTTGTTGCCGTGGCGGGCGCCGCCGGAGCCCTTCTGGCGGACGAACTTCTTCGTCGAGCCAGTGACTTCCGAGCGCTGCTTCGCCTTGTGGGTACCGGCCTGGCGCTTGGCAAGCTGCCAGCGCACGACGCGGTGGATCAGGTCGGTGCGCGGGTCGAGACCGAAGATCTCGTCCGACACCGTGATCGAACCGGCGGCGGCCCCGTCGAGGGTCTTCACCTCAAGTTCCATCACTCGCTCTCCTTCTCGACCGCAGCAGCGGCAGCGGCGGACGCACGGAACGCACCCGGCGTCGGCACGCCATCCGGCAGGGCCTTCTTGACGGCGTCGCGAACGACGATCCAGCCGCCCTTCGAACCCGGGACAGCGCCCTGGATCATGATCAGGCCACGCTCCGGATCGGTGCGGACGATCTTCAGGTTCTGCGTCGTCACCTGCTCGGCGCCCATGTGACCGGCCATCTTCTTACCCTTGAAGACTTTGCCCGGATCCTGGCACTGACCAATCGAACCATGCGAACGGTGCGAGATCGAAACGCCGTGCGAGGCGCGCAGACCACCGAAGTTGTGACGCTTCATGGCACCGGCGAAGCCCTTGCCGATCGAGGTGCCCGTGACGTCCACGAACTGGCCCTCGACGAAATGGTCGGCCGTGATCTCCGCACCCACCTCGATCACGTTCTCCTGGGAGACGCGGAACTCGGCGAGCTTGCGCTTCGGCTCGACGCTGGCAACGGCGAAATGACCGCGCATGGCCTTCGACGTATTCTTCACCTTGGCCAGACCGGCGCCGACCTGCAGCGCGACATAGCCATTCTTCTCTTCCGTCCGGTGGGCAACGACCTGACAGTTTTCGAGCTTCAGCACCGTCACCGGCACATGCTCACCCGCATCGTTATAGATGCGCGTCATACCCACCTTCTGTGCGATCACTCCAGAACGCATCGGCGTGTCCCCTTGTGAGCGCCTTACAGCTTGATCTCGACGTCGACACCGGCCGCGAGGTCGAGCTTCATCAGCGCGTCCACGGTCTGCGGCGTCGGATCAACGATGTCGAGGAGGCGCTTGTGAGTGCGCATCTCGAACTGATCACGGCTTTTCTTGTCGATATGCGGACCACGAAGCACGGTGTACTTCTCGATCCGCGTGGGCAGCGGCACCGGGCCGCGCACTTGTGCACCGGTCCGCTTCGCCGTGTTGACGATCTCGCGGGTCGACGCATCGAGAACTCGATGGTCGAACGCCTTGAGACGGATCCGAATGTTCTGACCGTTCATCTCTCAATCCCCGAGCGGGACGGCGGAACGGGGTATCCGTTCCGCCTTGTTGGTTACTTGATGATGGAGGCGACGACGCCGGCGCCGACGGTACGGCCGCCTTCGCGGATCGCGAAGCGCAGGCCCTCTTCCATCGCGATCGGCACGATCAGCTCGACCTCGACCGACACGTTGTCGCCCGGCATCACCATCTCCGTGCCTTCCGGCAGCGACACCACACCCGTCACGTCCGTCGTGCGGAAGTAGAACTGCGGACGGTAGTTGGTGAAGAACGGCGTGTGACGGCCACCCTCTTCCTTCGTCAGGATGTAGGCCTCGGCCTTGAACTTCGTGTGCGGCGTCACCGAACCCGGCTTGCACAGAACCTGACCACGCTCCACGTCCTCACGGCCAACGCCGCGGATCAGCGCGCCGATGTTGTCGCCGGCCTGGCCCTGGTCCAGAAGCTTGCGGAACATCTCGACGCCCGTCACCGTCGTCTTCCGGGTGTCGCGGATGCCGACGATCTCGACTTCCTCGCCAACCTTCACGATGCCGCGCTCCACGCGACCCGTCACAACAGTGCCGCGGCCCGAGATCGAGAACACGTCCTCGATCGGCATCAGGAACGGCATGTCCACCGGACGCTCCGGCGTCGGGATGTAGTCGTCGACCGCAGCCATCAGCTCGCGGATCTTCGTCTCGCCGATCGCCTCGTCGCGGCCCTCGAGAGCCGCAAGCGCCGAACCGGCAACGATCGGAATGTCGTCGCCCGGGAACTCGTAGGACGAAAGCAGCTCGCGCACTTCCATCTCCACCAGCTCGAGCAGCTCCGCATCGTCCACCTGGTCGACCTTGTTCAGGAACACCACCAGAGCCGGAACGCCGACCTGGCGGGCCAGCAGGATGTGCTCGCGGGTCTGCGGCATCGGGCCGTCGGCCGCCGAGCAGACCAGGATCGCGCCGTCCATCTGCGCCGCACCCGTGATCATGTTCTTCACGTAGTCGGCGTGACCCGGGCAGTCCACGTGAGCGTAGTGACGCGCTTCCGTCTCGTACTCGACATGCGCCGTCGAGATCGTGATGCCGCGGGCCCGCTCTTCCGGCGCCGCGTCGATCTGGTCATACGCCTTGAACTCGCCGAAAAACTTCGTGATCGCCGCCGTCAGCGTCGTCTTGCCATGGTCGACGTGGCCGATCGTGCCAATGTTCACGTGCGGCTTCGTCCGCTCAAACTTTGCTTTCGCCATCGGATTTCTCCGTACCTTGTTTATTCAGTTGATGTGGCGGTGACGGCAATCAGGCGTACTTGGCCTGAACTTCCTGCGCGACAGCCTGCGGAACCTGCTCGTAGTGGTCGAACACCATCGAGTACTGGGCACGTCCCTGCGACATCGAGCGCAGGTTGTTGACGTAGCCGAACATGTTGGCCAGCGGCACCATGGCGTTCACCGCGGTGACGACACCGCGATTCTCGGTGCCGGTGATCTGGCCACGACGGGAGTTCAGATCGCCGATGACATCGCCCATATAGTCTTCAGGCGTCACCACCTCGACCTTCATGATCGGCTCGAGCAGCTTCGGAGCGGCCTTCTGAATGGCCTCACGGAAACCGGCACGCGCCGCGATCTCGAACGCCAGGACCGAGGAGTCGACGTCATGGTAGGCACCGTCGATGAGGGTGGCCTTGATGTCGACCATCGGGAAGCCGGCCAGCGGGCCCGAGGACATGACGCTCTCGATACCCTTGGTGACGCCCGGGATGTACTCCTTCGGGACCGAACCACCCACGATCGTGCTCTGGAACGCGTAGCCGGCACCCGGGTCGTTCGGCTCGATCACCAGCTTGATGCGGGCGAACTGGCCCGTACCACCGGTCTGCTTCTTGTGGGTGTAGTCGATCTCCGCCTGGCGGGTGATCGTCTCGCGATAGGCCACCTGCGGCGCGCCGATATTGGCCTCGACCTTGAACTCGCGCTTCATGCGATCGACGATGATGTCGAGGTGAAGCTCGCCCATGCCGGCGATGATCGTCTGGCCGGATTCCTCGTCGGTCTTGACGCGGAAGGACGGATCCTCGGCGGCCAGACGGTTGAGCGCCAGACCCATCTTCTCCTGGTCGCCCTTGGTCTTCGGCTCGACGGCGATCTCGATGACCGGATCCGGGAACTCCATGCGCTCCAGGATGACCGGCTTCAGCGGGTCGCACAGCGTGTCGCCCGTGGTCGTGTCCTTCAGGCCGGCGATCGCGACGATGTCGCCCGCATAGGCGATCTCGATGTCCTCACGCGAATTCGCGTGCATCTGCATCATGCGGCCGACGCGCTCCTTCTTCTCCTTCACGGTGTTCTGGAGAGACACGCCCTTGGTCAGGACGCCGGAGTAGATGCGGCAGAAGGTCAGCGAGCCGACGAACGGATCGTTGGCGATCTTGAAAGCCAGCATGGAGAGCGGCTCTTCGTCGCTCGACTTGCGATTGGTCTCGGTCTCGGTCTTCGGGTCGATACCCTTGATCGCCGGAACGTCGACCGGGCTCGGCAGGTAGTCGACGACACCGTCGAGCAGCGGCTGCACGCCCTTGTTCTTGAAGGCCGAACCGCAGAACACCGGAACGAACTCGCTGTTCACCGTGCCCTTGCGGATGAGCGCCTTCAGACCCTCGACCGTCGGCTCCTCGCCCTCGAGATAGGCCTCCATCGCGGCCTCGTCGGCCTCGACGGCGGTCTCGATCATCAGATCGCGATACTCCTGCGCCTTGTCGGCGAGGTCCGCGGGGATGTCGATCTCGTCCCAGGCGGCGCCGAGCGACTCGTCGCGCCAGATCAGCGCCTTCATCTTGATCAGGTCGACAACACCGGCAAACTCGCTCTCGGCACCCACCGGGAGCTGCATGACGAGCGGCTTGGCACCAAGGCGCGTCTTGATCATCTCGACGCAGCGGTAGAAGTCCGCGCCAAGCTTGTCCATCTTGTTGACGAAGATCATGCGCGGGACGTGATACTTGTCCGCCTGGCGCCACACGGTCTCGGTCTGCGGCTCGACACCGGCATTGGCATCAAGCAGCGCCACCGCACCGTCGAGCACACGCAGGGAGCGCTCGACCTCGATGGTGAAGTCGACGTGACCCGGCGTATCGATGATGTTCAGCCGCTTGTTGTTCCAGAAGGCCGTCGTCGCAGCGGACGTGATCGTGATGCCACGCTCCTGCTCCTGCTCCATCCAGTCCATCGTGGCGGCGCCGTCATGGACTTCGCCGATCTTGTGGCTCTTGCCGGTGTAGAAGAGAATCCGCTCGGTCGTCGTGGTCTTGCCCGCATCGATGTGGGCCATGATGCCGAAATTGCGGTAGTCTTCGATCTTGTGAGTGCGCGACATGATGTCAGCCTCTCCGGTCCGGATTACCAGCGATAGTGCGAGAACGCGCGGTTGGCCTCAGCCATGCGGTGCGTGTCTTCGCGCTTCTTGACGGCGGAACCGCGGTTGTTCGCGGCATCCAGCAACTCGCCGGACAGACGATCGACCATCGTCGTCTCGTTGCGGTTGCGGGCTGCAGAGATCAGCCAGCGAATGGCAAGCGCCTGGCGACGGTCCGCACGGACCTCGACCGGCACCTGATAGGTGGCGCCACCGACGCGGCGGGAGCGAACCTCGACCTGCGGCATGACATTGTCGAGAGCCGCATGGAACACCTCGACCGGGTTCTGACGAACCTTGCCCTCGATAACCTCGAAAGCGCCGTAGACGATCCGTTCGGCGGCCGACTTCTTGCCGTGGTACATGATCGAATTCATGAACTTGGTGACGACGGTGTCCCCGAACTTCGGATCGGGATTGATTTCGCGCTTTTCAGCCTTGTGACGGCGTGACATGGCAGATCCTCAGACCTTGACTTTCAAAGAACCAGCCCGGGGCTGGCCTTTCTTGCGCTTACGGGAACCGTTTCCGGCCCCAACTCCGTTACGTTCCGCCTTCGGCGCAACGCGAATTTCTCACCCGTCCGCCTGAGCGAACGGAAAGGCGGGGCGACCGCTCCGGCCGGCCCCGAGGGTCCAACCGTTCGAAGATCCCGTAGCACATACGGAATCGCGCCTGTTCCCGTTGCAGAACGGGAAAGGCGCCGCCAATCGAGAGGACCACCCGCAGGCGGTCATGCTTACGATATTTTTTCGCCTCGTAATCCCAGCAGCGTTTAAGCCGGCCTGTGTCCAACGCGTGTCGCATCGAACGAAAAGCCGCTTACCGCCTGCTTTCGGGATGCGCGGAACCTACAGTCAGGCCCGCCCTGCGTCAAGTCCGCTGAGGAAGAATTTGCCAGCCCCGGACAATCCCGGCCCGCCGCGCATTTCCTGTCTCCAACACCCAAGATCGAGACACATAAGAAACCGATTTCGCCGCGTAGCGAAATAAAATGACCGAAACGCCGCCCTGGGCTCATGCACAGCGGTCCAGGGTCGGGCGAGCGACAGGTCCGCTGGCAGACCGACGCCGCCATGGCGACCCTGTCTTTACCCTTTTTCAACCCTCCAGGTCGCCAAGGGTTCGGATTCGCGCCCGGAACCGGGGGGCGAGACAGCGGAGCCGTGGCGATTCTCCCGCGCCGCCGGCGGACCTCAACCGCGATAGGCGATGACGGCAACCTCGCCCGCGAGCGCATCCTCATAGGCCTGCTCGAAGGTCGGGTCATCCGGCTCATCAAGGATGACGCCGATCTGGTCGAGGGTGGCCTCCACGAACCCCTCCCCCTTCAGCGCCTCCAGGGCGATGCGCACGGCGCTGTCCTCGTCCGCCGCCCGCAACAGGATGTTGACGGGAACTGCCGCTTCCGGCGTGCCCATGTCGGCCGCTCGCGCGTGCCCGAGGATGATGTAGACGGCCGGGGCATCCGCCTGATCGCGATAGTGTGGCGCCATCTCGCCTCTCCTTGAACCTGTCCGCAGGCCTGTTGCCGGCACGTGTCTCTGTCAGTCGCCAAAGGAAAAGGGCCGCACGATGGCGGCCCTTCCCTTCAGTCGATCCCTGAGGAGGGAGCTTACTCGCCCGCCCCCGTCAGGTCCTCCAGCATGGCGTCCGCCTGATCCGCGGTGGACGACGCCTTGCGCGCCTCCAGGATCAGATCGTCGCGGTGCTGCGCGATCTGGCGGATACGGGTCATCATGCCGCCGGTGCCGGCCGGGATCAGACGGCCGACGATGACGTTCTCCTTCAGGCCCTCCAGCTCGTCCTGCTTGCCGTTGACCGCCGCCTCGGTGAGGACGCGGGTGGTCTCCTGGAAGGACGCGGCGGAGATGAACGAGCGGGTCTGCAGGCTCGCCTTGGTGATGCCGAGCAGAACCGGCACGCCGGAGGCGGGCTTGCGCGCATCGTCGATCGCCCGCTCGTTGATATCGTCGAGATCGAGACGGTCGACATGCTCGCCGGCCAGCAGTTCCGTGTCGCCCGGATCGTTGATCTCGATCTTCTGCAGCATCTGGCGAACGATCACCTCGATGTGCTTGTCGTTGATCACCACGCCCTGCAACCGGTAGACCTCCTGGATCTCGTTGACGAGGTAGGCGGCCAGCGCCTCCACGCCGCGAATGGCCAGGATGTCGTGCGGTGCCGGGTTGCCGTCGAGAATGTACTCACCCTTCTCGATGGTGTCGCCTTCCTGCAGATGGAAGTGCTTGCCCTTCGGGATGAGGTACTCGACCGGCTCCAGGCTCTCGTCATGCGGCTCGATGATGATGCGCCGCTTGTTCTTGTAGTCGCGACCGAAGCGGATGGTGCCGTCCAGTTCCGCGATGATCGCGTGATCCTTCGGACGACGCGCCTCGAACAGTTCGGCCACACGCGGCAGACCGCCGGTGATGTCCTTGGTTCGGGCGCTCTCCATCGGGATACGCGCCAGCACGTCACCAGCCTGAACCTCGGCGCCGATCTGCACCGACAGGATCGCATCGACGGACAGCAGCGACCGGGCGTCGCCACCACGCGGCAGCTTCTTGATCGAGCCGGTGGAGTCCTTGATGACGATCGCCGGCTTCAGGTCGTTGCCGCGCTGCGACGTGCGCCAGTCCATGACGACGCGCTTGGTGATGCCGGTCGCCTCGTCGGTGGTTTCCTGCACCGACACGCCCTCGACCAGGTCCTCGGCGTCGACGACGCCATCGACCTCGGAAAGGATCGGACGGGTGTAGGGATCCCACTCGGCGATGCGCTGGCCGCGCTTGACCGCGTCGCCCTCGTCGACATGCAGCTTCGAGCCGTAGGTGATGCGATGCACCGCACGCTCGTTGCCATCGGCGTCGATGATCACCACCGCCATGTTGCGCGCCATCGCGACGAGGTTTCCGTCGGAATCGCGCACCGCGCTGCGGTTGCGGATCTTCACCGTGCCGTCGAAGTTGGACTCGATGAAGGACTGGTCCACCACCTGCGCCGTACCACCGATGTGGAAGGTACGCATGGTCAACTGGGTGCCCGGCTCGCCGATCGACTGCGCCGCGATGACGCCGACAGCCTCGCCCATGTTCACCGGCGTGCCACGCGCCAGGTCGCGGCCGTAGCAGGTCGCGCAGACGCCGCGCTTGGTCTCGCAGGTCAGCACCGAGCGGATCTTGATCATCTGGACGTTGGCGGCCTCGATGGCCTCGACGTCCTTCTCCTCGATCAAGGTGCCGCGCGGGACGATGAGCTCGCCGGTCGCATGGTTCAGCACGTCCTCGGCCGCGGTACGGCCGAGCACGCGATGACCGAGCGAAGCGATGACCTGGCCGGCATCGACGATCGCCTGGATGGTGATGCCGTTCTCCGAACCGCAATCCGTCTCCAGGATGATCGAGTCCTGCGCCACGTCGACGAGACGACGGGTCAGGTAACCCGAGTTCGCCGTCTTCAGCGCGGTGTCGGCCAGACCCTTACGGGCACCGTGCGTGGAGTTGAAGTACTCCAGCACCGACAGGCCTTCCTTGAAGTTCGAGATGATCGGCGTCTCGATGATCTCGCCCGACGGCTTGGCCATCAGGCCGCGCATGCCGGCAAGCTGCTTCATCTGCGCGGGGCTGCCACGGGCGCCGGAGTGGGACATCATGTAGATCGAATTGATCTGCTTCTGACGCCCGGTCTCCTCGTCGCGCTGGACCGCCTGAATGCGCTTCATCATCTCGTCGGCGACGCGGTCGGTGCACTTGGCCCAGGCGTCGACGACCTTGTTGTACTTCTCGCCCTGGGTGATCAGGCCGTCATTGTACTGCTGCTCGTATTCCTTCACGAGCGCCGCGGTCTCGTCCACCAGGCCGGCCTTCGTCTCCGGAATGACCATGTCGTCCTTGCCGAACGAGATGCCGGCGCGGCAGGCATGGCTGAAGCCGAGACCCATGATGCGGTCGCAGAAGATCACCGTCTCCTTCTGGCCGCAGGCACGGTACACGGCGTCGATCATGCGGCTGATGTCCTTCTTGGTCATCAGCTTGTTGCAGACGTCGTAGGGCACCTCGTGATGCAGCGGCAGGAGCTCGCCGATCAGCATGCGGCCGGGCGTGGTCTCCACGATCCGGTTGGTCAGGTTGCCTTCGGCGTCGACGGCGCGGACGCGGCCGCGGATCTTCGCGTGCAGCGTCACGGCCTTCGTCTCGAGCGCATGATGCAGCTCGCCGATATTGCCGAACACCATGCCCTCGCCCGGCTCCCCGTCGGCAATCAGCGACAGGTAGTAGAGGCCGAGAACGATGTCCTGCGACGGCACGATGATCGGCGATCCGTTGGCCGGGTGCAGGATGTTGTTGGTCGACATCATCAGCGTGCGCGCTTCGAGCTGGGCTTCCAGCGAAAGCGGCACGTGCACGGCCATCTGGTCGCCGTCGAAGTCGGCGTTGAACGCCGCGCAGACGAGCGGATGCAACTGGATGGCCTTGCCCTCGATCAGCGTCGGCTCGAAGGCCTGGATGCCGAGACGGTGCAGGGTCGGCGCGCGGTTGAGCAGCACCGGATGCTCGCGGATCACCTCGTCGAGGATATCCCAGACTTCCGGACGCTCCTTCTCCACCAGCTTCTTCGCCTGCTTCACCGTGGAGGAGAAGCCCTTGGCGTCGAGGCGCGAGTAGATGAAGGGCTTGAACAGCTCGAGCGCCATCTTCTTCGGCAGGCCGCACTGGTGGAGCTTCAGCTCCGGACCGACGGTGATCACCGAACGGCCGGAATAGTCGACGCGCTTGCCGAGCAGGTTCTGGCGGAAGCGGCCCTGCTTGCCCTTCAGCATGTCGGACAGCGACTTCAGCGGGCGCTTGTTGGCACCGGTGATGACGCGGCCGCGACGGCCGTTGTCGAACAGCGCATCGACCGACTCCTGAAGCATGCGCTTCTCGTTGCGGATGATGATGTCCGGCGCGCGCAACTCCATCAGACGCCGCAGACGATTGTTGCGGTTGATGACGCGGCGGTACAGGTCGTTGAGGTCGGAGGTCGCGAAGCGGCCGCCATCCAGCGGCACCAAGGGACGCAGGTCCGGCGGAATGACCGGGATCACGGTGAGGATCATCCACTCCGGACGGTTGCCGGAATCAATGAAGGCCTCCACGACCTTGAGACGCTTGGCGAGCTTCTTCGGCTTCAGCTCGGTGGTCGCCTCGGCGATCTCCTTGCGGATCTGGTCGCGCTCCTTCTCCAGGTCGAGCGACATCAGCATCTCGCGGATCGCTTCCGCGCCGATCATCGCAGTGAAGGCGTCCTCGCCATACTCGTCCTGGGCGCGCAGGAAGTCCTCTTCCGACAGAAGCTGGTTCTGCTTCAGCGGCGTCAGGCCCGGCTCCAGAACCACGTAGTACTCGAAGTACAGGACGCGCTCGAGATCCTTCAGCGTCATGTCGAGCAGCAGGCCGATGCGCGACGGCAGCGACTTCAGGAACCAGATATGAGCGACCGGAGCGGCCAGCTCGATATGGCCCATGCGCTCGCGGCGCACGCGGGACAGGGTGACCTCGACGTTGCACTTCTCGCAGATGACGCCCTTGTACTTCATCCGCTTGTACTTGCCGCACAGGCACTCATAGTCCTTGATCGGACCGAACACCCGGGCGCAGAACAGGCCATCCCGCTCCGGCTTGAACGTGCGGTAGTTGATCGTCTCCGGCTTTTTGATTTCGCCGTAGGACCACGACATGATCTTCTCGGGGCTAGCGATCGAGATCTTGATGTGGTCGAAGGTCTGGGCGGGAGCCTGCTGGTTGAACAGGTTCATGACCTCATGATTCATGGGCTCTCTCCTCGAATGCACGGAAGGGAAGCAGGGCCTGTGCCCTGCTCCCCGCTCCGGCAATGCGGCATCGTGTGTCTGCGGTGGTCGTCATACGCGGGAGATCACTCCGCCGCATCGACCGCCGGAACGCCCGGATCGGCGGGCAACTGTACCTTGTCTTCCCTGAGCTCGACGTTCAGTCCGAGCGAGCGCATTTCCTTCACGAGAACGTTGAAGCTCTCCGGAATGCCTGCCTCGAACGTGTCGTCGCCGCGCACGATCGCCTCGTAGACCTTGGTACGGCCCGCGACGTCGTCCGACTTGACCGTCAGCATCTCCTGCAGGGTGTAGGCGGCGCCGTAAGCTTCCAGCGCCCAGACCTCCATCTCGCCGAAGCGCTGGCCACCGAACTGCGCCTTGCCACCCAGCGGCTGCTGGGTCACGAGCGAGTACGGGCCGATCGAACGGGCATGGATCTTGTCGTCGACCAGGTGGTGGAGCTTCAGCATGTAGATGTAGCCCACGGTGACCTGGCGGTCGAACTCCTCGCCGGTACGACCGTCATAGAGGGTTGACTGGCCCGATCCCTGGTAGCCGGCCTGCTCCAGCATGCGGACGATGTCCGGCTCACGCGCACCGTCGAACACCGGGGTCGCGATCGGCACGCCGGTCTTGAGCTGCTCGGCCAGGCGGATGACGGACTCGTCATCGTAGTCCTTGACCGGTTCGCCCTTCAGGTTGTCGCCAAACACTTCGACGATCTCGCCCTTGAGCGCCTCGATCTTACCCGACCGCTTGTACTCCTCGTACAGGTCACCGATCTTCTTGCCCATGCCGGCGCAGGCCCAGCCGAGATGCGTCTCGAGGATCTGACCGACATTCATGCGGCTCGGCACGCCGAGCGGGTTCAACACGATGTCGACATGGTCGCCGTTCGCCAGAAACGGCATGTCCTCGATCGGGTTGATCTTCGACACCACGCCCTTGTTGCCGTGACGGCCGGCCATCTTGTCGCCCGGCTGGATCTTGCGCTTCACAGCGACGAAGACCTTCACCATCTTCATGACGCCCGGCGGCAGTTCGTCGCCGCGCTGCAGCTTCTCCACCTTGTCGATGAAGCGCTGCTCGAGCCGCTTGCGGCTCTCGTCGTACTGACCGCGAAGTGCCTCGACCTCGCTCATCAGCTTCTCGTCCTCGACGGCGATCTGCCACCACTGCGAGCGCGGGAACTCGTTGAGGACGTCGCCGGTAACCTCGACGTTCTTCTTGAAGTGCTTCGGGCCGGCAACGGCAACCTTGCCCAGCAGCATCTCGGCCAGGCGGCCATAGACGTTGCGGTCGAGGATCGCCTGCTCGTCGTCGCGGTCCTTGGCCAAACGCTCGATCTCCTCGCGCTCGATCGCCATCGCGCGCTCGTCCTTCTCCACGCCATGGCGGTTGAAGACGCGCACCTCGACGACGGTCCCGGTGACCCCCGGCGGCAGACGCAGCGACGTGTCGCGCACGTCGGAGGCCTTCTCGCCGAAGATGGCGCGCAGAAGCTTCTCTTCCGGCGTCATCGGGCTCTCGCCCTTCGGCGTGATCTTGCCGACCAGGATGTCGCCCGGCTTCAGCTCGGCACCGATATAGACGATACCGGCCTCGTCGAGATTCTTCAGCGCCTCTTCCGAGACGTTGGGAATGTCGCGGGTGATCTCCTCCGGCCCGAGCTTCGTGTCACGCGCCATCACCTCGAATTCCTCGATGTGGATGGAGGTGAACACGTCGTCGCGCACGATCCGCTCCGAAAGCAGGATCGAGTCCTCGAAGTTGTAGCCGTTCCACGGCATGAACGCGACGCGCACGTTGCGGCCGAGCGCCAGGTCGCCCAGGTCGGTCGACGGACCATCGGCGATGATGTCGCCCTTGGTGATCACGTCGCCCACCCGCACCAGCGGACGCTGGTTGATGCAGGTGTTCTGGTTGGACCGCTGGAACTTCATGAGCTGGTAGATGTCGACGCCCGACTTGGACGGATCGAGATCCTCCGTCGCCCGGATGACGATACGGGTCGCATCCACCTGGTCGACGACGCCCGACCGGCGCGCGGCGATCGCCGCACCCGAGTCGCGGGCGACGACCGGCTCCATGCCGGTGCCGACGAACGGCGCCTCGGCGCGCACCAGCGGCACGGCCTGACGCATCATGTTCGAGCCCATCAGCGCGCGGTTGGCGTCGTCATTCTCCAGGAAGGGAATGAGCGAGGCGGCAACCGACACCAACTGCTTCGGCGACACGTCCATGAACTCGACGCGCTCGGGCGGCAGCAGCATGTTCTCGCCGGCATGGCGGCAGGTGATCAGGTCGGAGACGAAACGCCCGTCCTCGTCGATCTCGGCATTGGCCTGGGCGATGTGATACTTCGCCTCTTCCATGGCCGACAGATAGACGGTTTCGGCCGTGACCTGGCCGTCCTTCACCTTGCGATACGGGCTCTCGATGAAGCCGTACTTGTTGATGCGGGCGAAGGTCGCGAGCGAGTTGATCAGACCGATATTCGGGCCTTCCGGCGTTTCGATCGGGCAGATACGGCCGTAATGGGTCGGGTGCACGTCGCGCACCTCGAACCCGGCGCGCTCGCGCGTCAGGCCGCCCGGGCCAAGCGCCGAGAGGCGACGCTTGTGCGTGACCTCGGACAGCGGGTTGGTCTGGTCCATGAACTGCGACAACTGCGAGGAACCGAAGAACTCGCGCACGGCGGCAGCCGCCGGCTTGGCGTTGATCAGGTCCTGCGGCATGACGGTGTCGATCTCGACCGACGACATGCGCTCCTTGATGGCCCGCTCCATACGCAGCAGGCCGACGCGATACTGGTTCTCCATCAGCTCGCCGACCGAACGCACGCGGCGATTGCCGAGATTGTCGATGTCGTCGATCTCGCCGCGGCCGTCGCGCAGCTCCAGCAGCTCGCGGATCACCGCAAGGATATCCTCCTTGCGCAGCGTGCGGACGGTGTCCTCGCACTGCAGGTCGAGACGCATGTTCATCTTCACGCGGCCGACGGCCGAGAGGTCATAGCGCTCCGCATCGAAGAACAACGACGCGAACATCGCCTCCGCAGTCTCGACGGTGGGCGGCTCGCCGGGACGCATCACGCGGTAGATGTCGAACAGCGCGTCCTCGCGCGTCTCGTTCTTGTCGACGGCGAGCGTGTTGCGGATATAGGCACCGGTCGTCACGTGATCGATGTCGAGCACGGCAATCTCGTGATAGCCGCGGTCGACCAACTCGCCGAGGATCTTCTCGTTGAGTTCGTCGCCGGCTTCGGCGTAGATCTCGCCGGTGGACGGGTCGACCATGTCCTCGGCCAGATACTGGCCGTGCAGGTCCTCGTCCATCACCTTCAGGGCGGTCACGCCCTTGTCGGCCAACTGGCGCACGGTCCGGGCGGTGATCTTGCGGCCGGCCTCGACCACGATCTCGCCGCTGTCGGCGTCGATCAGGTTGAAGAACGCCTTGGTGCCCTTCAGGCGATCGCCGTCAAACGCAACGCGCCAGGAGCCCGGCTCGTCGCGGGTGTACTCGATCCGCTTGTAGAAGGTGTTGAGGATCTCCTCGCCGTCGAGGCCGAGGGCCTTCAGCAGCGACGTGACCGGAATCTTGCGGCGGCGATCGATGCGCGCATGCACGATGTCCTTGGCATCGAACTCGATGTCGAGCCAGGACCCGCGATACGGGATGATGCGCGCGGCGAACAGCAGCTTGCCCGAGGAGTGGGTCTTGCCCTTGTCATGGTCGAAGAACACGCCGGGGCTGCGGTGCATCTGCGAGACGATGACGCGCTCGGTGCCGTTGACGACAAAGGTGCCGTTGTCCGTCATGAAGGGCATGTCGCCCATGTAGACGTCCTGCTCCTTGATGTCCTTGACGGACTTCGCGCCGGTGTCCTCGTCGACATCGAACACGATCAGGCGCAGGGTGACCTTCAGCGGAGCGGCAAAGGTCATGCCGCGCTGACGACACTCCTCCACGTCATACTTCGGCGCCTCGAATTCGTAGGACACGAATTCGAGCAGCGCCGTGCCCGCGAAATCCGAGATCGGAAAGACGGAGCGGAACACCGCCTCCAGTCCCTCGTCGCCTCGCCCGGCCTCGGGCTTGTCGACTTGCAGGAACTGGTCGTAGGACGCCTTCTGGACCTCGATGAGATTGGGCATCGCGGCGACTTCGCGGATCGATCCGTAGACCTTGCGGACCCGCTTGCGACCGTTGAACGTGTGCGCCATTGTCGCTCCTCGTTTCGATCTGGTACGGCTCTCCGAAAAGCCGGTTCCGGCTCAACCGTCAGCATGGCAGCCACGCTTTCGGCCCTTCGGACAGCCGCCCCTTTTTAGGGACTGATACCCCGGTCAGGATGTCCCGCCGGGGTTCGACAGACTTACACTCCCGGCGCGCGAACCGCGCCGGGAGTGTCCAGGCATAAGCCCGATTACTTCAGCTCGACCTTGGCGCCAGCCTCTTCGAGCTTCTTCTTCAGCTCTTCGGCCTCGGCCTTGGAGACGGCCTCCTTGACGGTCTTCGGAGCGCCCTCGACCAGGTCCTTGGCCTCCTTCAGGCCGAGACCGGTGATCGCGCGCACTTCCTTGATGACGTTGATCTTCTTGTCGCCGGCGTCGGCCAGGACAACGTCGAACTCCGTCTTCTCTTCCTCGGCCGGAGCGGCAGCAGCGCCACCGGCGACAGCCGCGACGGCGACCGGAGCAGCGGCGGACACGCCCCACTTCTCCTCAAGCATCTTCGAAAGCTCCGCGGCCTCCATGACGGTGAGCGCGGACAGTTCCTCAACGATCTTCTCGAGATCAGCCATTTTCGTAAGTCCCTATGGTTCGAACCGTGATCGGTTTCGACAGTGTGATTGTGGTCCGCCTTATGCGGCTTCGTCCTTCTTGGCATACGCGCCGAAGACGCGGGCGAGCTGCCCGGCCGGAGCGTTGACAACCTGGGCGATACGGGAAGCGGGGGTCTGGATCATGCCCACCAGCTTCGCGCGCAGCTCGTCGAGCGACGGCATCTCGGCAAGCGCCTTGACCCCGTCCGCATTCAGGTTGGTCGTGCCGAGCGCGCCACCCAGAACAACCAGGTTGTTCGAGGTCTTGGCGAAAGCCACCGTGGCCTTGGCGGCGGCGACCGGATCGTCCGAATAGGCGATGACGGTCGGGCCGGCAAACAGGCCGGAGATGTGCTCGAGCTCGGTGCCTTGAAGGGCAAGCTTCACAAGACGGTTCTTGGCGACCTTGACCGAACCTCCGGCGGCACGGACCTGCGACCGGAAGGCCGTCATTTCCGCAACCGAAAGGCCGGCGTAGTGCGCAACGACGACAACGCCGGTGTTCTTCAACACCTCGTTGAACGACGCGACGAACTCTCGCTTCTCCGCTCTTTCCACTTGCCTACTCCATTTGGCGGCTTGCGCCGCCGGTTTGTCTCTGCCGCCCCTCGGCGGTGCCTTGCGGAACCACCGGTGGACAACACCGAGGATCCTGCCCCCTCGCGAGCCATGACGGCGCGGCAAGGACAAACGGTTCGAACCGGCGGCTAGGCCGTGATTTCGGTTCGCACCCGTCTATGCAGGCCCGTTGGGCTTAAACGATCAGGGCAAAAGCCAGGATCGCACCTGCAGTCTCGGACAGGACACCTGCCGTCTCCGGCAGGCGATCCGCCCGACGGTCACGCCGGACGGAATTCTTGTGATACGGCGCGTCACGCGCGCCGCGGACCCGTGGGTCAGGCGGTCACCGTCGAGACATCGACCTTCAGGCCCGGACCCATGGTCGAGCTGATGGCGACGCGCTTCAGATAGGTGCCCTTGGCACCCGACGGCTTGGCCTTGACCACCGCATCGACGATCGCCTTGATATTCTCGCTCAGCTTGTCGGCCTCGAACGAGGTCTTGCCGACGCCGGCGTGAATGATACCGGCCTTCTCGACGCGGAACTGCACGGCGCCGCCCTTGGCGTCACGCACGGCCGAAGCGACGTCCGGGGTCACGGTGCCGACCTTCGGGTTCGGCATCAGACCGCGCGGGCCGAGCACCTTGCCGAGACGACCGACCAGCGGCATCATGTCCGGCGTGGCGATGCAGCGATCGAAATCGATCTTGCCGCCCTGAACCTCGTTGACCAGTTCCTCGGCGCCGACGATGTCCGCGCCCGCCGCCTTGGCCTCATCGGCCTTGTCGCCACGCGCGAAGACCGCGACGCGAACCGTCTTGCCCGTGCCGTTCGGCAGCACGCAGACGCCGCGAACCATCTGGTCGGCGTGACGCGGGTCAACGCCGAGGTTGATGGCGATCTCGACGGACTCGTCGAACTTGGCGGTAGCCCGTTCCTTGACCAGCGCCAGCGCCTCGTCGAGGGCATAGAGCTTGTTGCGGTCGACGCCCTCGCGGGCAGACTTGATGCGCTTTCCAACCTTCGCCATCGTCTTACTCCGTGACCTCGAGACCCATCGACCGCGCCGAACCTTCGACCATCAGCATCGCTGCATCGATGTCGTTCGCGTTCAGGTCCTTCATCTTCGCTTCCGCGATCTCGCGGACCTGGTCACGGGTGACCTTGCCGACGAACCCGCCCTTGCCCGGCGTCTTCGATCCGGACTTCAGGCCGGAGGCCTTCTTCAGGAAGAAGCTGACCGGAGCCGTCTTCACCACGAAGGTGAAGGAGCGGTCGGAGTAATAGGTGATGACCACCGGGCAGGGAGCGCCCTTCTCGATATCCTGGGTCTGCGCGTTGAACGCCTTGCAGAACTCCATGATATTGAGGCCACGCTGACCGAGCGCCGGACCGATCGGCGGCGACGGGGTCGCGGAGCCGGCCGGCACCTGCAGCTTGATGTAACCTTCGATTTTCTTCGCCATTCGTCTCTCCAACTGGCGCTGCCGGATGTCCGGCGTCTTCAGATCAGGTGGTGCGGCCGTCATGCGTCCGGCGAAGGGATCGCATCAGGTCTCCCACCAGGGAGCGGGGATCTGCCCCGTCTGTCCGCCCAGGACGGACACCGGCGACGGATCGCCGGGCTTGCCGAACCGCCGGACAGGCCGGCGGACGCGACAAACGGCCCGGAATGCCGAACGGCAAACCCCGGACCGAAAAACTCAGAGCTTCTCGACCTGTCCGTATTCCAGCTCGACCGGAGTCGCGCGGCCGAAGATCGACACCGCGACCTTGAGCCGGGCGCGCTCGTCGTCCACTTCCTCGACGAGGCCGGAGAACGAGGCAAAGGGGCCGTCCGACACCCTGACCTGCTCGCCGATCTCGAAGCTGACGGACGGCTTCGGCCGGTCGACGCCCTCCTGCACTTGGTGCAGGATCCGCATCGCCTCGGAATCCGAGATCGGAACCGGCTTCTGATCGGCGCCGAGGAATCCCGTGACCTTCGGCGTGTTCTTGATCAGGTGGAACGCCTCGTTGGTCATCTCCATCTTGACCAGGACGTAGCCGGGAAAGAACTTGCGCTCCGCATCGACCTTGCGGCCACGCCGCACCTCGACGACCTTCTCAGTCGGAACGAGAATCTCCTCGAAGAGATCCTCAAGCCCCTGCTGCTGCGCCTTTTCCCGAATCGCATCCGCCACCTTCTTCTCGAAATTCGAGTAGGCGTGGACGATATACCAACGCTTGGCCATAATCCCTCAAGCCGATTGTGTACCAGGTCCGCTCAGTTGCCGAGACCCAGGAGCAAGCCGATGCCCTGACCCATCAGCCAGTCGGCGAGCAAAAAGAAGATGGCGGCGAGGAAGACCATGATGAACACCATGACGGTGGTCACTGCGGTTTCCCTGCGCGTAGGCCACGTCACCTTCGACGTTTCCTTGCGAACTTCGTCGATAAACGTGAAAGGATTCGATTTCGCCATTCAACTGCCGGTCTTTTCACGACGCACAGGCGCGCGGAATCATCCACGCGCCTTGGTCGAAAGCCCTAATTAAGGCCTAACGGCCCGTCGATCAAGAGCAAAGGTGGCAGGGGCGGAGGGACTCGAACCCCCGGCCCTCGGTTTTGGAGACCGATGCTCTACCAACTGAGCTACACCCCTAGACCTTTCGCGACCTGACTTAGATAACTTTCCCCGCCGCTTCAAGCGTGAAATGCACCTTGCGGCAAATAATTCACATCCTTGCGGTTTTTCCGGGCGCCCGCCGGCCTGGAACCCCGAAAACGGCAAAGGGCGCCGCCCGGAGGCGACGCCCTTGAACCGTCTGGCAGGGAACGGGGTATCCGTTCCGCCTTGTTGGTTACTTGATGATGGAGGCGACGACGCCGGCGCCGACGGTACGGCCGCCTTCGCGGATCGCGAAGCGCAGGCCCTCTTCCATCGCGATCGGCACGATCAGCTCGACCTCGACCGACACGTTGTCGCCCGGCATCACCATCTCCGTGCCTTCCGGCAGCGACACCACACCCGTAACGTCCGTCGTGCGGAAGTAGAACTGCGGACGGTAGTTGGTGAAGAACGGCGTGTGACGGCCACCCTCTTCCTTCGTCAGGATGTAGGCCTCGGCCTTGAACTTCGTGTGCGGCGTCACCGAACCCGGCTTGCACAGAACCTGACCACGCTCCACGTCCTCACGGCCAACGCCGCGGATCAGCGCGCCGATGTTGTCGCCGGCCTGGCCCTGGTCCAGAAGCTTGCGGAACATCTCGACGCCCGTCACCGTCGTCTTCCGGGTGTCGCGGATGCCGACGATCTCGACTTCCTCGCCAACCTTCACGATGCCGCGCTCCACGCGACCCGTCACAACAGTGCCGCGGCCCGAGATCGAGAACACGTCCTCGATCGGCATCAGGAACGGCATGTCCACCGGACGCTCCGGCGTCGGGATGTAGTCGTCGACCGCAGCCATCAGCTCGCGGATCTTCGTCTCGCCGATCGCCTCGTCGCGGCCCTCGAGAGCCGCAAGCGCCGAACCGGCAACGATCGGAATGTCGTCGCCCGGGAACTCGTAGGACGAAAGCAGCTCGCGCACTTCCATCTCGACCAGCTCGAGCAGCTCGGCATCGTCCACCTGGTCGACCTTGTTCAGGAACACCACCAGAGCCGGAACGCCGACCTGGCGGGCCAGCAGGATGTGCTCGCGGGTCTGCGGCATCGGGCCGTCGGCCGCCGAGCACACCAGGATCGCGCCGTCCATCTGCGCCGCACCCGTGATCATGTTCTTCACGTAGTCGGCGTGACCCGGGCAGTCCACGTGAGCGTAGTGACGCGCTTCCGTCTCGTACTCAACGTGAGCCGTCGAGATCGTGATGCCGCGGGCCCGCTCTTCCGGCGCCGCGTCGATCTGGTCATACGCCTTGAACTCGCCGAAAAACTTCGTGATCGCCGCCGTCAGCGTCGTCTTGCCATGGTCGACGTGGCCGATCGTGCCAATGTTCACGTGCGGCTTCGTCCGCTCAAACTTTGCTTTCGCCATCGGCGTCGCTCTCTGTTAACTTGCGGTTAAGTCCATCATTTCGATCAAGACCCGACCGCCCCAGGGCGGTGGATGCTAAGCAGGGCATGCGCGTTTGTCGTAAAGCCTGGTCAGGAGCAGCAGCGTCACTCGAAAAGTGGAGCGGGTGAAGGGAATCGAACCCTCGTCATCAGCTTGGAAGGCTGCTGCTCTACCATTGAGCTACACCCGCCGCCTGCCGCAGGGGGGATGGTGGAGGAGGTTGGATTCGAACCAACGTAGGCCAAGCCAACGGATTTACAGTCCGTCCCCTTTAACCACTCGGGCACTCCTCCGTTTCACCGCCCTGTCGCCGAAGCGCCCTGGATGGCTTCACGAAAACGCCCCGCGAAACAATCGCGAGGCCGCTCCCGTGGCGCGTGTTATGTAGAACCGGCATGGGGGTGTCAACACCCATTTATACCCTTTGGACACAAAAACGACGACCCTTCCGGCAGCGCTTTCTCCTTGCCGGAGGATCGCCCTGCGGATAATCGCAAGGATATGACCAGACCCGATACACCGGCCGGCCCAGCCGGCGCACAAGCCAGTCCCGAAGACAGCGGCGCCGAGCGCCCGGCACGCGCGCGCAGCAAGCCGCGGGGCGGCCCCGCAGGCGCGCAAAGGAACGAGCAGAAGGGCGGGGGAAAGGCCGACAGCGGCCGGTGGTCCAAGGGCGAGGCCAGGAAAGGCGGCCCCAGGCAGACGCCGCAGGGCGCTGCCCATGACGGCGCCGGTCGCCGGCCCTTTGCCAAGCCGCGCGCCCGCCACCCGCAGGGCGGCGAGGCCGCCGAGGGCCCCGTCCTGCTCTATGGTCTTCATACCATCGAGGCCGCCTTCCGCAATCCCGACCGCAGGCGCCACCGGCTGCTCGCGACCGAAAACGCCCAGCGCCGCCTGGCCGAGCGCGGTATCGCGTTCGACGTTCCCGTGGAAACCGTCAATCCGCGCCAGCTCGATCATCTGGTCGGGCGCGACGCGGTGCATCAGGGCGCCGTACTGGAAGCCGATCCCCTGCCCGCCTTCGGCGCGCGTGACCTCGCTAAGGCGCGGCTGGTGCTGGCGCTCGATCAAGTCACCGACCCGCACAATGTCGGCGCGATCCTGCGCTCCGCCGTGGCGCTTGCCGCCGATGCGGTGGTCACGACCGAACGGCACGCGCCCGAGGAAGGCCCCGTCCTGGCGAAGTCCGCCTCAGGCGCGCTCGACATGGTCCGCCATGTGCGCGTGAAGAACATGGCGCGCTTCGTCACCGAGATGCGCGAGGCAGGCTTCAAGACCATCGCCCTCGACAGCGAGGGCCCGGCACGTTTGGAAGAGACGGAACTGGGCGGCAAAGTGCTGCTGGTGCTCGGCTCCGAAGGCAAGGGCGTGCGCCAGGGCGTAAGGGAGGCCTGCGACGCGCTCGCCCGCCTCGACATGCCGGGCGCCATCGCCTCGCTCAACGTCTCCAACGCAGCGGTGCTGTCACTCTACATCGTCCGGCAGGCGCTGGAGCGCGCAGGCGCGATCCCCGCCGCCGGCGGCAAATAGAGACAGGGCCGACTGCATCGGGGATTTCGGCTGGAAACCGGCGCAAAAGCGGATGCGCGGCGCACGGAACCGTGCTACAGGGGCCGCGTTTGCCGGTATAGCTCAGTTGGTAGAGCACCTGATTTGTAATCAGGGGGTCGCGGGTTCGAATCCTGCTGCCGGCACCACCCACTCTCCCCGATGTTTTCCAGTCCGAACACGGCACGGTCCGCATCGCGGGTCGAACGGTTTTGCCCGGCCGCACCGCAGCCGGGCCGGCGGAGCGCCGCATGGCGCATACAGCAGCGAGAGGACAGCACATGAACCCGATCGGTTTCCCGGATCCCGCCTTCGTGTCACGCCAGACGGCCAGGATGCTGCTCGAGGTCAAGGCGGTCCACTTCCGTGCCGACGAGCCCTACAAGCTGACCTCCGGCCTTGCCAGCCCGGTCTATATCGACTGCCGCAAGCTGATTTCCTTCCCGCGCCTGCGCGCGACGCTGATGGATTTCGCCACCGCCACCATCCTGCGCAATGTCGGCTTCGAATCGCTCGACGCGGTCGCCGGCGGCGAGACGGCCGGCATTCCCTTCTCCGCCTGGATCGCCGAGCGCCTCGGCCTGCCGATGCAGTATGTGCGCAAGAAGCCCAAGGGCTTCGGTCGCGATGCGCAGATCGAAGGCGTGCTGAAGGAGGGTGACCGGGTGCTGTTGGTCGAGGACCTGACCACCGACGGCGGCAGCAAGGTCCGTTTCGCCGAGGCGCTGCGCAAGGCCGGCGCCCAGGTCGATCACGCCATCGTTCTGTTCTTCTACGACATCTTTCCGCAGACCTACGAAGCGATGGCCCGCAACGGCCTGACGCTGCACTATCTCGCCACCTGGCGCGACGTGCTCGCGGTTGCTCGCGACGAGAACCATTTCGACGAGAAGACCCTGGCCTCCGTCGAATCCTTCCTCAACGAGCCGCTGAAGTGGTCCGCCGCCCATGGCGGCATTTCCGAATTCTCGGTCTGAGGCGGCACCCGCCCCCTTTTCGCGCTTGTCTACCCCCCGCTCTCCAGCCGCCGCGCCAGGACCGGATGCTCCACCGGCTCCTTGGCACGGAAGGCATGGCGCCGGGCGATCTCCAGATAGGAGCGATAGACATAGCCGCCATTGCCAGCGCGAAACGCCGCGCGGTGACGGCGATAGAGGCCCGGCAGCCTGTACCAGGGCGCCGCCGGGAAGCGGTGATGCACCGCATGCAGCGAATTGAAGAGGAACAGGAAGGCGAGCGGCCCCCGGTCCTCGATGATCACCGTCCGGTGTCCGACCGCCTCCTCCGCCTGGTGTTCCAGGAACGTGCGCACGCATAGCAGCGACCAAGCGCCATAACAGGCGGCAATATAGACCGGCAGCGAAAAGCCGGGCAGCAGTCGCAGCAGCGCCAGCAATATGCCCACAAGCACCAGATGCTCGCCCCAGGCTCGCATTACGTCGCCGCGCCCCTTGCGCACCAGACGCCACTCTGCAATCGCAAAGCCGGTCATGCCGATGGCCGGCCCAATCAGCATCCGTCCCAGCAGCGTGTTGTTGAAGGCCAACACGGCGCGCCGCAGACGTCCGGCGGCATGCCAGTCGCGCGGGTGCAGATACCAGCTCTCGGGATCCTCGTAAGGGTCGGTCAGGCGCGGATCGTCGTGATGGGCGATATGCAGCGCCCGAAACCGCCAATAGGGAACGAAGAGCCCGAGCGGCAATCCGGCGAGCAGGGCGTTCAGACGCGGAGTGCGGAAGGGATGCCCATGCAGCAATTCGTGCTGCAGCGACGAGTGCAGCGTGATCACCGGCACCAGGCAAAGCCAGAAGAGCAGTTCCCAGCCGCTCCCTGTTGAAGCCGAAGCCGCTACGACAAGCCCTGCGAAGGCGGCATGAACACCGCCGACAAGCGCCAGCGTCGGCCACTCCAGAACGGCCCGCGACACAAGTTCGAGGTCCGCCGAGACGAGCGCGTCATGGTCCGCAAACCCCTCCGCAGCGGCGGTGCCACAACAGACGCCCTCTCCCGGCGGATCGCTCGTCGGCGCCACCAAGGGGAACTGTGTGGTCGGCAAGGCATCGAGATTGTTCATTTGGCCGAGGGTGCCAGACCCTCGGCCTGGAACAATGTGTCGTTATCCAACGATAAATGTGATTTCATCACGAAATGGAGAATGAGGTGTACATTCACACATGTGGCGCGAAGACACATAACTCTCCGCATTTTTCCGGGAGGAAGATCCACCGATGAAGGGCACCGACAAGCGCGAACTCGCAGCCGTCTTCCGCGAAAGGCTCGGCCTGCTCATGGCCCGGCGCGGCGAGCCTCCCAGCCGCTTCGCCGGCAGGGTCGGCCTCGACCGGTCGGCGCTCAGCCATTTCCTCGATGCCGCGTCCACCCGAATGCCGCGCGCCGAAGCCTTGTGCGACATCGCCCGTTCGGAGGGCGTCACCACCGACTGGCTGCTGGGGCTGACCCAGAGCGCCTCCGACGCCGCCGCCATCGCCCCAGCGCTCGAGATCGAACAGACGGACAACGGCCGAGGCGAGACTTTGCTGGCGACCTGGCACCAGCAGGCGGTCGGCTACAAGATCCGCTACGTTCCCGGCACCATTCCCGACCTACTGCGGACAGAAGCAGTGCTGGCATACGAATTCGGCTCGCCCGAAACCGCCAAAGCCGCGGCAAAGGCCGATCAGGGCCGCCGCCTCCTCGCCTATACGCGCCGACCGGAAACCGACATGGAGGTCTGCATGCCGCTGCAGACACTTGAGCAGCTCGCCCGGGGCAGCGGCATCTGGAGCGGCTTGGCGGACTCCGACCGTCGCGACCAGTTGCGCCACATGGCCCGGCTCACCGAAGAACTCTACCCGACCTTCCGCCTGTTCCTCTATGACGCGCGCAGCCGCTTCTCGCCGCCCTATACCGTGTTCGGTCCGCAGCGCGCCGCCCTCTATCTCGGCTCCCTGTATCTGGTGGTGAACTCCGTCGAGCACATCCGTGCCCTCACCCGCCATTTCGACATGCTGATCCGAGCAGCGACCATCGGTCCCGATCGTGCCGCCGGCCACCTGAGCAGCCTGTCCGCAAGCTGACGGGAGCTAGAGTCAGGACCGCGAATGTCACGTCTTCGTGAAATCAGACATCTTGAGATGCCAGCGGGAAAGCGCCGACACTTCCGGCGGGCGGCACGTTGCGCCGTACCCTGAGGGAGATCACGACATGTTCAAGTCCTGCCTTCGCATGGCAGCCATCCTCGTGCCGCTGTTGGCAACCACGTCGCTTGCCGCGGCCGATCCCATCGAGATCCGCCAGACCATGATGAAGTCTGTCGGTGCCGCCACCGGCGTGCTCGGCAAGATGGTCAAGGGCGAGATGCCCTATGACCCGGAACTCGCAAGCCTAGCGATGCGGGTCCTTTTCGTCACACCGGCCGGCTTCATCACCCAGTTTCCGGAAGGCGCCGATTCGCCGACCAGCGAGGCCGGGCCGAAGATCTGGGAAGACCGTGCCGGCTTCGAGAAGATCGCTCTCGACATGCAGACAGCCGCGATGGCCGCGATCCCGGCGGCCGGCGAGAGCCTCGATGCGCTGAAGCCCGCGTTCGGAGCGGTCGCCCAGAACTGCCGCGCCTGCCACGAGCCCTACCGCGTGAAGAAGAACTGATCTAACAAGGGCCTTGAACATGCTGGTTCGCGCCGGAGTCCCTGTTCCGCGCGCGGACCGGTTCTGCCGTCCGGCAGCCATTTGCACAACATGTTCCGGAGCAGCACATGACCCGCCGCACCTTCCGCCGCCTCCTCGGCGTGTTCCTGCTGCTGATCGCCGGTGGCCTGTATCTCACCCGGCCCGAGCGGGTCGATTCCGCCGCCGTTCCCGCGCACCAGCCGGATCTCGTCAATGGCGAGCGGATGTTCTGGGCCGGCGGCTGCGCGTCCTGCCACGCCGCGCCCGGCGCGAGCGGTGACGACAAGCTGGTGCTGGCCGGAGGCGTAGAGTTGAACACGCCCTTCGGCCTGTTCCGCGTGCCCAACATCTCGCCCTCGGAAGCCGGCATCGGCGGCTGGTCCGTCACCGACTTCCTGAACGCGATGATCCACGGCACCTCGCCGCAGGGCCTGCACTACTACCCGGCCTTTCCTTATGGCTCCTACCGCAACATGAAGGCGGAGGACCTCATCGACATGAAGGCCTATCTCGACACGCTGCCGGCCTCGGACAACCAGGTAGCGGACCACGATCTGGCCTTCCCCTTCTCCTGGCGCAGTGCGCTCGGAATGTGGAAACTGCTGTTCCTCGACACGAAAGCCCCGGCGCTCGCAGCCGATGCCGGAGCGGAGGCGGAACGCGGTGCTTACCTCGTGACCGGCGCCGGCCATTGTGCCGAATGTCACACGCCCCGCAATGTCCTCGGCGGGCTCGACACGGCCCGCTGGATGGCCGGTGGCCCCAACCCGGACGGCGAAGGAAGCATCCCCAACATCACCCCCTCGCAGCAGGGGATCGGGTCGTGGTCGGCAGCCGATATCGCCTATTATCTGGAAAGCGGCTTCACCCCGGACTTCGACAGCGTCGGCGGCAGCATGGCCTCGGTTCAGTCGAACTGGGCAAGGCTCCCGGCGGAGGACCGTGCGGCCGTTGGCGCCTATCTGAAAGCGATCGCGCCGATACCCGCCGGAGGCTCCTGACGCAAGGCGGTCGCCCAGTCAGGTGCCGTCAAACTCCTCGCTGCCCGTCTCCCTGCGGATCCATTCAAGGAAAGACGCGCTGCCTCCTTCCACGGGCAACAGCATCACCGCCGGCTCGTCATAGGGATGTGCCTGAACGACCGCCTCGATGGCCTCGCGTGCCCGCGACCGTGTCGTCTTGGCCAGGAACACCACCTCCTGGCCTTCCTCCAGCGTCCCCTGCCAGCGATAGACGGAGGTCATGCCCGGCCACATGTTGACGCAGGCCGCCAGCCCCTCGCCGACCAGCTTCCGGGCCGCCGCGCGGGCCGTGTCGGTGTCGGGAAAAGTCGCGTAGATCAACCGGATATCCATTTCGCCCTGCATCAAAAGACGGGTCCCCAAAATCGCCGGCCCGTGCTACGTGAGGAGCATGGATCGCCTGCCACAGACTATCGAAAAACTTGCCTTCGTCTCAAGTGAGACCGATGAGGCGGAGCGTGCCCGCGATCAGCTTCAGCGTCGCTATGGCGCACATGACCCCAAGCAGGCCGACGTCATCGTCGCGCTTGGCGGTGACGGCTTGATGTTGCAGACTCTTCACCGCTTCATGAACACCGGCAAGCCGATCTACGGACTCAATCGCGGCTCTGTCGGCTTCCTGATGAACGAATATGGCGACGACGACCTGCCGGAGCGGATCGCCCGCGCGGTGGTCAGCCGGATCCATCCGCTGGTGATGGAAGCCACCGACGCCTTTGGCCACATTCATTCCGCTCTGGCGATCAACGAGGTCTCCCTGCTCCGCCAGACCCATCAGGCCGCCAAGCTCCGCATTTCGGTCGATGACCGCGTGCGCATGGAAGAGCTCGTATGCGACGGCGTTCTGGTCGCAACGCCAGCCGGAAGCACTGCCTACAACCTGTCGGCGCATGGCCCGATCCTGCCCATCGACGCGCAGTTGCTGGCCCTGACGCCCATCAGCGCTTTCCGCCCCCGGCGCTGGCGCGGGGCACTCCTCCCGAATTATGTAAATGTCCGGATCAGCGTGCTGGAAGCGGCCAAGCGCCCCGTCAGCGCCGCGGCCGACTACACCGAGATCCGCAACGTCATCGAGGTCCGCGTGCGCGAGGAGAAGTCCTCGTCCAGTCTCGCCCTGTTCGATGCCGACCATAATTGGGACGAGCGTATCCTGTCGGAAATGTTCCGCTACTGACGCGGTCGCAAGCACACCTTGTTTCGCGAATAATTAAGTTCTGCGTGCAATCTTTCGAACGTTCCGAGATGGACTTCACGCTGGACCGAAACGGCAATGCAACTGCCTCATCTCGACCTCGGCCGGATCCGGGTCCTGATCGTCGACGACAACACCAACATGCGCAGGATCCTGCGGGCGATGGTGGCCGGCTTCGGCGTGAAGGCGATCTACGAGGCCGAAGACGGTGCGGCCGCGCTGGAGGAGATTTCCCGCAACGACCCCGACGTCGTCATTCTCGACTGGCTCATGCCGCTGGTCGACGGAAACGAGCTCACACGCCGCATCCGTGCCTCGCAAGCGCCCGGCTGTTTCGTCCCCATCATCGCGATCACCGCCCATACGCAGAAGCGTCGTGTCATCCAGGCCCGCGACAGCGGCGTGACCGAGGTGATGTGCAAGCCGGTGTCGGCACGCGGCCTCTATCTGCGGATCGCGAACTGCATTCTTAATCAGCGGGACTTCGTCCGGACGAAGGGCTTCTTCGGACCGGACCGGCGGCGTTTCCAGAACCCGAGTTTCCAGGGAGGCGAACGCCGCGGACGTCCGGCGGAAGACGGATACACTCTGGACGACCCTGCGGAACTCCCGCAAAGTCAGCCTTCGCGGGCGACCAAGGAATCGAAAACCGGATAAAGCCGCAAGTCCGCGGCAGCCTGTGCGGCAAGACCCTGTCGACGAGGACGCGGGCCAGGGCCTGCAGCGGGAGCGAAAGAAGATATGAGCAGCGACCCGAGCAAGCAGAATGATGGCTACGAACTCGTCAAGCCGCCGCGCGACTTGCGCGCCAAGGTTCGCGTCCTGAGCGAGCGCGAAGCCGCGCGCTTCGATCCGATCAAGTCGGCCGAGGCCGCTCTTGAGCGCCTGTCTCAGGATTTCGACACCTGGATGGCCGATGAAGTGGAGACGCTGGCGGAGGCCTGGGCCGACATCCAGAAGAACGGGATCAACGATCCGGAACGCCGCGACACCCTGTTTCGCGCCTCCCACGACATCAAGGGCCAGGCGAGCACCTTTGGCTATCCCCTTGTCGGAGCGGTCGCCGGAAACCTGTGCCACCTGATGGAACATCTCGAGGCGGAGAAGATCCCGCTCACGCTCGTCGCGCAGCATGTGGACGCGATCCGCGCCATGATCGCCGAGATCGGCCAGCAAGAGGACAATGCAACGGCCCGAGCGCTGGTCGAGCGGCTCGCCGACGTGACCTCCGACTATCTCGCCCGGCACGGCGACGGCGAGGAAGACTGACGCTTGCCGCGATTGCAGGCCCGCCTGCGGCCGCTCTCTCAGGCCGCAGCCAGCGTGCGGTCGACGAAGGCGCGGGCGGCCTCGCGGGCGATCTCCGAGGAAAAGCGGCGCAGCATCACCACGAGGTCGTCGGCCTCCACCCCATCCTGCGACTGGTAGCGCTCCAGAACCTCGGCAATCATCAGCCGTGCAACGGCCGGATTCGACGGGATGACCAGATCCGGGGAGATTTCGCGGGCAAGATCCCGCCACACGCCGACAGCAACCTGGATCAGCGGATGAGTGCGTGCAGGCAGGCCCGCCCGCGCAAGCAGAGCCCGAACCGCCAGCCCGCGGCCGGTCTCCAGCACCGTTTGCACGCGTTCCGCGCCCATGCCGGACAGGCGCGCCAGCGCCGCATTGAAAAGACGTAGGTTGCCCGTGCAGAGCGCTCGCAAGAGCAGCCCGGCGGTCAACTGTCCCGTTTCCAGCAAATGTCCGACCAGGGCCTCGGTGTCCTGCGGACCGGCCTGGCTCGCCAGCGTCACGGTCGCGCGTTCCCGCGCCTCCGCGACCACGGTCCGGGCACGCTCCTCCTTCAACCCCCTGCGAACCAGAGGGTGATCGCTCAAGAGGTCGCCCACCTGTTTCAGCAGCATCTGGCGGATCTCGATGGGAATGCCGGGACGGGCCATCAGCGCCTCGCGCAGAACCGCATCCTTGCCGTGCCGCTCCGCCAGCCGCACCAGGCTGAAGCGAGGGATCTCGGCCGTTTCGTTCTCGGCCAGCGCCTGACACGCCTGCAGCGAGCCGACCTCGGCAATCGCGGCGGCCACCTGCGCCGACAGATGGAAACGGCGCGCGACTGCCGCCGGCAGAGGGTCGGAAAACCCGCCGATGGCGTCGACCAGTTCCGCGTCGAGCAGCACCGGCGACCGCTCCAGAATGGGCAGGGCGACCTCCGGCAGATCACTCGCCAGCGCCAGCACCACTTCGCGGGGAGCCTGCTCGCTGCGCGACAGCGCCTCGGCCAATGCCCGCCGCACCTGCACCGCCGGATCGTCGAGCAGGATGATCATCGCCGCCTCGGCCGCGTCGCGGTCTTCCGAGGTCATCTGTGAGTGAAGATAGGCCCGCGCCAGTGCGCTTGTCGCCTCTGCCCGCCGAGCCACCGGCGCATCTGCCATCCAACGCAGAAACTGATGCACGATCATGATGCGTAGTCCCCTGGGTCGCGCCGCGTATCGCAGCGCAGGTCACCAGTCTGGGGCCAAAACGCTTAAAGCTTCGTTCACCATAAAACCTTCGTTCACCATGATCGGCAGCAGACGGAAACGCATAAGGGCGCGCGACCGATCAGGACCGCACGCCGCGCATGGCTTCACCGCTGCCGGCAGTTCACACCGGTGGCAGAAGCTCCTTCTGCGAGAAGGCTGGCCTGTAGTTGAGGAAGCCGGTCAGATCCATCGGCTGACCACGGACGAGGCTTGCCGTCCGCTGTCCCCCTGCCTCGGTCAAAATCCGGGACCGGCGCTCGGCATAGGCGTCGCTGGCGGAGGCCATTTCCAGACGGGCCGCGGCCCGCTCCAACGCTTCGGCCTGCCCCGCTTCCTGGGCAGCAAAGGCGGAGGTAAAGCGCGAGTCGAACGACACCCGGCGGGCCTCCATGCCATTGCGGAACAGCGCATGGAACGGCGAGGAAATGTCGTCGGTCGCCGACCATGCCGTCAGCACCCGACTGGTCGGATTGCCGTCCGCGCCGGACCTGTCCGTTCCTTGCGCGGGAGCATAGGCAAGCTCCGTCGCCCCTGCGGGCTTGGCTTCCGGCAGGCTGGCGACCATGGTGCCGCGCGCGCCCGGCAGGGCCGGCATCGGCCCGCCGTGCTTGGAGACCAGGTTGGCATAGACCTCGGACACGCTGCGCGCGCCGCTTCGGTCGTAGAAGATCGGCTTGTTGGCCTTCGCCTGGCGCGCGAACACCCGGTCGGCGGCGAGATCCGGTTGGCTCTGGGCCAGCGAGATCAGCTTGTGTGCACCGCCCGCGCCCAGGAAATGCGCGATGTAGAGTTCGCCCTCGCTCGGCGCCCGGCCGAGCTTCTCGCTCAGATAGGCAGCGTTCTTCTGGGTCAGTTCGCCCGCCATCATCGAGGAGATATGCGCGTCGTTGCGCAGGTTGAGAATCTTCTCGCGCATCGCCGGATCGGCCACCCGGTACTTGCCGCTGGCCGTCCGCTCGATCTGGTCGGCATATTGGCCAAGGCCATGGCGCCCGCCCGCCTCCTTGACCGTTTCCAGCCAGGTGCTTTCGATGAACTGGAAGAGGCCGGTCGCGCTGGATGTGCGCGCCCGCGCCGTCTCGACGAAGTTGGATTCCCGCTTCGCCGTCTTCACCAGATACTCGAAGGAGGTGCCGGTCGTCGTGCTGGCCGACTGGAACGCCTGCTCGATCCTCGACGCGATCGAGATCGGTTCGCCGACTTTCATGCTCCGCTCTCCTGCGTCACGCATGTCTTAGGATTTGATTAAGAGTCGCGACCATTTGGTTAACGGATGGTTAACATCCGCTAACGCCCGTTGCGAATTGCACTTTGTGTCTTTAATCCGGGAGCTTGATTCGTCGGAATAGCGGATCTGCCGGCGGTTACGCCGGCCGGCCTAAAGGGAGGAAACCATGCCGGGGCTGTATTACGAGGACTTCACCGTCGGTCACATCTTCACGCATTCGCTGACCCGCACGGTGACCGAGATGGACAACATGCTGTTCTCCAACATGACACTCAACCCCCAGCCGCTGCATATCGACAGGCATTTCTGCGAGACGCAGACAGAGTGGGGCCAGCCGCTCATGAACAGCCTCTTCACGCTCGGACTGATGATCGGCATCTCCGTCAATGATACGACGGTCGGCACGACCATCGGCAATCTCGGCATGACCGATGTCCGCTTCCCCCATCCCCTGTTCCAGGGCGACAGCATCCACTGCACCACGGAAGTCGTCGCCAAGCGCGAATCGAAGTCGCGTCCGGACGCCGGCATCGTCGAATTCGAACATAAGGCCTTCAACCAGAACGACGTGCTCGTTGCCAGTTGCCGGCGGCAGGCCTTCATGAAGAAGAAGGGGTGAGGACATGCGGTCCCTCCTCTTCGTTCCCGGCGACAGCGAGCGCAAGCTGGAGAAGTCGCTGACATGCGGCGCCGACGTGCTCCTGGTCGACCTGGAGGATTCCGTCGCCCTTGATGCCAAGCCGAGGGCGCGCGAAACCGCGGCTGCCTTCCTTGGCGCGGCGGGCCAGCACGCCGGGCGCCCTCGCCTCTATGTCCGCGTCAACGCGCTTGACACCGGCGAGACCGACGCGGATCTCGACGCGGTGATGCGCGCGGCACCCGATGGAATCATGCTGCCCAAGTCGATCTCCGGCATGGATGTGCAGCACCTTTGCGCCAAGCTTGCCGTCCATGAAGCGGAGCACGGGCTTGCCGACGGCGCCACCCGCATCATCGTGGTTGCCACGGAGACCGCCGCCTCCGTCTTCAATCTTGGCACCTATGCGGGAGCGAGTCCGCGCCTTGCCGGCCTGACCTGGGGCGCTGAAGATCTTTCGGCCGATCTCGGTTCGCTCGGCAACAGGACGGCGGACGGGCGCTATTCCGGCCCCTTCTGGCTCGCCCGCAACCTCTGCCTGTTCGGCGCCGTGGCGGCGGATGTCGCTCCGGTGGATACCGTCTTCACCAATTTCCGCGACATGGACGGCCTGCGCGCCGAGGCGCTGGAAGCCCTGAACGACGGCTTCACCGGCAAGATGGCGATCCATCCCGCCCAGGTGCCGGTGATCAACGAGGTCTTCACCCCCTCGCCTGACGAGATCGCCAAGGCCAGACGGATCTTCGAGGCTTTCGCCGCCGCCGGCAATCCCGGCGTCGTCGGCCTCGACGGCGAAATGCTCGACCGCCCGCACCTGCGGCGCGCTGAAAAGATCCTGGCCCGCGCGGGCAGCACGGCAGGGGACTGAAGACGAAAAAGGCCGGAGGGCGCATCCCCTCCGGCCGACTGTCCGATCGCTGTGGCGGCGGAGGCTCAGGCCTTGGGCCGACGCATCTGGAACACGCTGTCGACCACCGCATAGTCCATGTAGCCGAGGCGCGAGAGCGGCCGCGCCCTGGTCACGTCGAACAGGCCGTCGACCAGCATCGCCTCGTCGATATGCACCGCGACGACCTCGCCGAGCACCATCCAGTTGTTTGTCGGCGTGCCGTCATGAGCGGTCAGGCGGATCGTCTGCAAGTGCTTGCATTCGAGCGCCACTTTCGCCTCGGCGACGCGCGGAGCATCGACAAGCAGCGAGTCCTGCGGCGTCAGTCCAGCCTTGCCGAACTCCGACACGCCCCTGTCGAACGGTGCCGATGACGTGTTCATCGCGTCCTTCAGGTCTTCGGTGGCAAGATTGAACACAAACTCGCCGGTCTCGTCGATGTTGGCCACCGAATCCTTGTAGCCGGAGGACGAGAACATCACGATCGGCGGCGTATCGCAGACCGCGTTGAAAAAGCTGTAGGGCGCAAGGTTCAGCGATCCGTCCGCCGCCCGGCTGGAAATCCAGCCGATCGGCCGCGGTGCCACCAGCGCCTTGAACGGGTTGTGCGGCAGGCCATGCCCCTTGGCCACCTCATAGCTGTACATGCTCATGCCGCACTCCATTCACTGATCAGGTCGTCGAGATCCGGTCGCGGCCGTTCGCTCGGCGGCTGCGAGGGGGTGCCAAGGTGGATGAAGCCGGCGACCCGCTCCGTCTCGGCAAGGCCGAGCATGGCGGAGACGTCATCATCGAAAGCCATCCACTCGGTCAGCCACTGCGCGGCAAAGCCGCTGGCATGCGCCGCCAGCACCAGGTTCATGCACACGGCGCCGACGCACAATTGCTGCTCCCAGACCGGGATCTTGGGATGAACGGCAGCGCGGCTGATCACCGCGACCACCAGCGGCGCCCGGGTGAAGCGGGTCAGCTCCTGGTCGCGCCGTTCTGCCGAAAGCTCGCCCTCGCGCGCTTCCGCAAGCGGCAGCAGCCGCCGGCCGAGCTCGGCACGCGCGTCTCCCCGGATCAGGATGAAGCGCCAGGGCACCAGCTTGCCATGATCCGGCACGCGAGAGGCCGCCTGCAGGATCGACCGCAAGACGTCACCGTCCGGCGCAGGCTCGACCAGGGTCATGGCGGGGTGCGAGCGCCGTGTCAGCAGCAGGCGCAGGGTGTCGGATTGCTCCGTCGTCATCGTCAGCCTTTGGGTCAGCGCCGTCCGCAAAGGACGGCAGGGGATGGAAGGTGCACGCAAGGCGCTCTCGCTTCCATGACCTAGTCGGGTTTTCGCGCCTGTCAATCAGGCCAGAGCCTCCCGCGACAGATGACTTGAAATTGCCCCAGTTTTGGAGTGGAACCCGCAGAGGGAAATTTTTCCGATCGGTTTAGGTTCATGACAGGGGCAGGCATCCGGCAGATGCAGGTGATCAGGGTTTTCGCAATCGCGCTTTGCCTCATCGGAGTGACGCTCTCCCCGCTTCGGGCAGAGGAGGTCCTGGCACCGCCGGTCAAACCCGACAACCTCAATGCCCCTCAGGCAGATGCGGCCCCTCCCGTACTTGGCGACCTGCTCGGCGGCAACGCCGTCCCCGGATCCTCCACCCCCGTCGTCCCCTATGCCCCGGCGATCACTCCCGATACCGGTATGCCCGACCAGGGCACCGAATCGCCCGTCTACATGGTCGCCCGCCTGTCCGACGACGGACCGGCCCTGACCCAGGGCGTGACGTGGCGGGTCTATCGGCCGGCATTGAACCAGAACGGCCGGCTGGAACTCGTCGCAACCGCCAGGGGCGGCGATGCCGATTTCCGCCTGCCACCCGGCGAGTATTTCGTCCACACCGCTTATGGCTATGCCGGCCGCACCAGCCGCATCTCCGTGCGCAACGGCCTCACCAGCCAGACGGTGGTGCTGAATGCCGGCGGCATCAAGCTCGACGCCCAGTTCTCCGGCAACCAGCCGATCCGCACCGGCCGACTGGTGTTCGACATCTATGAGCGGGAATACAACAGCCGCGGCGAGCGCAAGGTTGTCGCCAGCAACATCAAGCCTGGAGACATCGTGCGGCTGAATGCCGACACCTATCACATCGTCAGCCGCTACGGCGCGGTCAACGCCACCGTGCGCGCCGACATCCGCGTCGAGCCCGGCAAGCTGACCGAGGCGACCGTCTTCCACAATGCGGCGCGTGTCACCCTGAAGCTGGTCAACCAGCCGGGCGGCGAGGCCATCGCCAACACCAACTGGTCTGTGCTGACGCCGGGTGGCGACACGGTGGTGGAAGGAACCGGCGCCTTCCCGGCCTTCGTCCTAGCCTCGGGCGAGTATCAGGTGATCGCCCGCAACGAGGACAAGCTGTACTCGCGCGAGTTCGAGGTGAAGACCGCCGCCCATGGCGAGGTCGAAGTCCTGACGAGTTCTCTGCTCAAGCAGTGATCCGACGCAGCCGGCGACGATCCGGCCTGACGCGCGGGCGCGGGACACTCGGCGCCATGGCGACGACGCGGGCCAGCAGATGCTCGGTCATCGCCTTCTGATCGCCGAAGGCCTCCAGTTCCTCATATGCGATCGGTGCGCCGACGCGCACCGGCAGGTCGCAGCCCATGATCCGTCGGAACTCCCGAATGTACATCGACAGCCGCAGTGTCAGAGAGACGCGCGAGACAAGGTGGAAGAGCGGCGAATTCTGGCCGTCGAAATAAAGCGGGATGACCGTCGCGCGGGCCGCGCGGATCATCTTGGCCGTGAAGGTCTTCCACGGCAGCTCCCGCGCACGCCCGAAGGGGCGCTGCGCCGTCGCGACCCCGCCTCCGGGAAACACCACGATCGTGACGCCTTCGGCAAGCAGGCGCAGCGCCTCCTTGCGGGTGCGCATGTTGGTCCTGAGCGCCTCCGCGGTTTCCTCGAAGTCGACCGGCAGCGCATAGGGCCGGATCTCCGGCGCCTTCAGGAGTTCGTTATTGATGAGAATGCGATAGGGACGCCCCAGCCGCTCGGCCAGGGACAGGATCGCGAGCCCGTCGCCGAGGCCATAGGGGTGATTGGCGATCATCACCAGCGGTCCCTCCGGCAGGTTTTCCGGCGGCCAGCTTCCCTCCTCCACCACCACATCGACGCCGATCAGCGCCAGCAGGTCGCTCCATTTGGTGGCCGACGTGGCGGCGATGGCATCGCGCCAGTAGCGATAGTAGCCAAGCAGATAATTGCGTCCCGAGAGCGTCTCGATCCCGCGGATCAGCGTGCGCTTGCCCCAGGAATGCGCCTCGTTGGCGTAGCTGAGTTCCGTTTCCCTCACCCCCGGCCCCTGAATTCATGCCTGCGCGGATCAAACCGTCATCTAGCCCGCCTTGCGTGACAGGATCGCGACGGCTCCGACCGCTTCTCGAAGAAAAAGAGCCGGCCAGGAGATCCCGGCCGGCTCATTCTGAATACGGCAGATGCCGTTTTCAGCTCCGCCGCAGATCCGGTGCCACCGCTTCCTCGACAAGCGCGGCGATCGCCGCGTCGAGGCCGGTGACTGACTGCTGCTGGGAGCCGAGCCGGCGAATGTTGACGGTGCGCTCTTCCGCCTCGCGCTTGCCGCACACGACGATGACCGGCACCTTGGCCAGCGAATGCTCGCGGACCTTGTAGTTGATCTTCTCGTTGCGCAGGTCGAGTTCAGCCCGCAGACCGGCCTTCCTCATCGCCGCCTGCACCTCGCTTGCATAGTCGTCGGCCTCAGAGGTGATGGTGGTGACGACCACCTGCTGCGGCGCCAGCCACAGCGGGAAGTGGCCTGCGAAGTTCTCGATCAGGATGCCGAGGAAGCGCTCCATCGAACCGCAGATGGCGCGATGGATCATCACCGGGGTCTTCTTCTCGCCGTCCCGATCGACATAGAAGGCGCCGAAGCGCTCCGGCAGGTTGAAGTCCACCTGGGTGGTGCCGCACTGCCAATCCCGGCCGATGGCGTCCTTGAGCGTGTATTCGAACTTCGGGCCGTAGAACGCGCCTTCGCCCGGCAGAATGCCGGTCTTGATGCGCCCGCCGGACTGCTCCTCGATCTGCTTGAGCACCCGGGTCATCACCTCTTCGGCATGGTCCCAAAGCTCGTCCGAGCCGACGCGCTTTTCCGGCCGGGTCGACAGCTTCACGACGATTTCGTTGAAGCCGAAATCCTCGTAGACCGAGAGGATCAGGTCGTTGATCTTCAGGCACTCGGCCGCCATCTGCTCCTCGGTGCAGAAGATATGGGCGTCGTCCTGGGTGAAGCCGCGCACACGCATCAACCCGTGCATGGCGCCCGAGGGCTCATAGCGATGCACCGCACCGAACTCGGCCAGCCGCAGCGGCAGGTCGCGATAGCTCTTCAGCCCGTGCTTGAAGATCTGCACGTGGCCCGGGCAGTTCATCGGCTTCAGCGCGAAGAGGCGCGTGTCCTCCGCCTCCGGGTCGGCGCACTGCACGGAGAACATGTTCTCCTTGTACCAGCCCCAGTGACCGGAGGTCTCCCACAGCGAGGTATCGAGGATCTGCGGAGCGTTGACCTCGTCGTAATCCTCGTCGAGGCGCCGGCGCATATAGGCGACGAGACTCTGGAACAGGCTCCAGCCCTTGGCATGCCAGAACACGACGCCCGGCCCCTCTTCCTGGAAGTGGAACAGATCCATCTCCCGGCCGAGCTTGCGGTGGTCGCGCTTCTCCGCCTCCTCCAGCATGTGGAGATAGGCCTTGAGCTCGGCCTCGTTCGCCCAGGCAGTGCCGTAGATGCGGGTCAGCATCTCGTTGTTGCTGTCGCCGCGCCAATAGGCGCCGGCCACCTTCATCAGCTTGAAGGCATCGCCCACCTGACGGGTCGAGGCCATGTGCGGCCCCCGGCACAGGTCGAGCCAGTCGCCCTGGCGATAGATCTTCACGTCCTGGTCGGCCGGAATCGCATCCACCAGTTCGACCTTGTAGGTCTCGCCCTTCGCCAGAAAATGGCGCTTCGCCTCGTCGCGCGACCACACCTCGCGGGTGAACGCATCGCCCCGCTGGATGATCTCGCGCATCTTCTTCTCGATGACCGGCAGGTCGTCGGGGGTGAAGGGCTCGTCGCGCTTGAAGTCGTAGTAGAAGCCGTTCTCGATCACCGGACCGATGGTCACCTGCGTCCCCGGCCACAGTTCCTGCACCGCCTCGGCCATCACATGGGCGGCGTCGTGGCGGATCAGTTCCAGCGCACGCGGGTCCTCGCGGGTGACGATCTCCAGCCGGGCGTCGCGCTCGATCGGCAGCGACAGGTCGGCAAGTTCGCCGTCCAGCGTCACCGCGACGGCCTTCTTGGCGAGCGACTTGGAAATGCCGGCAGCGATCTCCGCGCCGGTCACGCCGGGCGAAAAGTCGCGAACCGAATTGTCGGGGAAGGTCAGATGGATCATGTCTGTCTCCGGCTCACTCCTGCAAACAGGGCAGGTAAGCGTTGATGGTCGGGCGCGCGAGGCAGGCGCGAACCGCGCTCCATTTAGGTGATTTGGGCGAAAGGGGCAACCTGCGGAACAATCAGGCCGCGCAAGGCTGCTACCGCGCCTCGATCCGGCGAACGAACCAGCGCACCAGCCGCTCCCAGACCGCGTCCTTTTCCATCGAGTCCTCAACCCCGTGATCGAGGTTGGGATTGTCGTTGACCTCGATGACGACGACCCGGTCGCCGAACGACTTCAGGTCGACGCCGTAGAGCCCGTCGCCGATCAGGCGGGCCGCACGCACCGCCGTCTCCACCACCGCCGGCGGCGTCTCGGCGAGCGAGATGGAGCGGAAGCTGCCCTCCTTCGCCTGCTTGCCGTCCTCATGCTTGACGATCTGCCAGTGCTTCTTGGCCATCAGGTACTGCACGGCGAAGAGCGGCTCGCCGTCGAGCACGCCGATGCGCCAGTCGAAGTCGGTCGGACAGTATTCCTGCGCGATGATGATGTCGCTGTCGTCCAGCAGTTCCTTGAGCTTTTCGGTGATCGCCGCCTCGCCGGCCACGCGGAACACGCCGCGGCTGAACGACCCGTCCGGGATTTTCAGCACCACCGGAGACCCGAGGCGCGTTTCCAGCCCGATGGCTTCCTTGGCGCTGGACAGAACCGCCGTCTTCGGGATCGGGATGCCGTGCGTTTCCATGAGCTCGGCAAGATAGACCTTGTTGGTGCAACGGATCATCGACACCGGGTCATCGATCACCGGCATGCGCTCCTGCGCCGCCCGGCGGGCGAAGCGGTAGGTGTGGTTGTCGATATTCGTCGTCTCGCGGATGAACAGCGCGTCGTATTGCGCCAGCCGGTCCAGGTCTCCCTTGCCGATCGGCACGATCTCCACACCCTGGCGCGCCGCGACCTTGGCCAGATGGCGCAGCGACTCCTGGCTGGAAGGCGGCAGATCCTCCTTCGGATTGGCGAGCACGGCGAGCGAATACTTCATCGGCAGGCGTTGCTTGGGGGCCCGCCAGGCGCGATGCGTGTAGCGCTCCAGGCTGGCGTTCAGGAAGCTGCGCGCCGACGCGTCGAGGTCCGAGATAGGCACCACCCGGATGCGGGTGATCGCCCGCCAATTCTCCTTGCCGAGACTCACCTCCAGGATCGGCGCCCGGTACCAGTCGAAGAGCAGACGCGCGAAAGGCTCCAGCGCCGCGATCTCGGTCTGCCCGAGGCAGACAAGCAGCTTGTCGCCGGCGCCTTCCGCCTTGGCGAGGCAGCGATTGAGGCTATCCTCCAGCTCGGGCAGCGCGTGGCGATAGAGCCCCTTGCGCGATAGCTCGATCATCGTCTCGACATTCGGCAGCACCCGGTGCTGCCGTGCCTCGGCCAGCAGCGAGGCATAGTAGCCCGCGCCCTGATAGGCGAAGGACCGCGACAGATTGATGATGTTCGGGTTGGTTCCGGTAAAGAGCTTCGGGCGCAGCATGTAGTCGCGCACGCTCATCACCTTGTGGGGTGTGTCGGCGTTGGAGAAGTCCTTCGGATTGTCGACGAGAACGACCCATGTGGCCATCGGTCTCAGCCCTTTCTCAAGATGATCTGCGCGCGCACCGGCGGCTTGCCCCAACGGGCCATGCGGTCGAATTCGGCATCCGGCACCGGCAGGTTCGAGGCGTCCTGCGGCGTCTCGTAGCCCTCGTAGCCGAGCCATGGATCGTGGATGAAGAGATGGCGGGCATCCTCGCCCTGCACCAGCACCCAATGAGGACCGCGCCGGCCGAGCATGCGGTATTCGGAGATGAGCACGATGGCGAGCGCGCCGGCGCGCAGCTCCTCCGCCAGCGAACGGGCCGGCAACTGCTCCTCCATCACCGGAATGCCGAGCCTCCGCGCCTCGGCACGGTAGTCGTCCTGCACGATCTGCATCACCCGCTGCTTGTCGGGATCGCGCACGGATGAGATGAACAGATGCCCCGGCGGCGACAGGCGCACCTCGGCGGAAAGCCCGCGGTTTGCAGCCGCGACCGCAAGACCGAACGGCCCGCAGCCGCCATGGCCGGAGGCAAGATAGATGGTCGTCGATTCCCGCCAGAGCCGCAGTTCGAGCCTTTCGCTCAGGTCAGCCGCCGGGTCGAAATGCTTGAGCGCCATCATCAGGCAGGCGGGCCCGCAGGTGAACTCGGTCGTCTGCGCATAGTAGGCCACGGCCGAAGGCGGGGCGGCCTCGTCATGCAGCAGCTTCTCCATCCGCAGCGCGGCGGTGCCATCCTCGTAATAGTCGGCAACCCGTCCGTGCACGCGGTATCCGGCTTTTGCGTAAAGTCCGCGGGCGGTGGCGTTGTCCTCGCGCACTTCCAGCCGCAACACGATGCGGTCACGTGCGAAGGCATCGGCCTCGGCCGCCGCCAGCAGCGCACGCCCCCATCCCCGGCCACGCACCTCCCTGCGCAGGGCAAAGGAATAGAGCCGCGCCAGCGCCGTCCCGGATCGGAACAGCAGCAAGGCGTAGCCGATGATCCGCCCCTTGCTCTCCGCAATCACGAAGGAGGCGCCCGTACTCTCCAGGAACCGGCGGAAGGAACGCCGCGAGATCCGATCCTGCGTGAAGCAAGCCTCCTCGGTCTCGACCAGGCCCGCAAGGTCAAGGGCGGTGGCGGCGCGCAGCACTGTCCCGGCGCCGCCGGGCCAAGGTTCCGGGTCGGTTTCGGGCGCGGCTTCGCGGCCCGTCACGGGCATGGCTGCGGAATCAGCTTCAGGAGTGTTCAAATCCGGGTCTCCCGGGAAGTCTTCAGGATCGCTCACCGGTCGCCGCCTGTTTGTCGATGGCGCTGTACCAATGATGCCCCGAAAGCCCTCTATCTCCAAATTCGTCCTGCGTCTTCAACGGCTTTCGCATGGCTCGCGCGGATTTCGCATGGCGATGGAGCGCGGCACTCAGTCCAGCCGGGTCGCCGGATCGATGTGATGGGATGTCCAGCGTCCGTAACGCCATGGCAGGTACCAGCGCGCATGCTCCGGCAGCGTCTCGGGAATGGGATCGAACCCGCTGCCTCCGCCAGGCCGGCATCGCTGGATACGGGCGATCCCGATCCAGATCCCGGCCCACAGCCCGTGATAGGCAATGGCATCGGCCGTGTAGCCCGAACAGCTCGGCGCGTAGCGGCAGGAGCGCCCGAGAAAGGCCGACAGCGTCAGTTGGTAGATGCGGATCAGCAGCAGCGCTATCCGTGCGGCAATCCCCGGCACGGGAGGAGGACGCCCGACCACCCCGGCGTGGGAGCGCTCGCCGGGTGAGGGATCCCGAGAAGGAGGGTCGTGGGGAGGATGACCGGAGCACATGGCCGAACGGCTCAGGCCGCCCGCCGCGCCTCGATCTGCTCGGCCGCCTCCAGCGCCGCCTCGAAGGCCAGCATGGTGGACGCATGACGCGCTTTGAAATCGCGCACCGGCAGCAGAACCTCGGCTTCGGCGAAACGGCCGGTCGGCGGCGGGCCGTTCTCCTTGAGCATGGCCAGCATCGCGTCGCGCGCCTCGCGCAGCTCCGCCAGCGTCGCCCCCGTGATGTGCCGCGCCACGATCGACGCGGAGGCTTGCCCGAGCGCGCAGGCTTTGACGTCCTGCGCGAAATCGGTCACAACTCCTTCTTGCATTTTGAGGTCGACAACCACCGTCGAGCCGCACAGTTTGGAGTGTGCCTTCGCGGAGGCATCGGGTGCGTCGAGACGGCCGAGGCAGGGGATATTGCCGGCAAGTTCGAGGATCTTCGAGTTGTAGATGTCGTCGAGCATGAGCGCCTCATCAAGACGGCGTGACGCCGGATCAACCGGCTTCACAGCCGTTTGGCATTTCTTATATAGGGTGGAACGCGGGAAAGAAATGGACACACACGTCTCATGTGGCGGCCAAACGGGGCGGACCGCAGGCCGCCGTCGCAATTCAAACACGATACCGTGCGACCCCTCCGCCACCCGAGACAGAGCCCTTGGAAGGCTCCAGTGGTCCGAAATCACGGGGGCGACGTAAGGGATGCGGAATACAATACAATCGGGAGATCCCGCAATGGATGCCATCTTGAAGCCGGTCACGACCCGGAACGATGCCGCAGCGGCGACGCGCGCCCGACCGTCCCGCGAGGAGGTCGAGGCCGCCGTCCGCACGCTTCTCGCCTGGACCGGAGACGACCCCGAGCGCGAGGGCCTGCTGGATACTCCCAAGCGCGTCACCAAGGCGTATGAGGAAATCTTCTCCGGCTACTTCCAGGACCCGGCGGAGCACCTCCAGCGTACCTTCGAGGATGTCGGTGGCTATGACGACATCGTTCTGGTGCGCGGCATCCCGTTCTTCTCCCATTGCGAGCATCACATGCTTCCCTTTGTCGGCGAGGCGCATGTCGCCTACTATCCGGCAGAGGGTGTCGTCGGCCTGTCGAAGATCGCCCGAGTGGTCGACATCTTCGCCAAACGCCTGCAGACGCAGGAGAACCTGACGGCGCAGATCGTCGATTCCATCGACACCCATCTCGCTCCGCGCGGCATCGCCGTGATGATCGAAGCCGAGCATCAATGCATGACCATGCGCGGCGTGCAGAAGCAGGGCGTGACGACCATCACCACCCAGTTCACCGGCGTGTTCCGCGACGACCCGAGCGAGCAGGTCCGCTTCATGAGCCTTGTTCGCGACCCACGTCGCGGCTGACATCAAAAAGACGCCGTCCGGCGTCGACGGAAGACCCATGACAGAGCTTCGTTTCGCCGGACGCGGCGACAAGAACGAACTGGAAAACGGTGCGGTTTTCCAGCCGAAGTTTGACGGCGACGGGCTGATCGCCTGCGTCATCACCGATGCCGACGACGGGACCGTGCTGATGGTCGGCTACATGAACGCCGAGGCGCTTGCCCGCACCATCGAGACCGGCGAGGTCTGGTACTGGAGCCGCTCACGCCAGGAATTCTGGAAGAAGGGCGGGACTTCGGGCCAGGTCCAGCAGGTTGTCGAGATCCTCACCGACTGCGACCAGGACGCCCTGGTCGTGAAGGTGCGGGTGGGCGGCAACGGCGCCACCTGCCACGTCGGGTACCGCTCCTGCTTCTATCGCCGGGTCGTTGCCGGCGAAGACGGCACTGTACGCCTCGAGCATTCCGGCGGGGAGCGGGTCTACGATCCCAAGGACGTCTACGGCCACTGAAGCGCCCACCGGCGAGCCACTGACGCGCCTGTCGCCCTCAGCGCAGAAGCGGAAGGCTGCCGCAGATCCGGTCCACCGCCTTGCGCGGTCCTGCTAGCAGGATCGCCTGGGGCCTGTGGCCGGCCAGCGGCGCCGAGGCGATCCGCGCCCGGTAGTCGTCGTAGTTCCGCGCCTCGAAGGCCGCCCGCATATAGGCGAGACGCACCGGCAATGCCTCCGCCGCCGCAAAGAGCTGTGGCAAGTCGTCCTCCGGCGCGCCGAGCACCGGCAGCGCCACCCTGGTGATACCCGACAGCGCGACACCGTCACCCGTCGGCGTGTCGGCTCCCACAAGGTCGGGGTGGAGTTGGCCGAGGCTCATTCCCAACACGGCCGAAAAATTCGCCTTGAGCCCAACAGGCAGGCTCTCGCACAGGATGATGACAGGCTTGATCGACATGGCGTCCCCTTTCGTCAGGGGCAGCCCTTGCCATGGCGCGCGGCTCTGCGGATTGGACGAAATTGACCTGTCAGTGCCGGAGCAGCGCACCCGGGGTAGCGCCGTAGTGCCGCCGGAACTGGCGGATCATGTGACCCTGGTCGCAGAAGCCGGCGGCAACCGCCGCCTCCGCCGCCGCAACCCCATCCAGCAGCAGCCGCCGTGCAAGATCCACCCGCTGGCGCAGCACATGGGCATGCGGGGTGAGACCGGTCGCCCTGGCGACGCTGCGCACCAGATAGGACGGGCTCAGGCTCATCTCCGCGGCAAGATCCGCCAGTGACAGGCTCTCCCCCACCTCCACACCGAAGGCAATGCGTTCCTTGAGCCGCCTGACGGCGGCAGGCTCCCGCCCGGCGGCCCGAAGCTCGGCGCCCCCGTAGTGAGTAAAGGCTCGAGCCAGAACCTCGTGAACCGCCTCTTCCACCGCCAGCCGCCGGTCCGGCATCGGACCGCCATTCAGCCGCGCGGCAAGTGCCCCGAGCGCCTGTGTCAGTTCCAACTGGCGGTCGCGCGGAGCGATGGCGGTGAAGCCGCGCAGAACTCGCAGTCCCAGCACCTCACGCACCGCCGTCTCCGAGACATAGAGCATGGTGTAGCGGACGCGCTCCGCCGCCGCATGACCGGTATGCGGTTCCTCCGGATTCATCAGCGACAAGGTTCCGGCTGGCAGGACCATGCTCTCGCCGCGACAGACATAGCCGCCTGCCCCTTCGGCAATCGCTCCGATAGCGAAGCCTTCATGGGCATGACGGCTGAAGGTCTGCGTGCTGAAGGCAGCCTCGAACAGTTCGATTCCGTGATGCCAGGCGAGATGATGATAGCGGTTCGCCTACATGGCTTGCCGTTTAACCTTTCTGCGGTCCGGACAAGACCGGACTGCCATGGGCGGAGCGGGGCTGAGCGCCGCGTCTCGCCTTCAGGTCATGGCAATATAGTTGCGCATGTCCTCAGCCTCGCGCTCGATCTGCGCGATGCGATGCTTGACCACGTCGCCGATGGAAATCAAGCCGGCGAGCTTGCCGTCCTTCACCACCGGCACATGGCGGAATCTGCCGCCGGTCATCCGCGCCATCACCGAGTTCACCGTCTCGCTCGCGTCGCAGGTGACGACTTTCGCCGTCATATAGGCCGAGGCCGGCTTGTCGAGCGCGTCGGGACCGTCCTGCGAGATCGCCCGGACCACATCGCGCTCGGAAACGATCCCACGGATCCCGCCCTTCTGGTCGGTGATGACGATGGCGCCGATACGCTTGGCCCCGAGGATGGCGCAGATCTCGCGCATCGTCGTCTCGGCACGCTCCGTAACGACGTCCCGCCCCTTCTCGTTGAGAATTGATGCGACCGTCATGTCCGACCTCCCCGGTGGCTTGTCCTGGCTGCGGGCCGGGGACCCTCCCGTCCCCGATTCCGCCCCCATCATGACAAATCCTTGTTTCGGCGCAATCGGCAACACTGCGAGGCCCTGGCCCTAACCGCCATTCCTGCGTCGGGGGACCGGATCGAAGAGAGAAAACAAGGCAAAGCCTGCAACAAACCCGCCGATATGTGCTTCCCAGGCGATGCTGCCTCCCTCGCCGACAATGGGCACCGAGACAACGCCAAAGAGCAAGTTGAGGCCGAACCAGACCAGCATGAACATCGCGACCCTGGGATTGGACAGGGTTGTCAACATGTTCGAGGCCGGCCGCTGATAGGCTAGGTCATCCGTGCGCCGCATGGCACCGAGCGGCCCGCCCATGTCGAAGACGAACCGTGTCGCCGCTGCCATCTGGCCGGAGATCGCGGCCGAAGCTCCGATCATCGGCACGAGTTCACCGAAATGGAAAGCCAGGTGCAACGCCGCGCCGGCGACGGCGCAGACGGCCGACAGCAGCAGGAAGCGCGCGGCTCCGAAGCGCCGGGCAACCGCCGAGCCAAACACCACCATCCACATCACATTGACGAAGAGATGCGCCCAACTGCCATGCAGGAAGGCGTAGGTGAGAAAGCTCCAGACCTTCGCGCCCTCGCCGCCCGGCAACTGATAGAGCACCACCGCATCCGGCAGATAGCGCGCCGGCAGAAAGCCATAGGCAAGCAGGACCTCAATCCGCGAACTCATAGGCATCAGGAACCGATCCGCCGCATAGATGCCGATAAGCAGCAGCGCCAAACTCCTCACTATCCTCGGCAGGTTGAAAACCGGCTCCGGCGGTGGCGGCTGGCCCTGGTCGTCGATCTCTTCGGGTCTTGGTTCGTGCATCGTCTCTCGCCTGGCGGGATTTGTACCGACTCCAGATCGGCCGGCCGGCCGGCCTCCGTCAAGCCGCGACATGCCGCCTCGGCCAAAGAAAAACCGCCCGCCACGCTTTCGCGCGGCCCGGGCGGTCAAGGAACGGCAGGAAACCGGTGCTTTTACCCGGTTCCTGCGAACGAAGTCAGGCGACGTGCAGTGCAGGTAGGCTCGCTTTCACCAACTGGTAGATTCTGCACATCAAACCAACGCTACGGCAACTGCCACCGTTCGTTAACCTTAACAGAAAGTAAATCGAACCGGTCAACTCGTTGGCATGCGGCCTGCTTTGTCTCTCCCCAGGTGCGGCGCAAGGCGGACAACCGTCCCGAAGACGGACAGTTTTCCTTCCTCGCCCCTCCAGAAGCAGCAGGCCAACCGCATTCCGGCACACGCGCCGGGTTCTGCGGTCAGGCCTTGCGCGAAAACAGGACAGCAGCCTCGCCCAGGCAATGGGCGGGACACCTTTCCGGGGCGAGGTTTGACATGAAACATCCGGTGACGCAGCGGCTCTACGAGTACTGGGACAGCCTTCGAGGCGAACGCCCGGCACCCGACCGCGGCGAGATCGAGCCCGGCCGGATCCGCGCCGTCCTTGGCGACACGTTCATCCTGGAACTTGTCGACCGCGACACCTATCGCTTCCGCCTTGCCGGGACGCGCCTGTGTGCGCTGCATTGCCGGGAGTTGAAGAACCGCAACATCCTGCGCGGCTGGTCGAGCGAAGATCGCGAGGCGCTTGCCACCCTGCTTGCGGCAGTGACCGAGGACGCGGCAGCCGCGGTGATCGGCGTGGCCGGCTTCACCGAGCGCAAACAGTCTGTCGACATGGAGATGCTGCTGTTGCCGCTGCATATTCCCGGCGAAGGCTGCAGCCGGGTGCTCGGTGCCTGCGTTGCCCTTGAGCAGCCCTATTGGGCAGGCATGCATCCGATCCTGTCGCAGACGATCAAGAGCGTGAGATTGATCTGGCCGGACGAGCGCCCCACCTTCCTCAGGCCGCAGGCGCGAACCGCCACCAGCCCGGTCCCGCAATTCGGTCGCGAGCCGGCGGTGATCCGCAGTTCCGCCCCGCTGCCGTTGCTCGCGGAAGCCCGGCGGGTTCAACACCTGATGGTGATCGAGGGCGGGAAGAACTGACGCCTGCGCCACTGTCGCAGGCGTCGAACCGGGCGGCACGACCGCCTTACGCAAGGGCAGCACTTACGCTCTGTTAACTGCCATGTCATAACGTCGATCAGCAGTGTTCGCGCGGCCGCCGGAGCCGTGCGCTCCAGGGAAGGTCGACGACGCATGGCGCATGCCACGGCACTCACTTACACGACAGCCGACGCCGCCAAGCAAGTCGACCGACGGCGCCATTCCCGCGTGCCTGTCCACATCCTCGGCCGCTTCATGCTCGAGGATCGTCGCGAATATCCCTGCCAGATCATCGACATGTCGCCTGGCGGCGCCGCCCTGATCGCGCCGGTTCCAGCACGTGTCGGCGAACGGGTCGTTGCCTATGTCGACCATATCGGCCGCATCGAGGGCGAGGTGGTGCGGGAGATCGAGGGTGGCTTCGCCATCCGCATCAATGCGACGCAGCGCAAGCGCGACAAACTCGCCAACGTTCTGACATGGCTTGCCAATCGCGATGTGCTCAACCTGCCGGAAGACCGTCGCCACGAGCGCTTCACCCCGAAAAACCCGGTCACCCAGATCGTCCTTGCGGACGGGCGCAGCTACAAGTCGCTCATCATCGACGTGTCCCTGTCGGGCGCCTCGCTCAAGACCGAGGTGAAGCCGGAGATCGGCACCGCGATCGGCATCGGCAAGATGCGTGCGCGCGTCGTGCGCCACACCGAGGACGGTATTGCCGTCGAGTTCGCGCACATCCAGAACCGCGACCTGCTCGAACAGCACATTTCCTGATCCTGCCGCAGTAAATGCGCAGATCGAACCGGCCGGAGCCGCCTCCGGTCGGTTCGATGCATTTGCGCGCATCTCCCCCCACTTGACGCCCCGCCCCTCCGCATCACCGATGCGGCGGCGAGGGTCGATTTGCGCGTTCTGCGCTCGCCCGCCTCATGCTCGGGATCATTACAATTTTATTCTATTTAAGTATAAATTTTCGTATAAACTGAATTTATTTCAAATAAACTTCCGTACCGGACCTTAGACGCAAATAAAAACGCGTGTGTCATTGTCTAGTCAGCCTTGGGGAGGGCGAAGACATGACGATGAACGCAAAGATACTGAAGTATACGCTGGTCGCTCTGGCGCTGCTGGCAACAAGCACAGCGCAGGCCGACCCTGGGACGGGACGCTTTATGGAAACCGGCGCGGCCGCGAAGGCTCCCATCGGCCATATCGGCTTCTGTCAGGAGAACCCGGTCGAATGCCAGCCCGATGGCAAGGACGCGGTGGTCGTCAAGCTTGACCGGGCCCGGTGGAACGAATTGCTGGCCGTCAATGCCGAGGTGAACGCCCGCATTCGGCCGGTGACCGACCTCGAACTCTTCGGTGTCGAGGAATACTGGACCTACCCTGTCGATGGGGCCGGCGACTGCGAGGAATACGTGCTGGAGAAGAAGCGCGTGCTCGTGAGCCGCGGCTGGCCGGCCAGCGCATTGCTGATCACCGTCGTCAAGGACACGAACAACGCGGGCCATGCCGTTCTCACGGTCCGCACGGATCAGGGGGACATCATCCTCGACAATCAGATCGAGGCCGTCCTGCCCTGGTATTCGGCGCCCTATCGTTTCGTGAAGCGGCAGTCAGTGTCGCATCCGGCACAATGGGCGGCGATCTCCGACCGCCGGACCAGCACGCTGGCCAGCATCGGAAACTGACCTGAGTGGCGGGACAAGGTCCCGCGACAAGGCAGTTTGGCACGACACGGAAATTGCGCCGTTACTGATGGCAACCAGGCCCATCCCCCTCCCCCATACCCCGGGGTCGGGTTGCCCGGCCGGTCTCCGCTCCGCGGAGGCCGGCCTTTTTTTGCGATCAGCCTCCGGCCACCGGCGAGAGCCCGTTGGCGTAGCGGCGCCACTGGGCGACATAGCCGTCGGCGGAGCCAGCGATTCCGGCCTCCGCGGCCGCGTCGAGCTGGCGCACCACCCGTCCGGGCATTCCCACCACCAGCGAGTCGTCCGGGATCTCCTTGCCTTCGGCAATCAGCGCATTGGCACCGATGATGCAGTTGCGCCCGATGCGGGCGCCGTTCAGCACCGTCGCCCCCATTCCCACCAGCGTATTGTCGCCAATGGTGCAGCCGTGCAGGATCGCCTTGTGGCCGATGGTGCAGCCGCGCCCGATCTCCAGCGGAAAGCCCATATCCGTGTGCAGAACGCAGCCATCCTGCACGTTGGAGCGCTCTCCGACGGTAATCGTTTCATTGTCGCCGCGCAGCACCGCAGAGAACCAGACGCTGGCGTCCCGCTTCAGGACGACCCGGCCGATCAGTGCCGCATTCGGAGCCACCCAGAAGGCTCCCTGCTCGGGTGTGATGGGACTGTGATCGTCGAGGCAGTAAAGCGGCATGGAACACTCCGGAATAGCTGGCCTCAATCAGGCCTTGCGGCATCAGGAGACGGACGCGCGCCCGCGCCCGTCAACCTTACAGGACCACGGTCAGAGCGACATGCACCACCATGATGCCGGAGCAAAGGCTCCACATCCCGGCGATCGTCGAGGAGGCAACAAGCCAGCCGAGCGGCCTTTGTTCGACCCGCCGGCCGCGAATCGCGTTGCGCATGATGATGAAGGGGCCTGCGAAAACACATAGCAGACAGGACAGGACGCCCTTGATCCAGGTTTCGACCGATATGGCGAAACGAAGGGGCTCTCCGGTCACAAGCTGATAGAAACTGCCGATGATTCCGGAGATGACAAAGCCCGCGCAGCCCAGATAGACCGCCAGCGCCAGTTCACTCATGGTGCCGTTAACCCCTCGTTAACCAATTCTCTGGGAACCTTAATAGGAAACTCACGTCTCGCACCAGCAATTAGCATGCCGTTTCCACGGGTCCATTAACGAACTGGTAACCATAAAGATGGCGAACGGAGTGCCCCGCGTCCCGGAGCAGATCGGGACACCCGTCCCGGATCGGGACAATCTGCTGGGTCAACTGCCGTGGCCGGGGTTGCCGTCGCGGCCTGCAACAGGAGCGCTCGGATGATGCCGTTGACGCTTCCCGGCGGAACGGGGGTTGAGGCCCGCCATTTCACATCGATGGTCGTTGCGCTGGCGCTTGCCGGCACCGCTCTGCTCGCCCACACGGTCGGAAGCTGGCTGAACTACACGCGCGGCCCCACCGGCTGGAGCGACAGCCGCGAGCGTGTCGCCATAAGTCTCGGCGATGTGCAGCTCAAGGTGCCGGCCAACATGATGCGGCGGGTCGAGGAGCGCATTGCCGGCGGCTCCGTCGACCGGCTGAGCCTTGCAGTCCTGTGGCCCTCCATGGAAGGCTACAGCGAGTTCAACGCCCGCGCCTTTGCCGATCCCAGCGATACGTCCGCCGTCATGCTCGTCTCGCTGGAGCCGCTTGCCACCGCCGACATCATGGACACGAGCGAGCGGCTCACCCATGTCTGGCTTTCGCTAGCCTCGGGCGATCCTCTGCCGGGCCCTGCGGGCCTCGCCCTGCTGCCCTTGCCCGGTGATGCGGCAAGCGGCACGGACTTCGTAGCACATCGCTCCCAGGACGGCCGGCTGTTCGCAACCCGCTGCTTCACGCCGCGCGACAAGACGCTTGCCGCGAGCTGCGAACGCAGCATCCGCCTCGGCCATGGCCTGTTCGCCACCTATCGCTTCCGCCAATGGCAGTTGGAGCACTGGCAGAGCCTCGATGACGGCGTCGCCGCACTGGTTGCCCGTTTCGCGCCGCAACCGGCCTCCTGACCGCACTTCGCGGTCGCACTCGGTGACGGGAACCGCGAAACGAAAAACGGGCGCCCGCCCCCCGGTGCGCCCGTCTTGGTTCCGTCCGTCCGGTCCCCCTGAAGCGCTGGCGGCTCAGGCCTCGTCGAGGTCGTAGGACAGGATCGCCATCTGGAAGTTCCAGCTCAAGTCGTCGTCGTCATCGTCGCGATAGATCACGCCGATGAACTCCTCACCGATATAGACTTCGGCGGAATCGTCCTTCTTCGGCCGCGCCCGGACAACAAGCTTCGGAAGCTCGAACTTCTTCTGCAAATAGGCTTCGAGCTTGCGGATCTCGTCTGGCTTCACGAAAGGCTCCTTTCAAAGGCCACGGCTCTTTCCCTGGCGGCCCCATGAGTTGCCGGCAATGCCGGATTGGCCCCGAACCTACACATTCGGCTGCGTGAACCAAGAAAAAAGCGCGCCTTTCCCCCAGACGGGGAACTGCGCGCCTCATATTGATACCAGGTCGTCAGCCCGATCAGCCCCTGTCGCTGTCCGCCGAAAGCAACTGATCCATCGTCCGCGACGGCTCGGCACAGCCCGCCGCGCCGACCACCCGGGCCGGCACGCCGGCAACGGTGGAGTTCGGCGGCACATCGGTCAGCACGACCGACCCAGAGGCGACCTTTGAGCAGTGGCCGATCTCGATATTGCCGAGCACCTTGGCGCCAGCGCCCAGCAGCACGCCGTTGCGGATCTTCGGGTGGCGATCGCCCTCTTCCTTGCCCGTGCCGCCCAGCGTCACGTTCTGCAGGATCGAGACATTGTCGCCGATCTGCGCCGTGGCACCGACGACGATGCCGGTGGCATGGTCGACGAACACGCCGACGCCGACCGGCACCGCCGGATGGATGTCCACCTGGAAGGCTTCCGAGCACCGGCTCTGCAGATACAGCGCAAAGTCCTTGCGCCCGCGCTTCCACAGCCAATTCGCCAGCCGATGCGTCTGCAGCGCGTGGAAACCCTTGAAATAGAGCAGCGGCTCCAGCAGCCGGGTGCAGGCCGGATCGCGGTCATACACGGCGACGAGGTCGACCCGAAAGGCTTCCGCAAGCGCACGCGAATCCTGCAGCGCCTCCAGATAGGTCTGTCGGATCAGCGAGGGGGAAACCACCACATGGCCCAGCCGGTCGGCCAGCCGGTGCACGACAGCCTCCTCAAGTCGGTCGTGGTTGAGCACGGTCTCGTAGGCGAAGGACGCGAGCGCCGGCTCGCAACGCACCATCGCCTCGGCCTCCTCGCGTAACTGGCTCCAGACGGGGTCATGGCGCGACAGGGTCGGCGCCTCGGCAAGGGGATTGATCTGCGGCATGCTCGCCTCCTTACGGAGCCTCCGCCACGCGGGCAGGGCGGCCCCCATTCAAGCATAGGTCGTGGGTGCCATCTTACCGCGATGTATGCAGGCAAGGCCATAGGTCAAGGCCGCCGTCGCGGCCATTTCGCGTCGCCCCCTGCCCCGAACAGGCCCAACCGATCGATTTTCCGCCCGGTGCGAATGGACTGGGTCGCTGGAGATTGCAATATGCCCGCAGCCCTGCCGCGCCCTGCCGGAGTCCGATATGACCGACATCTCGACCGACACACGCCCCGCCCGTATCACCACCCGGATCGAGGATCGCATCGGCTGGCTGGAGGTCGACAACCTCGCCCGGCGCAATGCCCTCACGCTCACCATGTGGCAGGCGATTCCCCAGGCGGTGGCGGAGCTTTCGAGCGCCCCCCGCGTGCGCGTCATCGTCCTGCGCGGAGCTGGCAACGAGACCTTTATCGCCGGCGCCGACATTTCCGAGTTCGCCACGTTGCGCAAGGACGCCGCCTCCGCACGCGCCTATGAGGTCTCCAACGCTGAGGCGTTCGACGCGTTGCGCAACGCGGCCTTGCCGACCCTCGCGATGATCCGCGGCTTCTGCCTCGGTGGCGGCTTCGGACTTGCGGCAGCCTGTGACCTGCGCATCGCCGCGGATGGCTCCAGTTTCGGCATCCCGGCCGCCCGTCTGGGCGTCGGATATCCTCCGACCGCGATCGCCGACGTCGTGCGCCTCATCGGACCGGCGCGCGCCAAACTGCTTTTCTTCACGGCCCGGCGCATCGGCACGGCCGAGGCCGAACGCTTCGGCTTCCTCGATCTTGTCGCCGCGCCGGAAACGCTGGAGACGGAGACCAGGCGTCTTGCCGGCGAGATCGCCAGCGGCGCACCTCTCACCCTGCGCGCCGCCAAGGCCGGCATCGATGCCCTCACCGCCCGCCTGTCGGCAGAAGATCGCGACGCCTGCCAGACCCTTGCCGACGCCTGTTTCGACAGCCGCGATTTCGCCGAGGGCCGCACAGCCTTCATGGAAAAACGCGCTCCCGACTTCACCGGCAGTTAACCTCGCTCGACGATACCTGTCGCTGCTCGCGGCAAGCCGGCCCCGCCCCTATCGGTGATGGCAGGCCGATCGCGGCAGGCGGCTGACGTGGAGTCATTTTGTTAACCGACTCCTTGCAGCGTCGAATGCATGGCATCGGTCAGGACAACGCCGATGCGGACATGCCGAGGCGTGCTCTTGACGCCGGGAATCGGGAATGATTCCCTGACGCCCACACCGTGTTGATTCTGTCTGTGAGGATCCTGAATCAGATCCTGAGCACAGGCTGATGCACCACTTTAAGTTCCAGAAAAATACCCCGCATAAACAGAGGCTTGAAGCAAGGTGTTCACGTAATGCCTTACTGCGCGCGCAGTTCCACATTAACTATCAGTTAACCATATAAGAAATTGATTTATCTATCTAAAAAATGAACACAATCATGCTGCCGCGAACGCGCAGCTCTCGCCGAAAAGTGGTGTGAAAACGGGTCCGGCCACCCGGGAGCAGGGTCCATGCGCGCTGCGAGCCAAGGCGGAAGGCCTTGCTGGCACCACATGATCAGCGGTTCTGAAAACACGCCGCAAGCCGGCAAGACGTGCCGTTCAGGCGGCCTTGAGCCGCTCGAGAAACGTCACCACCGCGCCGGCAAAGGCGTCGTTGCGGTCGCCGGCGACCATGTGGCCGGCATCCGCCACATCCGCATACTCGGCATGCGGCACCAGGGTCAGGAACTCGTCGACATGGCTCTGGGTCACCAGTTCGGAGCGCGCGCCGCGCACCAGCAGCACCGGCACTTTGAGCGATTGCGCGGCCCGCACCAACTCGCCCTCGACCCTCTCCTCGATGCCGTCGCTGGGATCGAGCGGCCGGCCGCGCCGGTGCCCGAGGAAGCGCGGGTCCCAATGCCAGCGGTAGCGGCCGTCGTCATGCAAGCGCAGGTTCTTGGCGAGCCCGTCGAGCCGCTCGGGACGCTTGCGATGGGGCAGGTAGCGGGCGATCGCGTCGGCCGCCTCCTCCACAGTGGCAAACCCGGCCTCGGCCCTGTCGGCCATGAAGGAGATGACCTTGTTCACCCCGGCGGGATCCATGCGCGGCGTCACGTCGACAAGCACCAGCGCCGACAGCGTACCGGGCCGCAACTGCCCTTCGGCCAAAAGACTGGCAATGCCGCCAAGCGAGGCGCCAATGCCAACGGGCCGCACGCCCGAGCGTCCGGCGATCTGGTCTGACACCGCCACCACGTCGCGCGCGAAATCCCGAAACTCGTAAGCACCGCTCGCGATCCAGTCGCTGCCGCCATGGCCGCGTTGGTCGAGACACCATGCCGACAGCCCGCGCGCCGCGAGCCGTGCGCCTGTTGCCTCCCAGGCATGGCGTGTCTGGCCGCCGCCATGCAGCAGCAGCACGGAGCGGCTGCCCGCGCCGTGGACGTCGGCAACGAGATCGTTGCCGTCAGCTCCTGTCAGAGTGAGGGTCTTGGCGTTCACGCGATCCCCTCCCGCGCCAGGCTCTCCAGGAAACCGGTGACGCCGGCCTTGTAGACCTTGTCGCCTACGGCGACCATGTGGTCGCGGCCGGGGATCTCCAGCACCTTCGCGCGCGGCAACAGTCGGGCAAGCCTCTCCGGCGAGCCGGCGATCTCATCCTTCGTGCCGACCGCAACCAGCACCGGCTGGGTGATCCGCGAGACCTGCTCCTCGCTGATCTTCTGCCGCGAGGACCGCATGCAGGCGGCAAGCGCCAACCGATCGGAATTGGTCTGCTCGGCAAAGGCGCGGAAGGCGCGGGCCGCCCGGTCGGTGACGTCGGAGAGCTTTGCCGCTTCCAGCCCGGCGGCAATCGGTTCGGGATCGCCAACACCGGTGATCATGCCATAGCCAAGCCCTCCGAAGACGGCGCTGCGCACCCGTTGCGGATGGTCGAGCGTCAAGAAAGCGGAGATCCGCGCGCCCATCGAATAGCCCATCACGTCGGTCCGCTCGATGCCCAGGTGGTCGAGCAGACGCCTTGCATCCTCCGCCATTGTCGGGGCGCCATAATCTTCCGGATCATGGCTGCCGTCGCTCTCGCCATGGCCGCGATTGTCGATGGCGATCACCCGGCGACCGGCTTCCGTCAACAGCTTCACCCAACCGGGATAGACCCAGTTCACGTGCTTGTTGGACGCAAAGCCGTGGATGAGCAGGATCGGCTCCCCCCGTCCCTCGTCCAGATAGGCGATGCGCAGGCCGGCGGAATCGAAATGGGGCATTGAGGGCCTTTACCTTGACGTAAACGTAAAAAGATGACCCTTACGATAATGCGCGACTGTGCGGATGAAAAGCCCGCAGCCCGCATGGCGGCTCGCATGAGCGCCGCCACCCCGCCTGCCACCTGTTGCCGCAGATGTGGCCAAACCGCCACTTCCCCCTGTTCAAACAGCTCCTTCCTGCGTATGGTCCGCCAAATTCTGCAGACCCTGCTGAACGACGGATGGATGCCATGGCGCATGCTGTAATCCCCCATTTCCAGAATGATCGCGGCCTGGAGTCGATCGAGATCGGCGCGAAGGAGTTCCAGTGCGTGGGCGCCCGCCCGCCCTTCGACCACCCGCACGTCTTCCTGGACATGGGCGACGACAACGAGATCATCTGCCCCTATTGCTCGACGCTCTACCGCTACAATCCGGCGCTTGACGTCCATCAGGCGGACCCGGCCGACTGCATCTGGACGCCTGAAGCCGCCTGACCGGCGCTCACGCAAGGCCCGCGCATGGCGCAATCCCGATCCGACGCAAACCGCATCTTCATCGCCGGTGCAGGGATCGGCGGGCTCACTGCCGCGCTCTGTCTGTCGCGCCGGTCGCGTCCAGTCACAGTGATCGAACAGGCGAGCGAGCTTCGTCCGGTCGGCTCCGGTCTGCAACTCCCCCCCAACACCATGCAGGTGATGCGCGAACTGGGTCTTGAGGACGCGCTGCTGCCGCATGTGGTCGCGCCGCGCGCCATCCAGGTGATGACCGCGCACAGCGAGGATCCGGTCGCCGAGATTCCCCTCGGCGCCACGGCCGAGAAGCGCTATGGCGCCCCCTATCTCGTCATTCACAGGGCGGACTTGCAGGCGGTGCTGCTGCAGGCGGCACGCGCCTCCGCCGGTATCACCCTGCGTCTCGGCACGCGCTTGCGCGACGCCGCACAGAATGCCGACCGTATCAAGCTGGAATTCGAGCGGGCCGGAGACGATGCCGATCCGCAGGCCCCGCTCGACCATGACACCGGCGCGGCCCTGATCGGCGCCGATGGTGTCTGGTCGACGGTGCGCCGCCGGATCATGGGCCTGCGGGGCGCCGCCTTTTCGGGGCGCACCGCCTATCGCGCAGTCATACCCGTGAGCGAGGTGCCGCAACGCTGGCGCAATGTCACCGGCCTGTGGCTCGGTCCCCGCGCCCATATCGTCCACTATCCGCTCGCCGGCGGCGAACAATTCAACCTCGTGGCGTTGGTCGAAGAGGACTGGCAGGAAGAGGTCTGGTCCGCCCAGGCCGACCGCGACGCGCTGCTTTCGCGCTTTCGTGACTGGCCGCGCGGCTGCCGGGAGTTGCTGTCCCTCCCCTCCTCCTGGCTGAAATGGGCGCTCTGTTCGATGGACCCCGGCACCAGTTGGGTCGACGGCCGCTTCGCCCTGCTCGGCGATGCCGCCCATGCCATGCTGCCCTTCGCCGCGCAGGGGGCGGCCATGGCCATCGAGGACGCCGACGCGCTTGCCCGCCATCTGTCCGAAGGCATGGACGACGTACCCCGCGCCCTGCGTGCCTACGAGGCGGAGCGGCAGGACCGGGCCGAGCGCGTCATGCGCCTGTCGCGCGCCAACGACCGCATCTATCACATGCGTCGCCCGCTTTCCCTCGCCCGCGATGCGGTGATGCGCGCCTTGCCCTCGGAACGTCTTCTCGCGCGGCTCGATTGGCTATATGGATGGCGACCTCCCGGCGCCTGATGGCGTCTGCGAGCGCCTCCCGCGGCGGCTGAGGGCGGGGAACAACGGGAATGAACGGGCATGACGGCTGACCAGGATATCGTGACCGCGGGCTTCCTCGTCATCGGCGACGAGATTCTGTCGGGCCGCACCAAGGACAAGAACATCGGTTACCTGGCCGAATACCTCACCGCGATCGGCATTGACCTGGCCGAGGTGCGCGTGGTGCCGGATGTGGAAGATCGCATCGTCGAGGCGGTCCGCGAGCTCAGCGCCCGCTACACCTATGTCTTCACCTCCGGCGGCATCGGCCCGACTCATGACGACATCACCGCCGATTCGATGGCAAAGGCCTTCGGCGTGCCGATCGGCCACGATCCCCGCGCCGTGGAGATCCTGCGCAACTTCTATCCCGAGGGCCAACTCACCGAGGCGCGTCTGCGCATGGCGCGGATCCCGGAAGGCGCGGAACTGATCGAGAATTCGGTTTCGAAGGCTCCGGGTTTTCGCATCGGCAATGTCCATGTCATGGCCGGTGTTCCGGCGATCATGCAGGCCATGCTGGACGCCGTCGCCCCGACGCTGAAGACCGGCCTGCGCATGCTCTCGGAGGCCGTCGATGCCGACCTTCCGGAAAGTCGCATCGCCGCCGCCCTGCGCGAGATCCAGGACGCTCATCCGGGCGTCATGATCGGCTCCTATCCGCGCTCGGTCGACGGACGCTTCTCCACCCAGATCGTCGTCCGCTCGCGCGATGCCGGGTTGATGCGGCAGGCCTGCGACGCAGTGCGCACTGCCGTCGCGGCTGCGGCCCGCTGAGCAGAATCATCCCTTGCCAGAACGACAGGACTTGACCCGCATGGAAAACCCGCAAGCCCCCAAAGCCTTTCCCGTCTCCTGGGATCAGTTCCACCGCGACTGCCGCGCGCTCGCATGGCGCCTGTCGGGACAGGGCAAATGGGAAGCAATCGTCTGCATCACCCGCGGCGGCCTGGTTCCCGCGGCCATCGTCGCCCGCGAGCTCGGCATTCGCCTTATCGAGACGGTCTGCGTCGCGTCCTATCACGACTATGAGAACCAGGGCGAGTTGCAGGTCCTGAAGACCATCGACAAGCGGGTGATCGATCTCAACGGCGGCAAGGGCTCCGGCGTCCTGGTCATCGACGACCTTGTCGACACCGGAAAGACCGCACGCGTCGTTCGCGACATGTTGCCCGATGCCCATTTCGCAACCGTCTATGCCAAACCGATGGGGCGTCCGCTGGTCGACACCTTCGTGACGGAGGTGTCGCAGGACACCTGGATCTACTTCCCCTGGGACATGGGCTGGCAGTTCCAGCCGCCGATCGCCACCCACAGCCAAGGCTGAGCGCGGTCGCGTTTCGCCGGCCTTGAGCCTCCCGACAGGCGCAGGGCAGCCTTGCGCTCGCGGGAAAGTTATTGCCGTGCCCATATTTCGGCGCAATTTCTGAGCCTATAACCGCGTCATGACACACGAGATTCTCCCGCGCTCCGGAAGCGGCTCCGCCTCCGGCAACACCCTCATGACGCGCCGCGCCGCCCTCGTTGGCCTCGGCGCGATGGCGCTCGCCGGCTGCCAGACCACCGGCAGCAACCCTCGCCTGCAGGCGGCCTCGTCGGCGCCCCCGGCGCCGGTGATCGATCCCTATTACCTGCAGATGTATGCGGCGATGCCACAGGAGAGGTTCCCGTTGCCGGCCGTCGACCTGCGGCGTGTGGATCCGATGTATTTCCGCCAGGTGGTGTCCTACCCGACGCGGGAGCGTCCCGGCACACTGGTCGTCGACACGCCGAACCGCTTTCTCTATCTGGTGATGGAGAACGGGCAGGCGCTGCGCTATGGCGTGGGTATCGGCCGCGCCGGCTTCGACTGGGGCGGACGCGCGCGCATCGCCTACAAGCGCGCATGGCCGCGCTGGACCCCGCCGGCCGAGATGATCGCCCGCCAGCCGGAACTCGAGCCCTATCGCAACGGCATGGAGCCGGGGCTGGACAATCCGCTGGGCGCCCGCGCGCTCTACATCTTCGAAGGCAATCGCGACACGATCTACCGGATCCACGGCACGATGGAGTACTGGACCATCGGCAAGGCGGTCTCTTCCGGTTGCGTGCGCCTGATCAACCAGGACGTCATCGATCTGGCCGCGCGAGTGCCCAACAACACGCCGATCGTGGTCCTGCAAGGCAACGAGGGCATTGCCTGAGCTACGCGAGCCTGACCGCTTCCTGAAATCCGGCGGCTCAAGCGGTCAGTGTCACAGGCCGCTCTGCCACGATTTCCTCGGGCGTGACGCGGCAGCCGATCGCATAGGCCTCAACTCCGCGTGCCTTCGCCGCCACAAAGGCCGCCGCATAGGCGGGATCGATGTCGGCAGCGAAGGACAGGCGGTCGCAGTCCGGCCGTTGCACCAGATAGACCATCGCGGCGCGCGCTCCTTCCGCCACCATGTCCCCCATCTCGACAAGGTGCTTGGCGCCTCGCGCTGTCACCGAGTCCGGGAACTCGGCAAGGCCCGCCTGCCGCATCAGATGGACGTTCTTCACCTCGACATAGACAGGGCGCCCGTCTGAGCCCTCAAGCAGGATGTCGATGCGCGAGTTGCGACCGTATTTCACCTCGCGCCGCAAGCCGGAAAAACCGGCCAGTTCGGGAATCAGCCGCGCCGTCAACGCCTCCTCGACCAGGCCGTTGGGATGAGCGGTGTTGATGCCGACCAGCGCGCCGTCCGCCTCGACGATCTCCCAGGAGTATTTCAGCTTGCGCGCCGGATTGTCGGACAGCGACAGGAAGACCCGCGCACCCGGTTCGCGCAGCCCCAGCATCGAGCCGGGATTGGCGCAATGCGCGGTCACCGCCTCGCCGCTGTCGAGGATCACATCGGCGAGAAAGCGCTTGTAGCGCTTGACCAGACGGCCGGACACAAGGGGGGAGGAAAAACGCAAGGGACCAACTCCAGCCGTTGAATGGGCTCAGCGCGACCAGAAATCCGGATCGAGCAGCACCAGCACCGTGAAAAGCTCCAGCCGGCCCATCAGCATGGCAAAAGACAGGATCCATTTTGCGCCGTCGGGCAGCGGCGCGAAATTGCCGGCCGGACCGATGACCGGCCCAAGCCCCGGACCCACATTCGACACCGCCGTCGCGGCCGCCGACAGCGCTGTCACCAGATCGAGCCCGAAACCGGACAGTGCCAGCGTGATCGTGCCGACCGAACCCATATAGACGACGAGGAAGGCCAGCACCGAGAAGGACAGCTCCGGCGTCAGTCGGGTGTTGGCATATTGCTCGGACATCACGCGGTTCGGCCGGATCATTCGCCGCAGATGGGCCCGTACGGTGCCGAAGAACACCAGAAAACGGAACATCTTGATGCCACCCGAGGTCGAGCCGGTGCAGCCGCCGACGAAGGTGAGCAACAGCGCAAGGCCGATCACAGGAGGCCCCCACGCGCTGTAGTCGCCCATGGCAAAGCCCGTCGTGGTGATGATCGAGACGATGTTGAAGGTCGAGGCCAGCAAGGCTTCGGAGAAGTTCATCTCCAACACCGCCCCAAGATACACGGTCACTGTCAGCGAGGCCAGCACCACGAGCCCGAGCAGAGCGCGCACCTGCGGATCGTTCCACAGCAGCAACGGCCGGCCGCGCAGCGCCTGGATGACCAGGACGAAGGGCATGGCCCCGATCAGCATGAAGACCACCGCAACCCATCCGGCGGCCGGGTTGGTGAAAAAGCCGAAGGACGCGTCGTGCGTGGAGTAGCCGCCGGTGGCGATCGTCGTCATCCCGTGATTGATCGCATCGAAAACGGTCATGCCGGTGACCAGAAAGGCAAGGATGCAGACGAAAGTCAGGAACAGATAGGTGATGCCGAGCAGGCGGATCAGTTCCACCGAGCGGGAGACGATCTTCTCGCTGCGGTCGGAACTCTCGCTCTGGAACAGTTGCATGCCGCCGATGCGCAGGAACGGCAGCAGCACGATGGCCATGACGACGATGCCGATCCCGCCCATCCATTGCATCAGCGAACGCCAGACCAGCAGGCCCGGCGGCAACCCGTCGAGACCGGACAGCACCGTCGATCCGGTCGTGGTGAAGCCGGACACCGCCTCGAACACCGCATCCGCATAACCGACCCCCAGCCAGAGGAACGGCAGCGCCCCGAAAGCCGGCAGCGTCAGCCAGGACAGGGTCGTCAGGATGAAGGTCTGGCGGATGTCGAGCCCCTCGCTCAACGCCCCGCCGACGGCCACCGACAGCAGCAGTCCGATCAGTCCGGTGATCAGCGCCGACATGACGAAGGCCTGCCAATCGGCATTGCGGGCGGCAACGTCGACCATCGCCGGGATCAGCATGGCCGTCGCCAGGCCCACATAGAGGAAGCCGAGGACGTTAAGCACGGGGCGCAGCGAAATCACGGATCGGCGTCTTTCGTCGTCTGGCGTCGTCTGGGACCCGCGATGGTCGTCCCGCTTTGCGGTGCGTGGCGGCAATCGTTGGTACGGACGGCGGGACTCGAACCCGCATGGCCGAGGCCGAGGGATTTTAAGTCCCTTGTGTCTACCGGTTCCACCACGTCCGCGCCCGCTTTGGGTACAAGCACCTTGGAAGCGGCGCAAGAGGGAAGACCGGCGGCCCGCTCCGCGCATCGCGCAGCTCCCCGGCCAAACCTTGCGGCGAAAGCGGATTGCGCCCCGCGCCCCCGCGTTTTAAGGCTAGTTGGAAATCCTGTCGGCGCACATCCCGCCCCCGGCGCCTCGGCCCGCGTGCCTTCCGCACCAGCGTGGCAGCCGCCGTTCCGGCGGCGGGCGGGCGATCCGCCGCACGAACAATCCGGACGAGCATCCCGCATGGTCACCTATATCGACGCCGCTACCGCCCCTTTGAAGAATACCGGCCAGATTCGCCTCTACGGGCCGGACGACTTTGCCGCCATGCACAAGGCCGGACAGCTTACCGCCCGCTGCCTCGACGCGCTGGTCGAAAAGATCGTGCCCGGCATCACCACCCAGGAGATCGACGACTTCGTCTACAGCTTCGGCATCGACAATGGCGCCCTGCCGGCGACGCTGAACTATCGCGGCTACACGAAGTCGACCTGCACCTCCATCAATCATGTCGTCTGCCACGGCATCCCCAACGACAAGCCGCTGAAGGAAGGCGACATCGTCAACATCGACGTAACCTATATCGTCGACGGCTGGCACGGCGATTCCAGCCGCATGTATGCGGTCGGCAAGCTGAAGCGGGCGGCCGAACGACTGGTCGAGGTCACCTACGAGGCGCTGTTGCGGGGCATCGAGGCGGCGCGCCCCGGCCGGACCACCGGCGATATCGGCCATGCCATCCAGAGCTTCGTCGAGGCGGAGCGCTGCTCGGTCGTGCGCGACTTCTGCGGCCATGGGGTCGGCCGGCTGTTCCACGACATGCCGAACATCCTGCACTATGGCCGACCGGGCGAAGGCATCGAACTGAAGCCGGGCATGATCTTCACCATCGAGCCGATGGTCAATCTCGGCCGGCCGCATGTGAAGGTGCTGAGCGATGGCTGGACCGCCGTCACCCGCGACCGCTCGCTGTCTGCCCAATTCGAGCACTCGGTCGGCATCACCGCGACGGGCTGCGAGATCTTCACCCTGTCGCCAGCCGGCCTCGACAATCCACTGGCTTTCGATCGCTCCTGACGCGGCATCATGGGAGGAGGCGGCATGAGCGGCACGGACGACGGCTTCTCCGACGCTGGCATCTCTCCGCATTTTCACGGCCACCGCGACCGGCTGCGCCAGCGCTTCCGCGAAGGCGGCCACGCCGCGCTTCAGGACTATGAGTTGCTGGAACTGTTGCTCTTCTCGCCGATCCGCCGGGCCGATACCAAGCCGGTCGCCAAGGCGTTGATCGACCGTTTCGGCTCGTTCGCCGAGGTGCTCGCGGCTCCGCCCGCCCTCCTCAAGGAAGTGCGCGGCGTCGGCGACCGGGTGGTCGACGAGTTGAAGCTCGCCCATGCGGTGGCCGAGCGCTTCCTGCGCGGCCGGGTTCGCGAGCGCACCCTGCTCTCCTCCTGGTCGCAGGTGATCGACTATGTCCGCACCGCCATGGCCTTCTCCGACCGCGAGGAATTCCGCATCCTCTTCCTCGACAAGAAGAACGCACTGATCGCCGACGAGGTGCAGCAGCGCGGCACCGTCGATCATACGCCCGTCTATCCACGCGAGGTGATGAAGCGGGCGCTGGAGCTTTCCGCCAGCGCCATCATTCTCGTCCATAATCACCCGTCCGGCGATCCGACGCCTTCGCGCGCCGACATCCAGATGACCAAGCAGATCTCCGAGATCGCCGGTACGCTGGGCATCGTCCTGCATGACCACATCATCGTCGGACGCGACGGTCATGCAAGCTTCAAGGGCCTGCAACTCCTCTAAGCCTAACCCCGGCTGGACCGAAAACACCCGCTGTTTCAAGGGCGTGCGCCTGCCATTGAGGCAGCGTGGCCGAAGTTGAAGCTTGATCGCTCGCAGGTGGCGGCGTAGCGTTCCCTTGGTCGAGATGTGAGGCAGGGCTCACCCGACACAGGAGGCCCGGCCACGTCTGTGCGCCCGGGAGGAGGGCTTGATCAACCTTACCTTTCTGGAGACGTTCGTCTGGGTGGCGCGGCTGAAGAGTTTCACGCTGGCCGCCGAACGGCTGAATGCCACGCAAGCGGCGGTCTCCTCACGCATCGCCGCGCTGGAAGCGGAACTCGGCGTAAAACTCTTCGTCCGGGAACACCGGCGCCTGTCGCTGACGCCGCAGGGAGTCGAAGCCCTGGCCCGCGCCGAACCGCTGCTGAGAAACGCCCGCGTCTTCGTCGACGAGGTCAGTGGCACTCAGGGCATCCGGGGAACCTTGCGGATCGGCGTGATCGACACGATCACCTACACTTGGCTGATCGACCTGATCCGCGCCGCCAAGGACACCTATCCCGACCTTACCCTGGAGTTTTCCGCGGAAACGAGCCTCAAGCTGGTGGAACTGCTGCGCGCCGGAGAGATCGATCTGGCACTCATCATGGGACCGTTGCTCGAGCCCAGCTACGCCAATATCGAGCTCTGCACCTATTCCTGCCATTGGGTCGCCTCTCCCAACCTCCGTTTCCCGCCAGGGCCCGTCAGCCTGGAACGCCTCGCGGACTATCCAGTGATTTGCTTCCCCAAGAACAGCCAGCCGCACGCGCATATCACCCGCTTCTTCCAACAGAACGGGCTCGAGACCGCGCGTTTTTTCGCCGCCAACTCGCTCGCGACGATCATCCGCATGACCATCGACGGGATCGGTGTCGCCACCATCCCGCCGATCGTCGCCCCACGTGAACTTGCTCGCAAGGAACTGGTGCTGATCGAGGCCGAGCAACCCATCCCACCCATGCGCTTCCACGCCACCTGGTTCGACGGACCGGCGCGGCTCGTCCCGGCCACCATCGCGGAGCTCGCGCGGGACATCGCCCAGGATTTCGTGCAACGCGCCGACCCTGCTCTCGCCTGAGCGCGGTTCCGCCACCTACGCCCCGGCTCGGACGACCCGGACAGGGCATCACAGCCTTTTCCAGGCGAGGCCCCACCATTAGCCTGCAAAAGAAATTCTTATGAAGATCCCAAAAATTTCCCGTTGGACACCGGATCGGGGAGGCTGAACCATGCTTGTCGGAAACAGTTCATGAAAGAGGCTGAACGTGAAAGTCGCCCTGATACAGATGAATTCCCAGTCCGACAAGCAGGCGAACATCGCCCAGGCTGAAGCGCTCGTCGCCGAGGCAGCGAAGGACGGGCCAGACCTTATCGTCCTTCCCGAATATTGGGCGATGCTGGGCGAAGGCCCCGAAGAATTCCACGCCAGCGCCGAGGAATTCCCGGACGGCGACGCCTATCGCGCGATGCAGGAGATGGCGCGCCGCCACGGCATCACGCTGCATGGCGGATCGATTGTCGAGAAGGCCGGAAACGCCCATCACAACACCACGCTGGTCTTCGCCCCCGATGGCAGCGAACTCGCGCGCTATCGCAAGATCCACCTGTTCGACGTCGACGTTCCCGGCGGCATGAGCTATCGCGAAAGTGCCACGATCGCGGCCGGCGACCAGGTCGTCACCTATGAGGTGAACGGCACCACCGTCGGCTGCGCGATCTGCTACGACATCCGCTTCCCCGAGCTGTTCCGCGCCCTGCGCGACAAGGGAGCGGAGGTAATCGTCCTGCCGGCCGCCTTCACCCTGATGACCGGCAAGGACCACTGGGAGGTTCTCGCCCGCGCCCGCGCCATCGAGACCGGAACCCATTTCCTCGCCGTCGGCCAGTTCGGCACGCATGCCGGCGGCAAGAAGGCCTGCTACGGCCATTCGATGCTGATCGATCCCTGGGGCCATGTGGTGGCACAGGTGGGCGACCATACCGGACATGTCACCGGCAGGATCGACGATGCCTACGCAGCGAAGGTGCGCGCGTCGATCCCCGTCCACAATCATCACGTCCTTTGAAGGAGCCGCGGCCATGTTCGACCTGCGCCCGATGCCCGACCAGATTGATCCCGCGCTGATCGCAAAACTCGAGAAGGTGGAAACCGCCACTGTCGGCCATGTGCTGCACAGCCAGTTCGCCGATATCGGCCTGCGTGCCGTCCTGCCCGAGAAGCGGGTGGCCGGAACGGCGGTGACCCTTCGTATTCCCGGCGCGGATTCCACTCTGCTGCATCATCTGATGTCGCTGGTCCGGCCGGGCGACTTCCTGGTGATCGACCGCTGCGGCGATTCCCATCACGCCTGCTGGGGCGGCGTCATCACCAACGCCGCAAAGCTCGGCGGTGTGGTCGGAGCCGTGATCGACGGTCCGGCGACAGACTTCAACGAGGTGCGCCGGGTCGGCATGCCGCTCTGGTGCCGGGGACCGTCTCCGATCACGACCAAGCTTCTCGGTCTTGAAGGTCTGCTCAACGGGCCCGTCTCGGTCGGCGGCGTCTCGGTCGAGCCGGGCGATGCGGTTCTCGCCGACGAAAGCGGCGTTCTGTTCCTGAAGCCCTGGCAGATCGAGGAGGTCGCCGACCGGGCGCTTGGCATGCAGGAGCGGGAGATCGAACTGCTCGCGCGGTTGGAGAAGGGAGAGCAACTGCCCGAGATTTCCGGGGCGAGCAAGCTGGTGATGAACAAGCTCAGAGCCTGAGACGGAGGCTGCACCGGTACTGGACTAGCGCAAACCAAAGACAAAACGGAGGGGTTTGATCATGTTGAGCTTCAGGATTTCTCTCGCCACTGCCGCGCTGGCGGCATTCGCTTTCGCCGGAAGCAGCACCGCGGCGGTCAGTGCCGAAGTCTGGCGCATGGCGCACAAGATGCCGGCCGAGTCGATCGAGGGCCAGATCTTCCAGGCGGTTGCCGATCGCATCGCCGCCAAGACCGACGGCAAGCTCACGGTCCAGGTCTATCCGGCCGAGCAGCTCGGCAAGGACGAGGCCATCCTTGAGCAGCTCCAACTCGGCACGGTTCACATCTATCCCGAAGGCTCGACCTATCTGCAGAAATGGGTTCCGGAGATCGCCTTCACCGGCTCTCCCTTCCTGTTCGAAAGCCGCGAGCACTGGTCCGCCTTCCAGGGCTCCGATCTCGTCAAGGGCTGGATGACCAAGGTCGAGGCCGAGGCGGGCGTCACCGTCATCGGCGACCCCACCAAGATGGTCCGCGGCCCCTATCGCGTCATGGTCACCAGCAAGCCCGTCACCACGCTCGACGACATCGCCGGCCTGAAGCTGCGCATGCATCCCGACGAGCTCGCAGCGGCCGCCTGGCGGCATCTCGGCGCCGAGGTCCGCACCCTCGCCTGGACGGAGACCTACGAGTCGATCGGACGCGGCATCGTCGAGGCGGTCAACAGTCCCATCGCTCTTGTCGAGTCGATGCGCTTCTACGAAGTCGCCCCGCACATCGTGCGCCATGACGAGTATCCGCAAGGGCTGGCCTTCATGACCAATGCGCGTGCCTGGAACGGGCTCGACGAGACCACGCGCGCGCAGATTCTGGAGGCCTACGACGAGGTTGCGGCCGAGTTCGCCGCCAAGACCGATGCCACCGCGAACGAGTCCCTCGCACGCATGGCGGAAAAAGGCGTGACCTTCACCGTCATGGATACGGGGCCGGTCGTCGCCAAGATGGCCGAGTTCTACACCGGCATGAATGTCGCCGGCACCTTGCCGGAAGGCCTTCTGGACGCGATCAACGCCACCCGGCCCTCGAACTGATGGTCTGGCGCGCCCTTGACGCCGGCCTTGGCTGGGCCGAGCGGCTCTTTCTGGCCGGCGCCAACGGCCTCCTGCTGACGATGTTGGCGATCAACCTCGCCAACATCCTGTCCCGGCTGATCTGGGACAAGGGAATCATCTGGGTCTTCCCGTGGACGGGCGTCCTCTTCGTCTGGGCGATCTTCCTGGCGTTCTTCGTGATCTTCCGCCGCGGACAGGACATCACCATCGATGTGGTGACCAGACGGCTGCCGGCCCGCCCCGCGGCGCTTGTCGCGATCCTTGTCGCGCTCCTCGTCATCGGGCTGATGCTGCTCGTCCTGCGGCAGGCACCGATACTGATCCCGCGCCAGGTCGGGCGGATCGACCTGGTCGGGTTCCAGCGCTACTGGCTGGCCGCCCCGCTTTGGGCGTCCTGCGCCCTCATCGTCCTGCAATATGTCCTGAACCTGCGCCTTGCGGTGATCGGCTTCATCGAGGGCCGCGATCCCCATGCGCTCGCGGAGGCACGCGAATGACGGCCGTCGTCCTTTTCGCCTTGTTCCTGGGGCTCGTCGCCCTGCGCACGCCGATCACCATGGCGATCGGCCTGGCTGTCGTCGCGGCGCTGGTGATGAGCGGCTTTTCGGACATCCTGTGGATCGTGCCGATGAAGGTGCTGGAGAGCGCGTCGAACACCTCGCTTCTCGCCATCCCCTTCTTCGTCCTCGCCGGCAACCTGATGAATGCCATCGGGATCACCGAGAAGATCTTCAATCTCGCCAACGCGCTGGTAGGGCATTTCCGCGCCGGACTGGCACAGGTCAACGTGCTGGCCTCCGTCATGCTGGCCGGCGGCACGGGGGCAGCCGTTGCCGACATCGCCGGCCTTGGGGCGGTGGAGATCAAGGCGATGCGGGAGCGCGGCTATACCGCCTCCTTCTCTTCGGCGATCACCGTCGTCTCGGCGATCGTCGCCCCCTTCATTCCTCCCTCCGTGCCGCTCGTGGTCTATGCCTTCCTGTCCAACACCTCCGTCGCCCGCATGTTTCTGGCCGGCGTGGTCCCGGGGCTGCTGATCGCGGCCAGCCTGATGGCGTTCAATCGGGTTCTGGCGACACGGGTGGACTTCCCCCGGCAGCCGCGCGCCAGCGCCAGGGAGATCTGGAAACACACCATCGGCGGCACCTTTGCCCTGGTCGCACCGGCGATCATCATGGGCGGCATTCTCACCGGCACCACCACCGCGTCGGAGGCCGGGGTTCTCGCCTCCGCCTATGTCATTCTTCTCGGGGTGTTTTTCCGCACGCTGACCTTCGCCGCCCTGTGGCGGGCGCTCACCGAAACCATCCTGATCACCTCGATGATCATGATCATCATCGGCTTTGCCGGCAGCATGGGCTGGCTTCTGGCGATCGAGCAGATCCCTCAGGATCTCGCCCGGTCCCTGCCCCACCTGATCGATTCCCGGCTGGTGTTCCTGCTGTCGATCATGGCCCTTGTCCTGATGCTCGGCTGCTTCATCGACGGGGTAACGATCAAGCTTCTGCTGGTGCCGATCCTGCTTCCCCTGGTCGACGCCTATGGGATCGACCGGGTGCATTTCGGCATCATCCTGCAGATGTCGCTGATCCTCGGCATCGCCACCCCGCCGCTCGGGATCGGCCTGTTCGTGGTGGCGCGCATCTCGGGGGCGCCGCTCGAAGACATCGTGCGCGCCACGCTGCCCTATTTCATTCCGCTGGTCAGCGCGTTGGCGATGCTGCTGCTGTTTCCGCAGATCTCCCTGTGGCTGCCGAACCTGGTGATGGGGGCCAACTGAGCGACCAGCCGGCCCCCGTCCGGACGCAGTCACGCCAGCAGGATCATCAGCACGCCGGCCGTGATCACCACCATGCCGGCGATCTCGCGCGGCGTGTCCTTCTGCCGAAGCAGGCGCAAGGAGACGATCTGGGCAAACACGATCTCGATCAGCGCCAACGCCCGCACAAGCGAGGCGCTTTGCAGGGAAAACGCCAGAAACCAGAACTGGGAAGCCAGCGCGCCGAAGAAACCTGCTGCGAGCGATGAGCGCCAGGCGGCAACGAGCTGGTGCAGGACCGCCCGGTCGAAGACGTACAGATAGAGGCTCACGACGCCTGTCTGCAGGGCGAGCGCGGTCACCAGCGTCGTCGACGCATTGATCAGGAAGTGGCCGTCGCCCAGCGCCAGGATGCCGCCCCGGTAGCAGACCGCCGAAACCGCGAACAGCGCGCCGGAACCGAGACCAAAAGCCGTCGTCTGCAGCCAGCCATTGGTCCAGTGACCGCGTCCGGGCCAGGACAGCAGCACAACGCCGGCCGTCGCCACGAACACACCGGCCATGGCCACCGGCGTCGGCACTTCGCCCAGCAGCAGCACCGCGAAGCCAAGCACCAGCACCGGCTCGATCTTGGTATAGGTGATCGCCACGACGAAGGAGCGGGTTCTCATCGCCGCCAGCATCATCCCGGTGGCAAAGACCTGCGCCAGCGCCCCGGCCGCCGTCCAGGGCACCTGCGCCAACTCCGAGAACGGCGGCGCTTCACCGGTGGCGAAGACGGCCATGGCAAGGAAGCCCGCCGCGAACGGCAGTCCGTAAAAAAACCGGACCTGGGTCGCGCCGACGGTACCGAGGGTGCCCGTCAGTTCCTTCTGCATGGAGTTGCGGACCGTCTGCGCGGCCGAGGCGATGAGGGTGAAGACAATCCAGAGCCAATCGGAGAACACGCCGTGATCTTCTTGCCGGAGGAGAGTGAGCGAGGGGCGAAACAGCTCCGCCCCCCGATTGAGACCTTTGAATGCGCTCAGGCAGCGCTGCTGGCAGGTTCCGCGCCCGCAAGAACCGGACGTTTTGCCCGCCATGGCGTGATCTGCTCGTAGGCGCTGCCGACGGACAAGACAAGACGGTCGTCGAACGGTTTGCCGACAAGTTGCAGCGACAAGGGCATGCCGGCCTTGGAAAAGCCGTTGCATACGCTCAAGGCCGGGTTGCCGGTGGTGTTGAACGGGGTCGTCAGGGACTTGTGCTTGAACAGCCAGGAATGCGGCGTGGCCTCCAGCCGCCCGGCCGGTTCCGCTGTCGGCATGGCGAGAATGTCGACCGTGTCGAAGACCGCCTGCGTCACGCGCGACAACTGGGTGCGCCAGCGCATCGCCTGCACATAGTCCTCCGCCCGGATCAGCGCGCCGCACTGGATGCGGTAGCGGAGGCTCTCGCCGAGCAGATGCGGCGTTTCCTTCAGCGTCTTGTGATGGATGGAATAGAGTTCGGCCATGGCGATCGTCTTCTTCGCATCCGCATAGCTCTCGAGGCTCGGCAGCTCGACCGGAACCATCCGCGCTCCGGCATCGACCATGGCCGCAAGGGCAGCGTCGAACGCCTCTCGCACCTCGGTCGACGACGGCGCCTCCTCCTCGAACCAGCGATAGGGCACGCCGATGGTCAATCCGCTCAGCACCCGCTCGTCGAGTTGGGCAAGATCGCCCGCCACCGGCACCTCGCCGCTTCCCGGATCGAGCGGGTCGTGGCCCGCGATCACCGCGAGCATCATTGCCACGTCCTGCGAGGTCCAGGCCATCGGTCCGGCATGGTCATGGGTGAAACTGTTCGGCAGGACACCGGTCCGGCTCACCCGCCCGTAGGTCGGCTTCAGCCCGGCAATGCCGCAGACGGCAGCGGGCAGGCGGATCGAACCGCCCGTATCCGTCCCGATGCCCGTCGCCGCCATGCCGGCGGCAATCGCCGCGCCCGTGCCGGAACTCGACCCGGCCGGATGGTTATCCCGGTTCCAGGGGTTGCGCGCCGGCGGCGCCACCACGTCCCAGGACGGCCCGCCATGGGCAAACTCCCAGGTTGTCGTCTTGCCGAGAAGCACCGCGCCACCGGCGCGCAGACGCGCCTCCAGGGTCGCGTCCTTCGTCGGTATGTGCTGGGCCAGACTGCGCGACTGGCCGGTGGTCAGGATTCCCTCGGTCTCGACGATGTCCTTGAGGCAATAGGGAATGCCGTGCATCGGTCCCCGGTCGAGTCCCGCAGCGAATTCGCGTTCGGCGCGCCCGGCATCGGCCATGGCGCGCTCTATCGTCACGGTGATGTAGCTGTCGATGAGGTGATCGAGCGCCTCGATGCGATCAAGATAGGCGCGGGTCAGTTCCACCGGGGAGAGCTTGCCGCTGCGAAACAGCGCGGCCGCCTCGGATGCGGTCATGAAATGCAGGTCGGACATGGATGAATCCCCCTCGTCATGCGCTCGGAGCAAGGTCCGTTGTGTCAGAACTTGAGCGGTGAGTAGACATGGGCAGGCTCGTCAGCGAACCCGAAGTCGCGGTTGAGCCGGTCGAGCATCGCCTTGACGTGCTGATAGGCGTCAAACATCTCCTCGAACTGCTGGTCGCTCGGATCGAGGCCGGCATTGCGCACGAGAACCCGAAGATCCTCACGGCTTACGATTGCGGTGTCGGCATCTGTCATCGTCTGAATCTCCTTTGGTGCCTCGGCGCCATCCCCGGCGGAGATGATCACGCGTTTTGTACACAATACAGACAACCTGTCGCATCTTGCCGGAGCAGCCACAGCCGAGGGGAGAATGCCACCCCATGCTGCAATGCAAGATAGAAGGTGGGAAGAGTTGCGACATAAAAGCGTCAACTCACCGAAAAAACATAGATTAGCTCTGCGCTTAGAGCATGCCTGATTTTCTCGCAGGCGCACAATTGCTGCGGCGCAAATTCCCGCCACTCGCAACGCTCAATTTCTAAGCCCTTGAGATTCTGCGATCTTTCGTCGATTTAATGTGCACAATATTTCCTCAAACATAATTATTGTATTCAATTATCGCCGTTTCTAGGCTTGAGGCATGGGGTCACGCCGTCAGGCAGGCCGTTGCCCCCACCCATCAGAGCAGGGGAGTCCACTGTGCCAATCAATCCGAACAGAGCAGAACAGGTTGGGCCGCTCGCAAGCGCGACTACGCTCCTCCGTCGCCTCGCCAGGACCAGCGCTCTTGCCGTCTTTCTGGCCACTGGAGCCATCCAGATCCTGCCGGCAGGCGCCGAAGAGAGCGTGTTGCGGGTTGCGATGACCGTCGCAGACGTCCCGCTGACCACAGGCCAGGCCAATCAGGGCGGCGAGGGAACCCGTTTCATCGGCCTCGCCCTCTATGACCCGCTCATCGCCTGGGACCTGTCCAAGGCCGACATGCCCTCGGTCCTGCGGCCAGGTCTCGCCACCGACTGGTCGGTCGACGAGGAGACGAAGACGATCTGGACCTTCAAGCTGCGCGAAGGCGTCACGTTCCACGACGGCTCGCCGTTTACCGCCGAGGCGGTGGTCTGGAACCTCGACAAGCTCATCAACAAGGACTCGCCGCAATACGACACCGCGCAGGCGGCACAGGCCTCGCAGTGGTTCGGTGCCATTGCCTCCTATGAGGTGATCGACGATCTGACGGTCGCCATTCGCACCAAGGAGCCGGACGCGACCTTCCCTTACCAGATTTCCGGCATCGTCTACTCCAGCCCCGCGCAGTGGGAGGCGCTCGGCGGCGACTGGGGCAAGTTTGCCGAACAACCCTCCGGCACCGGCCCCTGGAAGCTGGAAAAGCTCGTCCCGCGCGAACGCGCCGAACTGGTCCGCAATGCAGACTACTGGGATCCCGAGCGGATAACCGCGTCCGACCGCATGATCCTCCTGTGCATGCCCGACACGTCCACCCGTGTCGCGGCTCTGCTGTCCGGTCAGGTCGACTTCATCGAGGCGCCCCCGCCCGATGCCGTGCCGCGGCTGCAGTCCTCCGGCATGCAGATCGTCACCAATGTCTACCCGCATATCTGGCCCTATCAGCTCAGCTATGAGGAAGGCTCTCCCTTCCGCGATCTGCGGGTCCGCAAGGCCGCCAACCTTGCCATCGATCGCGAGGGCCTCGCCCAGTTCCTCGGCGGGCTGGCGGTCCCGGCAAAGGGTCAGGTCAACGAGGGGCATCCCTGGTTCGGCAAGCCGACCTTCGAGATCGGCTACGATCCGCAGACCGCCAAGACCCTGCTTCAGGAGATCGGCCACGGCCCCGACAACCCGCTCCCGGTCAAGTTCCTGATCTCCACGGCCGGCTCCGGCCAGATGCAACCGCTGCCGATGAACGAGTTCATCGAGGAGAACCTCAACGCCGTCGGCTTCAAGGTCGAGTTCGAGGTCTTCGAATGGGAAGCCCTCAGGGCACGTCGGCGGGCCGGGGCCATGGCGCCGGAAAACGCCGGCGCCCATGGGCTCAACAATTCCTGGGCCTTCTGGGACCCCAACATCGCCCTGATCAAGACCTCCGGCAGCGATGAGACGCCTCCGGGCGGCTTCAACTGGGGCGGCTATTCCAACCCTGCCGCCGACGCGGTCATCGCCAAGGCCAAGGTCGCCTTCGACCCGAAGGAACAGGACGCGCTCCTGGCCGAGCTGCACCAGATCATCGTCGACGACGCGATGTGGATCTGGGTGGTGCACGACCTCAACCCGCGCGCGCTCGCTCCCAACGTCAAGGGGTTCGTCCAGGCCCAGAACTGGTTCCAGGACATGACGCCGGTCTACGTCGAGAAGTAGCGCCCTCCCCGGCCGGACCGCCGGTCGGGGAGCCAAGTCCTCCGGCCGGCCCCCCCCCGGCCGGGCGGCCACGGCAACGACGTCCGTGTCCCTGTTCGCCGCCACGTCCGCCGCGCACCCCGCGTCCCGCAGCCCGATCGAAGGACATTCGCGATGCTCTTCTATGTCATCCGCCGCCTGCTCTACGCCGTCCCGATCACGATCGGCGTGACGATCGTCTGCTTCTCGCTGATCCATCTGGCTCCGGGCGATCCCCTCAGCACCGTGTTGCCCGACAATGCCTCGCCCGAGGTCGCGGCCCAGATCCGGGCGGCTTACGGCTTCGACAAACCGCTGCCGATCCAGTACCTCGTCTGGCTCGGCAACGTCGCCCAGGGCGATTTCGGCGTGTCGGTGCAGTCCCGTCGCCCGGTCCTCGGCGACGTTCTGCCGGCGGTCCGCAACACGATGATCCTCGCCTTCGCGGCCGTGCTGCTCGGATTCAGCTTCGGCATTCTTGCCGGTGCCGTCGCCGGCCATGTCGAGGGCAGCCTTCTCGACAAGGCTGTGACCGCCTTCGCCATCACCGGCGTCAGCGTTCCGCACTACTGGCTCGGCCTCGTCCTCGTCGTCGTCTTTGCCGTCAATCTCGGCATGCTGCCGGCGATGGGCATGGGACCGGGAGGTCAAAGCGGCTTCACCATCGACTGGGCGCATCTGAAGCACCTCATCCTGCCGGCGATCACCCTGGCCGTGATCCCGGCCGGTATCATTGCCCGCTCCGTGCGGGCCACCGTGGCCGAGGTCCGCAAGCGCGAATTCGTCTCCGCCCTGCGCGCCAAGGGCATGCCGAGGCCCCGCATCTTCCTGCATGTCGCCAAGAACGCCGCGCCCGTGGTCCTTGCCGTCTCGGGCCTCCAGTTCGCCCAGCTTCTCGGAGGCTCGATCCTCGTGGAGATGGTCTTCTCCTGGCCCGGCACCGGGTTCCTGATGAACAGCGCCATCTTCACGCGCGACCTGCCCGTCCTCCAGGGCACGATCCTCGTGCTCTCCCTCTTCTTCGTCCTGATCAACCTGATCGTCGACGTCCTGCAGGTCGTCTTCGACCCGCGCATCAAGCGCGCGTGACGGGCAGCCACACGGAGACCAAGCCATGGCCCATGCCACGACAGATACCGCTCTTGCCGGCTCGTACGGAGCCGCGGCGGCCGCCACCGCCAAGACGCCCGGCTATTGGGGCGGCGTCTGGCGCAAGCTCCGGCGCGACCCGGTCACCGTCGTCTGCATGGCCGTCGTACTCCTGATCGTGCTGGCCGCGATCTTCGCTCCCTTCGTCGCACCCAACGACCCTTACGCGACCAGCATGACGCGCCGGCTGAAGCCGATCGGCACCGACGGCCACCTTCTCGGCACCGACGAACTCGGCCGCGACATGCTCTCCCGGCTGATCTATGGCGGTCGCATCTCGCTGTTCACCGGTCTGACGCCGGTCTTCCTGGCGACACTGATCGGCGGCGGGCTGGGACTTCTTGCCGGCTATTTCGGCGGCCTGGTCAACACCGCCGTGATGCGTACCATGGACGTCTTCTATGCCTTTCCCTCCGTGCTGCTCGCCGTCGCCATCTCCGGCGCCCTCGGCGCCGGCCTGCTCAACGTTCTGATCGCCTTGACGGTGGTCTTCATCCCGCCGATCTGCCGCATCGCCGAAAGCGTCACCACCCAGATCCGCACGGAAGACTATGTCGACGCGGCGCGCGCGACCGGCGCCTCCACCCCGCGCATCATCGGCACGCATATCCTACCCAACGTGCTCGGCCCGGTGTTCATCTACGCCTCCAGTCTGATCAGCGTCTCCATCGTCGTCGCCTCGGGCCTGGCGTTTCTCGGTCTCGGCGTCAGCCCGCCGCAGGCCGATTGGGGTCTGATGCTGAACACGCTGCGCCAGGCGATCTACATCGCCCCGGTCAACGCGGTCGTTCCCGGCGTGATGATCTTCATCACCTCCATGTGCTTCAACATGATGAGCGACGGTTTGCGCTCCTCCATGGACGTCAAAGACTAGGAGCCAGCCATGCACGACACCTCGCAAGCCGCCACGCTGCCCATCGCGGACGACACCCGCGACCGCGGCGGCCCCATGCAGCCCCTGCTCATCGTCGAGAATCTCAAGAAGCACTTTCCCATCGGTGGCGGCTTCCTGCGCAAGGCTCCCTCGGTCGTGCGCGCCGTCGACGGCGTCAGCTTCCATGTCGACAAGGGCAGAACGCTGGGCATCGTCGGGGAGTCCGGTTGCGGCAAGTCCACGACCGCCCGCCTGCTCACCCATCTGATCCCGCCCGATGCCGGCTCCATCGTCTTTGACGGCGATCCGGTCGGCCCCTATGGCGGCATCACCGTCGCGGACCTGCGCAAGCAAATGCAGATGGTGTTCCAGGACTCCTACTCCTCCCTCAACCCGCGCCTGCCCATCGTCGATTCCATAGCCTTCGGCCCCAAGGCCCACGGGACGCCGACGCGCAAGGCCCGGGCCGATGCCGAGGAACTTCTCGGCCTGGTCGGCCTCAATCCGCGCCAGTTCGCGCGCCGCTATCCGCACCAGCTTTCCGGTGGTCAGCGCCAGCGCGTCAACATCGCCCGCGCCCTCGCCATGAAGCCGCGTCTCGTCGTTCTCGATGAAGCCGTCTCGGCGCTCGACAAATCGGTGGAGGCCCAGGTTCTCAACCTGCTCGCCCGGCTCAAGGAGCAATTCAGCCTCACCTATATCTTCATCTCCCACGACCTCAACGTGGTCCAGTACATCTCAGACCGAGTGCTTGTGATGTATCTCGGCGAGGTGGTGGAGATCGGCGACGTGGACGATCTCTACAGCGCACCGAGCCACCCCTATACCCAGGCGCTGCTTTCCTCTCGCCCCTCGATGGACCCGGCGCGCAGGCGGATCGCCCCGCCGCTGACGGGCGATCCCCCGAACCCGGTCAACCCGCCGAGCGGCTGCCGCTTCCGCACCCGCTGCCCCCTCGCGGAGCCGATCTGCGCCGCCAGAGCGCCCGAACTCGCCGCCCTGCCGGATCGGCCGGGCCAGAGCGTTGCCTGCCACGCGCGCGGCGTCGGCACCAGCCACAGCCTGTCCCCCGCAGCCTGAACGCACCCGCAGCCTGAACGCAAAGGAGACGTCCATGCCCGCAAGCCCCGCTCTGTCCAGGCAGCCCTGGCTTCCCAAGCGCTGGCGGTCCACCGGCAGCCGGCTGGAGGCGCTTGTCGCGCCGACGCCCGCTCCCGCGCCGGTACCGTCCGAACGCATTCTCCATGTGGAGGATCTGGGTGTCCGTTTCGTCTCCCGCGACGGCGACGTGTCGATCCTCAACGGCGTCACCTTCTCCCTCGACCGTGGCGAGGTTCTGTGCCTTCTGGGCGAATCCGGTTCCGGCAAGAGCGTCACCCTGCGCACCCTGCTCGGCATTCTGCCGCCGACCGCCCGCGTCAGCGGTAGGATGGACGTCGACGGGCAGAACCTCGTCGGCGCCAGCGAAAGCGAATTGCGCCGCGTCCGCGGCTCGAAGATCGCGATGATCTTCCAGGAACCGGCCACCGCGCTCGATCCGGTCTTCACCATCGGCCACCAGATCGGCGAGACGCTGGTCGAGCACAAGGGCCTGTCCTGGGCCGACGCCCGTGCCCGGGCGCTGCAATTGCTGGAGCTTGTCCAGATTCCCTCCGCGCGCCAGCGGCTCGATGCCTATCCGCACGAATTGTCGGGCGGCCTCAAGCAGCGGGCGATGATCGCGCTCGCCCTGTCCTGCGACCCCAAGCTCCTGCTTGCCGACGAACCGACGACGGCCCTCGACGCGACGGTGCAGATCCAGGTGCTGCTCCTGCTGCGCGAGCTGCAGCGCGAGTTGGGCATGGCAACGGTTTTCGTCACCCATGACCTTGGTGTCGCCTGCGAAATCGCCGACCGGGTCGGGGTGATGTATGCCGGCCGCCTCGTCGAGGGGGCCGACGTTGCCGCCATCATCAAGGACCCGCTGCACCCCTACACCCAGGCCCTGATGCGGTCCACGGTGCAGGCCGGCATGCGCGGCAAGGTGCTCGACGCGATCCCCGGATCGCCCCCCGATCTCGCCATGCTGCCGCCCGGCTGCAGCTTCGCGCCGCGCTGCCGCCATGCCCGCGCCCATTGTCTCGCGGTCGCGCCGGACCTGATCCGGCTCCCCGGCGCGGGGGCGGGGCATTCGCCGCGCGACATGCGCTGTCACATTCACGGCGATGAGGAAGACTATCGTGTCTCTGCTCCCGTCACGGCCTGAGCGGCAACCCGCCCTCCGGCTGAATCCCCGCGACCTTGCCTTCGTCGCCCTCGGACAGGTTGCCGGCGGCGTCGGCGGTGCCATCGCCTGGTGGATCGGCGTTCCGCTACCCTGGCTGATCGGGGCGCTGGCCATGGTCGCGACCCTGTCGATGCTCGGCCTGCCGCTCGGCACGCGGCGGAGCCTGCGCGATGCCGGGGTGCTTGTTTTGCTGACCGGCATCGGTCTGACCTTCACGCCCCAGGCGGCGGAAACCAGCCTGCGGCTGCTGCCGCTAATCCTGCTTGCCGCCCTCGCGACGCTGCTGATCGGCTGCATTGCCTCGCTGCTGCTGGCGCGCCTCAGCAACATCGACCGCACGACGGCCTTCTTCTGCTCTGTGCCGGGCGGTCCGGCGGAAATGAGCGTTCTCGGCGCGCGGCAGGGCGCGAACATGCCCCCCATCGCCATCTGCCAGCTCATGCGCATCGTCACGCTGGTGGTGGTGATCCCGCCGACAATGGTCCTGCTCGACCTGCATGGCGAACATGTCTGGACATTCTCGGCCGACCCTTTCCACCTGACGGGCTTCCTGGTGACCATGGGGCTGTCGCTCGCCCTGGCGCTGATGCTGCGGTGGATGAACGTGACGGCCGCCTTCATCGTCGGGCCGCTCGCCGTCGGCATCGCGCTCGGCGCCAGCGACGCGCATCTGTCGTCGGTTCCGGCGGAACTGATGATGGCCTGCCAGGTGCTGATGGGCGCCTATCTCGGTGCGCAGTTCCGCCGGGATGTCCTGCGCAGCATGAAGCGTTTCCTGCCGGCGGCGCTGATGAACGTGCTGCTCGTCACGCTCGCCTGCGCCACGCTCGGCTTCCTGCTCCATCTCGTCGACGACGAGAGCATCGCCACCATGGTGCTGGCCACCGCCCCGGGCAGCGTCACCGAAATGTCGATCACCGCCCAGGCGCTCGGCTTCAACGTCCCCGTGGTCACCGCCTTCCATGTCATCCGAATCCTGATCCTGGTCATGCTGATCTCGCCGGCCTTCACGGCGATGCGCGCCATCGGTCTGATCCCGGCCTGCCATGCCGGCCGTCCCGCATCCCCCATCCCGCCGCAGCCCGCCCCCCAGTCGGCGCTGCAACCCCTGCCCCAGTCGCTGTCGAAGGACGCCGAGAAATGAGCCAAACGACCGCAGCAGCCGCGCCGTCGCCCGTTGTGCCCGACCATCCGCCGACGGCTGCCGCCGCCGCCCGGGAGATCGCTGCAGGCCGCCTGTCGCCGGTGGATCTGGTCGAGGCGTGCCTCAGGCGTATCGAGGCCGTCGACGGGGCGATCCACAGCTTCGTCTATGTCGATGCCGAGCGCGCGCTCGCGGCGGCGCGCCACGCCGAGGCCGAGATCGCGGCCGGACGCTCGCGCGGGCCGCTGCACGGCATCCCCTTCGCCGCCAAGGACAATTACGACGCGGCCGGTCTGCCTACCTGCGGCGGCTCCCGGCTCATGGCCGGGACGGTGGCCGAACGCGACGCGACCCTCGTGGCGGCGATGAAGAACGCCGGTGCGATCCTGCTCGGCAAGCTGTCGACCTGGGAATACAGCACCGGCAACGGCGGGGAGTATTTCGACCTGCCGATCCCGACGACGCGCAACCCATGGGACACCCAGCGTTTCGCCGGCGGCTCGTCGACAGGCGCCGGCGCCGCGGTTGCCGCCGGCACGACCGTCATCGCGCTCGGCTCCGACACGACAGGCTCGGTGCGCCTGCCGGCCTCAGCCTGCGGCGTGGTGGGTCTTCGGCCAACCCACGGCCTGCTCGACAAGGCCGGCATGATCGCCAACTGCTATTCGATGGACGTGCCGGGTCCGCTCGCATGGACGGTGGAGGACGCGGCTCTCGTGCTGCGTGCGCTCGCCGGCCCGTCGGCCACGGTCGCTCCCGCCCCGACCCGCCCCGCCTCGCTTTCGGGGCTTCGCATCGGCGTCATCCTCGACCCCGGTCCGGGCATGGCCGGTCCTGACGCCGCCCTCGTCACCGCCTTCACCGAGGGACTTACGGTGCTCGAGGAGCTCGGCGCCGAGCTTTTCGAGATTTCCCTTCCCGTGCCTGCGGCCGAATGCTTCCTCGCCGCCTCGGTCATCGGCTCCAGCGAGTCCGCCGCAATCCACGAGGCCGAGCTTCGCGAACGCCCGCAGGACATGGGTTTCGCCCTGCGCGACAAGCTCATGCGCGGGGCGATGACCCGGGCAAGCGATTATCTCGCCGCGCAGCGCGTGCGCCGGATGGTCGCCGATGCCCTCGACCGGACCATCCGGACCTATGACGCGGTGGTGACCTTCGGCGCCTTTCATGTCGCCCCGCGCCTTGGCGTCGAGCCCGAGATGACGGCCTTCACCGCCGACACAATGCTCACACCCTTTTCGCTCTCCGGGCATCCGTCCCTGGTGCAATGCAACGGCTTCACGGGCTCGGGTCTGCCGCTTCACTGGCAGATCGTCGGCCGTCGCTTCGCGGAAGCCGACATCCTGAAGATCGCGGCCGCCTACGAAGCGGCGACCACCTGGAGACTGAGGAGACCGACGCTATGAAAGCCATGCCCAAGCTTGCGCCCGCCGCGCCCGAACTCGTGCATCTGACGATCACGGAGGCGTCACGCCTGATCGCCGCGCGTCGCCTGTCGCCGGTCGAACTGGTGGAGGCGTTTCTCGCGCGCATCGCCGCGACGGAGGACCGTCTCCACGCCTATATCACCGTGCTTGGCGACAAGGCGCTGGCGGCCGCGCGCCAGGCGGAGGCCGACATCGCCGCCGGCCGCTACAAGGGGCCGCTTCACGGTATTCCCTTCGCCGTAAAGGACAACTACCACGTCGTCGGCGTGCGCACGACCGGCGCCTCGCGCCTGATGCTGGACTATGTTGCCGACGAGACCGCAACGGCCATCGAGCGCCTGACCGCCGCCGGCGCGATCCTGCTCGGCAAGCTCAACACCTGGGAATACGGCACAGGCACCGGCGAGATCCATGACGATCTGCCCTTCCCGCTCGCCCGCAACCCCTGGAACACCGACCGCTTCACCGGCGGCTCCTCGACCGGGGCGGGCGTTGCGGTCGCGGCCGGCAGTGCCATGTTCGCGCTTGGCTCGGACACCGGCGGCTCGGTGCGTCTGCCGGCCGCGGCCGCCGGCGTTCAGGGCATGAAGGCAACCTACGGCGTGGTCAGCCGGGCCGGCATCCTGCCGAACTGCTGGTCGCTGGACGTCGCCGGCCCGCTCACCTGGACCTGCGAGGACAACGCCCTCGTTCTGCGCACCATCGCCGGCCATGACCCGCGCGATCCCGGATCGGCAGACAGGCTCGTCCCCGACTACCTGCAAGGGATCGGCGCCGGCATTGCCGGCATGGTGATCGGCGTGATCCGCGACCTCGGCCCGGATGCCCCCTCGATGCAGCCGGACACCAGGGCGAACCTGGAGGCCATGGAGGCGGTGCTGGAGGACCTCGGCGCAAGGCTTGTCGAGATCTCGCTGCCGGCCCCCCTGTCGGGCTATCGCCAGATCGTCGGCGCGATCAACTGGGGCGAATCCTATTCGATCCATGAGCGCGATTTTCTTGAGCGCGCCGACCTGATGGGCAAGGCCCTGCGCGACAAGATGACCGCCGGCTTCACCATGCGCGCCGTCGACTATATCGCCGCCCAGCGCCGCCGGCGCGAACTCGCCCAGTCGACCGACGCCGTCATCAGCGCCTGCGATGCCGTGCTCGCCCCTTGCACGTTCCTGACCGCGCCGACCTTCGACGACCAGGAGACGCTGACGAAATTCACCTTCGGGGCGGCCACCTCGATCTTCAACGCCACCGGGCACCCGGCTCTCTCGATCTGCAACGGCTTCGATGCGGACGGCATGCCCACCAGCGCGCAGATCGTCGGCCGCTGGTTCGACGAGGCGACCGTCTACCGGGTCGCCCGCGCCTATGAAGCGGCGACGCCCTGGCGCGCCGAACGTCCGGTTCTCTAGTCCTGTCCTGCAAGGAGCCTATCCCATGACCGACACCACCCCCTGGACCATCGACGAAATCGCCGCCTATGCCGCGCGCTATGGCCTCACCAGGCTTGAACCTGCGCATCTGGAGCGCATGCGCGAGATCGCCGACAAGGTCGCCCTGGCCAGCGCCGCCATCCCTCGCATGCCGCGCAAGAGCGATGAGCCGGCCCCGGTCTTCCGTGTTCCGCTGACCTGACGCCCTGCCCGCCAAACCTCTCCCTGTTGCACGAGGACTGCCATGGAAGCCTGTCGACTGACTGCAAGCGAGGCGGCCCGCCTCATCGAAAAGGGCGAACTGAGCGTCGAGGACCTGACCCGGTCCTGTCTCACCCGCATCAGCGAGCGGGACCCGGCGGTCAAGGCGTGGACCTATGTCGATCCGGACGCTGCGATCCGGCGCGCCCGCGAACTCGACAAGATCCGCGTCGCGCGCGGCTCGCTCGGGCCCCTTCATGGCCTGCCCTTCGGCATCAAGGACATGATCGACACGGCGGACATGCCGACCACCAACAACTCGCCGGCCTATTTCGACAACCGGCCGAGCCATGACGCGGATTGCGTCAGGGTCATCCGGGCCACCGGCGGCCTCGTCCTCGGCAAGACCGACACGGTGGAGTTCGCCGCCGGAGGTCGCAAGGCCCTGACCCATCACCCGATGAAGCCGGGCACCACGCCGGGCGGCTCGTCCTCGGGATCGGGCGCGGCGGTCGGCGACTTTCAGGTGCCGCTCGCCCTTGGCACCCAGACCGGCGGTTCGCTGATCCGGCCCGCCTCGTTCAACGGCGTCTATGCCTTGAAGCCCACCCTCGGGGTCGTCTCGTGGTCCGGCGCGCGGCAATATTCGCCCTCGCTCGACACGCTCGGCTGGTATGGGCGCTCGCCGAAGGATCTCACCCTGGTGGCGAAGGCCTTCCGCCTTCCCGGCATCGACGATGCGGAGCCGGAGAGCATCGGCGCGCTGAAGATCGGCGTCGTCCGCAGCCACAACTGGAACCATGCGGCAGCGGAAGGCGTCGAGGCGCTGGAGCTCGCCGGCCGGCGCCTGGGCGGGGCCGGCGCGACGGTCTTCGATCTCGACCTGCCCGAGGAGTTCTCCGCCCTCAACGACGCCCAGTGGGCGATCATGACGATGGAGGGACGAGCACAGTTCCTCGCCGAATATCTCTCGGGCCATGCCCTCCTGCACCAGGACTTCCGGGACAAGGTGGAGAACCGCGAGGGCATCACACCGGAAACCTATCTCGGCTTCGTCAATCTTGCCGCCCGCTGCCGAGCGCTTTTCGACGGATTGTTCGGCGGTCAGCTCGACGCCATCGTGACGCTCGCCGCGCCCGGCGAGGCGCCTCCCGGTCTGGACACCACCGGCAACTGGGTGATGAATGCAATGTGGACCCTGCTGCATGCGCCCTGCGTTGCCATTCCCTGCCACAGTGGACCGAACGGGCTGCCCGTCGGCGTGCAGATCGTCGGACCCCGGCTGTCGGATGCCCGCATGCTCGCCATCGCCGAGGCCATCGCCCCGGCCCTCGACGACAAACTGGTCGCCTGACCGGAATACAACAGGGCAACACTTGGTCGGATTGCGTACGTTGCCAGCCCTGGCTCCAGCTTGTATAAGGCAGCCCACTCGCAACAAGACGATGGGTCAGGGAGAACCAGGTGGCAACGCGCGGTCAGGAAGTGAAGACGAAACTGCGGGAGCGCCTGATCAACGGGCACTACGAACCCGGCTCGCGGCTCAACGAGGTCGATCTCGCGGCGGAACTCGGCACCTCGCGCACCCCCGTGCGCGCGGCGCTGAACCATCTGGCGAGCGACGGTCTCGTCGTCTATCGGCCCAATGCCGGCTTCGTGGTCCGCGCCTTCAACGCGGACTACATCGCCGGCGTGTATGACGTGCGCAGCTCACTGGAAGGGCTGGCGGCCCGCCTTGCCGCCGAGGCCGGCGTCAGCGACGAGGCCCGCGGCACCCTGCATCGCCTCGTCGCGGAAACGGACGAGGTGATCGCCCGCGGACCCGACGGACCCGACGCGATCCGCAAGCTGAGCGACCTCAACAACGCCTTCCACCAGGCGATCATTTGCGCCGCGCGCAACGAGCACCTGGCGGAGATGCTCGACCGCACCCGCAATCTGCCGCGCATCGAGACGATCAAACGCGACGTCTTCGACTTCGCCTTCATCGCCCGCGCCCACGAGGATCACGAGTACATCCTCAAGGCGATCCTGCAGGGCCAGGGCGCCCGTGCCGAAGCCCTGTCGCAGGAGCATGTCCGCCGCGGCTCCCAGCGCATGCTGGAGTATTTCCGCGAGCAGGAAATGTCCGAAGCCGAGCGGCGGCGCCCGCGCAGCAAGGGCCGGATGGTCGCGGTCTAGGGCCCTGCCCCAGGGCCCGGCCCCAGGAACGAGGGCCCTTCCGCACCTCCATCCTCCCGACGCGTCCCAGGCGCCTGCCCGGCCGCGCGGCAATACCCGCGCGATCGACCATCCGCCGCACCGAAGCCCTTGTCCGGCCGCCGGCGAGAGACGTCGCGCAACCGCCGAAGTTGCACACATTTATCTTGCCTTTTCAGATATTGTATTCAATCTGAACGGGACGTCCGCCTGTCGGCCCGAGTGGCCGGCGTGCCGTCGATGTTCCCGCCTGCCCTGTCGGCAGCCCGCTCCAACTGGTCCGTTTACGCCCATGAACAGCCTCCTTCCGGCGCACGCCACGGTGCGTCATGGCATCTGCTGGATGATCCTGAGCACGGCCTGCATCTCCTGCGGCAACGCAGTGATCCCGAAGGTGGCCTCCGACCTGCATCCTTTCCAGATCGGCTTCCTGACCAACGCCGCCATCTTCCTGCTGGTCTGGCCCGCGCTGCGGCTTCCGGCCCCGCCGCAGCACCGCACGCGGCGCATAAGGCTTTACGTGATCGCAGCCGCCTTCGGCGGGTTTTCCAACCTGTCGTGGTTCTACGCCCTCGCCCATGTGCCGCTTGCCGAGGCGACCGCCATCAGCTTCGCGGCGCCGATCATCGTCACCGCCTGTGCGGGTCTGCTCTTCGGCGAACAGGTGCATCCGCTCGGTTGGGCCGCGATCTTCGCCGGGTTTCTCGGCGTGCTGCTGATCGTCAAGCCGGGCTTTGCCGTCGTCGATGGCGGCACGATCGCGGTGCTCCTGGCGACGGTCGGCATGTCCGGCCTCTACATCCTGTCGAAACAGATCATGGGCGTGGACAGCACCCGCCGCGCCGCCGCCATGATGACGTTGAGCCCGATGCTGGTCGGCTTCCTGCCGGCCGTCTGGGTGTGGGGGCTGCCCTCGGTCGCCACGCTGGTCTGGATCGCCCTGATCGCCGGCCTGATGTACACCGGGCGCGTGACCATGCTTCTCGCCTTCCGGGCCGCACCGGCCAGCACGGTGATGCAGTTCGACTTCGCACGCCTGCCCTTCAGCGCCGCAATCGCCTATTTCGCCTTTGGCGAAATCCCGGACGCTGTCGCCATGGCCGGGGCCGGATTGATCATCGCCTCCTGTCTCGTCGTGGGATACCGCGGCGGCGCGCGGCCTGCCGCCCTCGACCCTTGATCCAGGACAAGACCCCGCCGGCTTCTGCCACCGTGATGCGGCACGCGCCGCGGCCGAGATGCCATCGGCGGACCGCCCGACCGCCGGCGGACCCTGCGAGTCTTACGTAGCGACACCCTGTCGCACATCGTCGTTGACCTGCATCAACGTTCTGCCACATGCGAGGTCTATGCTGGTTGAGCGGTCGTGGACGACCGCACTTTGCCGGACGCCGAACGGCACCGGCCAACAGGGAGGGAACAGAAGAGTGGCCAAGACCCGCAAGACCGTTTCCGAGGACGCCGTCAACGTGTCCCTCACGCCTTTCGAGACCGTCTACTGCAACCCGATGCTGCTCGTCGGGCGGATGCAGTCCGAGGCATTGCGCGCGACGCTGGAGCGCCAGGTCGAGATGGTCGACTTCCTTCGCCTGCGGATCGAGAAGGACATGCGTCTCGCCGAACGGCTGTTGCAGGCGCGTGAGCCGGGCGAGGTTGTCTCGGCCTGCACCGAATTCTGCAGCGAGGCCGTCGAGGACTACGCGCGGGAAGCCTTCCGCAACGCCAATCTCGTTCCCGAGGTTACCTCCGAAGCCGTGGAGCAGGTTGCCCGCGAGGCGGAAGAGATCTCCGACGAACTCAAGGCGGCCGCTCTCGTCGTCGCCTGACGGGACACGGTCCCTATCTCACGCTGCCGGCAGATCGCGGACATGTTCCGCGATCATCGCCTCCTCGTCCGAGGCGATCACCCGAACCTCAACCGCGCTGTCCGGCGCGGAGATGATCTCCGCACCGTCCGCGTTCGCCGTCTCGTCGAGACGCAAGCCCAGCCAGCCGAGCCGCTCGCAGACGCGCGCGCGGATTTCCGGCGCGTTTTCGCCGATGCCGGCGGTGAAGACCAGCCCGTCGAGCCCACCGAGAATGCTTGCCAGGGCACCCGCCTCCCGCACGATGCGGTGAATGAAGACGTCGACCGCCTCCGCCGCCGCCGGCTCACCGCTCTCCAGCAGCACCCGCATGTCGTTGGAAATGCCCGACAGGCCCAGCAGGCCGGAGCGCGTGTAGAGCAGGCGCTCGGCCTCGTCGACGGACAGCCCCTCCCAGCGCATCAGGTGGAGCAGCGCGCCGGGATCCAGCGCGCCGCAGCGCGTCCCCATGACGAGCCCGTCGAGAGCCGTGAAGCCCATCGTCGTGTCGATGCTCTCTCCGCCCTTCAACGCGCACAGGCTGGCGCCATTGCCCAGATGCGCGGCGATCACCCGCCCGGCATAGAGACGCGGCGACAGCACCGCCAGTCGCCGGGCGACATATTCGTAGGAAAGCCCGTGGAAGCCATAGCGGCGAATGCCCCGGCTCTCGAACTCGCGCGGCAGCGCGAAGCGTGTTGCCACTGCGGGGATCGTCCGATGGAAGGCTGTGTCGAAACACACGACCTGACGCATATCCGGCCGTGCAAGGGCGATTTCGCGGATCGGCGCCAGGTTGTGCGGCACATGCAACGGCGCCAGTTCCGCCAGTTCGCCGAGAAGGGCGAGCAATTCCGGCGTCACCTCCTCCGGCATCCGGTGTCCGGCTCCGCCATGCACCACCCGGTGGCCGATGCCGATGAGCCTGCGCCCCGCCAGTTCTCCATCGATCCGCGCCAGCAGATGCCCGAGCGAAGCATCGAACCGCGCCTGGCTCCAGACTTCGTTCACGATCATCACGCCATCGGCATCCCTCAGCCGGAACCGCTGCGCCGCCCCGTCCTGGCGTAGCTCGCCGCGTCGCCAGGGCAGCAACGCCCCGGTCGCCACAAGATCGAAGATCGCCAGCTTGAGGCTCGATGACCCCGCATTCAGGGTCAGGATCGCGCCAACCGTCGGGCCACCGCTCACGCTGAGCCCTCGCCGCCGGCCGCTGCCGCGATCCGCACCCGGGCGAGCTTTGCCGCCACGGCGCAGGAGGCAAGCCGCGTGCGTTCGGCATCGGCCCGGCTGGTCAGGATGATCGGCACCCGGGCACCGAGCACCACGCCGGCCGCGTCGGCGCCGGCAAGGAAGGTCAATTGCTTGGCCAGGATGTTTCCGGCCTCAAGGTCCGGCACGACCAGGATGTCGGCCTCTCCCGCCACCGGCGAGACGATGCCCTTTTCCCGTGCCGCCTGCAGGTTCACCGCATTGTCGAACGCCAGCGGCCCGTCGACCAGCCCGCCGGTGATCTGGCCGCGTTCGGCCATCTTGCACAGGGCAGCGGCATCCAGCGTCGAGGCGAGCTTCGGGTTGATCGTCTCCACCGCCGAGAGGATCGCCACCTTCGGCAGTGCAATCCCCATCGCGTGGGCGAGATCGATGGCGTTCTGGATGATGTCGCGCTTGATGGCGAGATCCGGCGCGATGTTCACCGCCGCATCGGTCACCAGCAGCGGCCTGGGGTGCCCCGGCACGTCCATCAGATAGACATGCGACAGCCGCCGCTCGGTTCGCAGCCCCTTCGCCCGGTCGAGGACCGCGCGCAGCAACTCGTCGGTATGCAGCGAGCCCTTCATCAGCAGCGAGGCCTCGCCGCATCTGACCAGCGCCACCGCCTCCTCGGCCGCCGCATGGCTGTGCGGCGCCTCCACCAGGCGGAACCGGTCGAGGGCAACGCCCGCCTCCGCGGCCGCCTGCTCGATCTTCTTGCGCGCCCCCACAAGCACCGGTTCGATAATTCCCGCGTCCGCCGCCTCAGCCACCGCGGCAATCGCCGAGGCGCTGCAGGGATGCGCGACAGCGGTGACTGGCGGCACGGTCGAAGCCGCCTCCGCCATCAGTGCACGGAAGCGCTCATGCCGGCTCATCCGGATATCGGGCAGTTCCGCGCGCGGACGGCGGATCTTTTCTTTGGGCGCCTGCACCCGCACCCGGCCCGACGCGATCACCCGCCCCGTATCCGTCCGGCAGGTGCAGGCGAGCGCGAGTTCGCGCGTTGACGGCTCCCGCTCCAGCACCTCGAGCGACAGCAGCAGCGTGTCGCCGGCCGCGACCCCGCTGTGAAAGGAGAGTTCCTGTGCCGTCATCACCGTCCCTGGGCCGGGCAGTTCCGTCGCCAGCAGCAGCGACAGCAGGCCAGTGACCAGCGGTCCCGGCGCAGCACCTCCGCCGACAAGGGAGCCGCCCGGCATAGCCCCGCCGGAAATCACCGCCAGCAGGTCGATATCCTGCTGGACCAGGGTGCGGCGCATCATCGTGCTGTCGCCGGCCGCGATCTCGTCGAAAGTCCGGTTCTCCACCATGTCCCGGTTGGTGGCGCCTGTTCGTATGTCCATCGGAAGATCGGTTCCGGCTCGCTGGTGTTGGAGGTCGGTCTGGCGACCTATCATGGGCTGGCCGGGCCATGCACCCGGAAGATCGTCGTGCCCAAGCATGTATGCCCCCTCCCCGGACGCGCAATCCGTCAATCTCCGGACCCCGGCGACGGCGGCGACCTCGGACGCTGCCAGGCCTCGGCGCAATCCATCTAACCCATTGTCAAATAAAGATCTTTCGATAAAGCCCTTTACACGGATTAACCAATTGTTGGTGGTCATTTGTTAACAGGAGCCGTGCAACCTTCGGTCGATCTTAAGAGGCCTGCATGGTAGCGACACGAACGGACACTGGCACACGACTCGCCAACGCCATCCTGTTCCCCGTTGTGGGGCTGGTTCTGCTCGCCATCGCCTTCTCGGTGGCGCTGATCGTCTACACCTCGCGCTCCGCCGACATCGCCGCCCTCAACAGTGAACGGTCGCTCCTGAAGGGCAGTACCAATCTGCAGCTCGAGCTTCTGGCCAAGGAACAGGAGGGCGCTGCGGTCTGGGACCAGTCCTTCTTCTACTCGCGTCCCGAGACGCTGAGCACCGACTGGCTCGACAGCAATGTCGGCCTCTGGCTTTTCTCCAACTACGGACACGACCAGGCCGTCATTCTCGATATCCACGGACGCCCGATCTACAACTCCGTGCGCGGGAAACGGCACCCGGTCGAGGAGACCTCGGGTCTGCTGGAAGACATCGAGCCGCTCATTGCCGGCGTCCGCGCCCGCTTCATCGCCAGCTTCAACCGCCTGCCGTCCGGCCTCTACTACATTGAGCGGCCGCCGAGCGGCTTCACGCGGTCCCTGCACGAAACCGGCATGACGGTCTTCGAAGGCGTGCCGGCGCTGGTTTCGGTGACGGCGATCGGCCCCGAACTCAAGCAGTTCCTGTCCGCCCGCCGCGCGCCTGCGGTGCTGATCAGCCTGAAGAAGCTCGATCCCGCGCGGCTCCAGGGGCTGGCCGAGCGCTCCGGCGTGCGCGGCCTGCGGTCGGTTACCGACCCCGATGGCGCGTTCGCCAGCATGGAACTGCGCGACCCCCGCAACGCGCCCATCGGCTATCTCGTCTGGCAGGCGCAGAACCCCGGCTCCTCGATCCTCTACGGCGTCGGGCCGGTTCTGTTCTTCCTGGCCGCCACCATCGCCGGTCTCACTGGCCTGGTGCTCTACTACACCCGCCAGAACACCCGACGCCTTGCCGAGAGCGAGGCGCGCGCCCAGCATGCCGCCCTGCACGACAGCCTGACCGGCCTTGCCAATCGCGACTATTTCGCCACCAGTTTCCGCGAGGAACTGGCAAGCTGGCAGGTCGGCAAGGGGTTGCTCGGCGTCATCTACATCGACCTCGACCACTTCAAGGACATCAACGACACGCTGGGACACGCTGCCGGCGACGAGGTGATCCGCGAGGCGGCGCGCCGGCTGCGGGTATTGGTGCCGGAGGGCGCGACGCTCGCGCGCATCAGCGGCGACGAGTTCGCCCTGCTGCTGCCCGGCTGCGAGTCCCGCGAGCGCATCGAGCAGATGCTGAAGCGCATACAGGACCGGTTTGCCGTGCCGATGTATATCGGCGGCAACCATCTGCATATCAGCCTCAGCGTCGGCGCGGCCATCGCCCCGCACGACAGCCTGTCGATGGGCGAGTTGCTCCGCAAGGCCGACATCGCCCTGTATTCGGCAAAGGCGGGCGGTCGCGGCCGCTGGGCGTTTTTCGATGCATGCATGGAAGAACACGTGCGCACCCGCGAGAACCTCGCCCATGCGCTGCGCGAGGCCATCACCAACAACAGGCTCGGCGTCGTCTATCAGCCGCAGACCACCATCGACGGCACCAAGGTCCTGTCCGTCGAGGCCCTGCTGCGCTGGACCGACGCGGAGATGGGCGTCATCAGCCCGTCCACCTTCGTGCCGATCGCCGAGGAAACCGGCCTCATCAATGATCTCGGCCTCTATGTGCTGCGCCGCGCCTGCGAGGACGCCGCCGCCTGGCCGCATCTGGGCCTTGCGGTCAATGTCTCGCCGACCCAGTTCCGCCATCCGCGCTTCATCGAGGATCTGCGCGACACGCTTGAGGCCTGCGGTTTCGAGCCGTCGCGGCTGGAGATCGAGGTGACGGAGTCGGTTTTCGCCGACAACGACATCGACATTCTCAAGATCCTCACCCAGGTGCAGGACATGGGTGTTCGGGTTGCCCTCGACGATTTCGGCGTCGGCTATTCGAGCCTCAGCTATCTGCGCCGCTTCCCCTTCGACACGCTGAAGATCGACCGTTCCTTCATCGCCGACCTGGAAGTCGCCCCGCATGCCCATGCAATCCTGTCGACAATCATCGATCTCGGCGAGGCGCTCGGCATGAAGGTGGTCGCGGAAGGCATCGAGACCCGCCAGCAGGCAATGATCCTGCAGCGGACCAATTGCGACCGCCTGCAGGGCTTCTACCTGTCGCGGCCCGTGCCGTCGGCGCGGATCGCCGAGGCGGAGGCGCGCCTGTCCGGCGAGAGCCAGGTGGCGGTGTCGCTCAGGGCGTAAGCCGTCCGCGCAATTCCGCGTCCAGCCGGGCGATCGCGGTGAACGGACCGCCCGCCCCGGCAAGCGCCGCATCGATATCGCAGGTCGCTCGTCCGACCGTGCCGAAGCGCCGCATCACCGCATCCTCCACCCAGTGCCGCTGTTGCCGCCGCCGACGGTGGTCGAGCTCTCCCGACGTCTCGAGCCGCGCCGCGTGGGCATCGCAGGCCTCGACAGCTTCGGCGATGCCCTGTTCCGCCGTCGCCGAGACCGTCAGCACTTCGGGCAGCGCCGCTCCCGCCGGGCGGGCCAGCGACAGCGCCCCCTGCACGTCGGCGGCCGCGCGCCGCGCCAGCGCGCCCATGTCCGCCTTGGTGACCAGCACCAGGTCGGGCAGTTCCATCACCCCGGCTTTCATGAATTGCAGACTGTCGCCCGAGCCCGGCTGGATGCACAGGGCGAGCGTGTCGGCGACATGGGCGACATCGGCCTCGGACTGGCCGATGCCGACCGATTCGACGATCACCCGGTCCATCACAGCCCGCATCAGGACGACGGCGGCGATGGCGTGGTCGGAGAGCCCGCCAAGCCGGTCCCGCGCCGCCATCGAGCGCACAAAGACGCCCATGTCCTCCGGATCGGTGGACAGCCGCGTGCGGTCGCCGAGCAGCGCCCCGCCGGTGATCTGCGAGGACGGATCGACGGCGATCACGCCGACGCTCTCGCCCCGCCCCCGATAGGCACGGATCAAGGCGTTGGTCAGCGTCGACTTGCCGACCCCCGGCGGGCCGGTGAGGCCGAGGACGCGGCCGCGCCCGGCCTGCACGGCCGTGTCGAGCAGATGCAGGAACGCGGGCTCGTCGCCATCGGTCTCGATGGCCGAGAGCGTGCGGGCGAGCGCCGCCTTGCCGCCGGCGGCAAGCTCTCCGATCGTCGCCGGCCGCCGGACCGCCATGGCCTCAGGCCGCTTTCTTCGCCTTCACCGCCGCCTGCGCCGCCGCCAGCCGGGCGATCGGCACGCGGAACGGCGAGCAGGAGACGTAGTCGAGCCCGACACTCTCGCAGAAGGTGATCGAGGCCGGGTCGCCGCCATGCTCGCCGCAGATGCCGAGCTTGAGACCCGGCCGCGCCGCCCGGCCGCGGTCGGCGCCGATGCGGATCAGCTCGCCGACGCCCTCCTGGTCGAGCGACACGAAGGGATCGCGCTCGACGATGCCCATCCGCTGATAGATGCCGAGGAAAGACGCCGCATCGTCCCGCGAGATGCCGAAGGCGGTCTGCGTCAGATCGTTGGTGCCGAAGGAGAAGAACTCGGCCGTCTCCGCGATCTCGCCGGCCCGCAGACAGGCGCGCGGCAGCTCGATCATCGTGCCGACCTGATAGTCGACGGTGACACCCGTCTCCTGCGCCACCGCCTTGGCCATCGCGTCGATGCGCGCGCGCACCAGGTCCAGTTCGGCCTTGACGCCGACCAGCGGCACCATGATCTCCGGCGTCACCGGCGCTCCGGTCGTCTTGCCGGCCGCTACCGCGCCCTCGAAGATAGCGCGCGCCTGCATCTCGGCGATTTCCGGATAGGTGACGAGCAGCCGGCAGCCGCGATGGCCGAGCATCGGGTTGAATTCATTGAGATCCTGCGCCCGCTGCCGCAGCACCTCGCTGTCGACACCCATCACCGCCGCCACCTCGGCGATCTCCTCCTCGCTATGCGGCAGGAACTCGTGCAGCGGCGGGTCGAGCAGGCGGATCGTCACGGGCAGGCCCTGCATGATCTCGAACAGCTCGGTGAAATCGCCGCGCTGCATCGGCAGCAGCTTGTCCAGCGCCGCGCGCCGGCCCTGCTCGGTCTCCGACAGGATCATCTCGCGCACCGCGACGATGCGCTCTCCTTCGAAGAACATGTGTTCGGTGCGGCACAGGCCGATGCCTTCCGCGCCGAAGCCGCGCGCCGCGCGGGCATCCGCCGGCGTCTCGGCATTGGTGCGCACCGCCATCCGGCGATGGGTGTCGGCCCATTCCATCAGCCGGGCGAACTCGCCGGACATTTCCGGCTGCAGCATCGCCACCTCGCCGACCAGGACCTGGCCGGTGGTGCCGTCGATGGTGATCACGTCGCCCTTGGCGAGCTTGCGGCCCGAGACCGTCAGCGTCGCCGTGCGATAGTCGATCCGCAGCGCGCCGGCGCCGGAAACGCAGGGCTTGCCCATGCCGCGCGCCACCACCGCCGCGTGGCTGGTCATGCCGCCGCGCGTCGTCAGGATGCCTTCGGCCGCGTGCATGCCGTGAATGTCTTCCGGGCTCGTCTCGACGCGCACCAGGATCACCTTGCGGCCTGCAGCCTTCGCCTCTTCCGCCTCGTCAGAGGAGAAGACGATGGCGCCGGACGCTGCGCCCGGCGAGGCCGGCAGGCCGGTGGCGATCACGTCGCGCTCCGCCGCCGGGTCGATCATCGGGTGCAGAAGCTGGTCGAGAGCGGCCGGATCGACGCGCATCACCGCTTCCTCGGTGGTGATCAGGCCCTCGTCGGCCATCTCCACGGCGATCTTCAGCGCAGCGCGCGCGGTGCGCTTGCCCGAGCGGGTCTGCAGCATCCACAGGCGTCCGCGCTCGATGGTGAACTCGAGATCCTGCATGTCGCGATAATGGCCTTCCAGCCGGTCGCAGATCTCGGTGAACTCGGCGAAGGCCTCCGGCATCGCCTTTTCCAGCGACAGCGCCTCGGAGCCGGCGGCGATGCGCGCCGCCTCGGTGAGATCCTGCGGCGTGCGGATGCCGGCGACCACGTCCTCGCCCTGGGCGTTGATCAGGAACTCGCCATAAAGCGCCTTCTCGCCGGTCGACGGATTGCGGGTGAAGGCGACGCCGGTGGCCGACTCCTCACCCATGTTGCCGAAGACCATCGCCTGTACGTTGACCGCCGTGCCCCAGTCGTTGGGAATGTCGTGCAGCCGGCGATAGGTGATCGCCCGCGCGCTTTCCCAGGACAGGAACACCGCGCCGATGGCGCCCCAGAGCTGTTCGTGCGGATCCTGCGGGAAGGGCGTGCCGAGTTCGTCCTCGACCAGGGTCTTGTAGCTGGCGATGACCTGCTGCCAGTCTTCGGCCGTCAGGTCGGTGTCGAGGTCGCGGCCGTGCTCGTTCTTGAACTCCTCGAGGATCTCCTCGAAGGCGTGGTGGTCGAGGCCCATCACCACGTCGGAATACATCTGGATGAAGCGGCGGTAGCTGTCATAGGCGAAGCGCGGGTCGCCGGCGGCGGCGGCCAGCGCCGGCACCGTCTCGTCGTTGAGGCCGAGATTGAGCACCGTGTCCATCATGCCCGGCATGGAGACGCGGGCGCCCGAACGGACAGAAACCAGCAGCGGGTTGGACGTGTCGCCAAAGCGGCGCCCGGTGATCCGGCCGACCTCCTCCAGCGCCGCGTCGACCTGTTCACGCAGCCCGTCGGGATAGGTCTTGTCGTGGGTGTCGAACCAGGTGCAGACCTCGGTGGTGATGGTAAAGCCTGGCGGCACCGGCAGCCCCAGATTGCTCATCTCGGCCAGGTTGGCTCCCTTGCCGCCGAGCAGGTTCCTCATTCCGGCAGAGCCCTCGGCCTTGCCGTCACCGAAACCGAACACCCATTTGGTCATGCCGCCTGCATCCTCTCGCTTCGGGGCTTGCACCCCGGAGGCGCCGGGCCCCGCGCTTGAGGTCGCGCGCGCCTCCCTTCCCGGATGCCCCTCCCCTTAAATGATGCAGTGCACGAAACAAAGGTTTTTTGCGCGCCCGGCCCCTTTCGTTATTGCCGCAGCCTATGGAGCCTCGCTTCCGCCGGCCCGCGGATCCCATTGCCGCAGCGGCCCGCGCACCCCATATCGCGGGAGCGCCGCAAAGCCTGAGCCGGCTTCGCGGGCGCGCCGGGCGGTCGCGCTTGCAGGCGGGACATATTGCGGCCATCCTCGCACGCAAGATCATGCGGATGACTCGCCACATTCGCGCCAAGGCAGACACCCAGATCCAGACGCCGAGCTCAGGCGCCGGGTCAGGCACCCGGATCGGTGCAAAAGCAGGGGCATTGAGACACTCCGGATGACCACACGCCGCCTCACCCGTTCCGCCCGCCGCGGCAAGCTCGCCTGCAGCGTCGCGCTGCTGGCCCTCGTCGCCCTCGCCGCTCCCCAGGCCGTCGCCGAGACCCAGGCCCAGGCAATCGGCACTGTCACGGGAACGCCGGAAGGACTGCCGATCACCCTGAGCGGCAGCTATCTCGCCGGCCGGCTGGCGGGCCAGAGCAACGACATCGGCAATGCCGCCGCCTTCTTCGGCGAGGCGCTGCTGGTCGATCCGGGCAACCCTTTCCTGCTCGACCGCACCTTCGTGCTGAAGCTCGCCAATGGCGATCTCGCCGAGGCGCTGGAACTGGCGGAACGGCTGAAGGGCGAACAGGCGGACCACTTCCTTGCCGGGCTGATGCTGGCGGTGGAGGAGATGCGCGCCGGCAACTACGCCAAGGCCGGCGAATACCTGTCCGACGGCGGGCGCGGCCCGCTGGCGGAACTGGCCTCCGGGCTGATCTCCGCCTGGCTGCTTGCCGCCCGCGGCGAGACCGACGAGGCGCTGGCGCGGATCTCGCGGCTTTCCGGGCCGAGCTGGTACACCGTCTTCGTCACCTACCATTCCGGCCTGATCCAGGATCACGCCAGCCGCGCTGCGGAAGCGGAAGACAACTTCCGCGCGGCCTATGAGGCTGACCGCGGCGCCTTGCGGGTCGTCAATGCCTACGCGCTGTCGCTCTATCGCAATGGCGACAAGGACGCGGCGCTGAAGGTGCTGGACGACTTCAACGCCATGCTGCCCAACCATCCGGGACTGCTCGCCACGCGCAGAAAAGTCGAGGCCGGCGAGACACTTGGCACCATTGTCCGGAGCCCCGAGGTCGGCGCGGCCGAGGTTCTCTACGGGCTCGGCGCGGCGATCGGCCGTGACGGCGGCGAGGAACTCGCCGCCACCTTCCTGCAGCTTTCGCTGCATCTCGACGAGGAGGCCGATGTCGCCGCCATCGCGCTGGCCGGCCTGTTCGACCGGATGGGCCGTTTCGAACGCTCCATCGAGGTGCTTTCGGGCGTGCCGGACACTTCGCCGCTGAAGCGCGACGCCGAGATTCAGGTCGGCATAAATTACAATGCACTGGAGAATCTCGAAGAGTCCCGCGCCCATCTGGCGGCGCTGGTCGAGAGCGATCCGAGCGACCTCGACGCGGTCACCGCACTCGGCAACGTACTGCGCTCGCACAAGCTCTTCGAGGAGGCCGAGGAGGCCTACAGCAAGGGCATCGCCACCATTTCCGAACCGCAACCGCAGCATTGGACGATCTACTATTATCGCGGTATCTGCCGGGAAAGACTGAAGAAATGGGATCAGGCCGAGGCCGATTTCCGCCTCTCCCTGGAGCTGTCGCCCGATCAGCCGCTGGTGCTGAACTACCTCGGATATTCGCTTGTCGATCAGGGTCTCAAGCTGCCCGAGGCGCTCGACATGATCCGCAAGGCGGTGGAGCTGCGCCCGCGCGACGGCTACATCGTCGACAGTCTCGGCTGGGCCTACTACAAGCTGCACCGCTATGAGGACGCCGTCGTCGAGCTGGAGAAGGCCGTGGAACTGCGGCCGCAGGATTCGGTGATCAACGACCATCTCGGCGATGCCTATTGGAAGGTCGGGCGCCGCCTCGAGGCGCGGTTCCAGTGGAACCACGCCCGCGACCTCGATCCGGAGCCCGAAGAGCTGCCGAAGATCCTGGAGAAGATCGAAAACGGCCTGCCGGAGCCCGGCGAGCCGCCCGCCGCCAAGGCCGAGCCGAAGCAGAACGGCGGCTGACGCCGCCATGTGTCCCCCCGCATCGACGGGCGGTTCCCCCAGCCAGTCCGGCGCCGGGTCGCAGGCGGACAGACCGGCGCCCACAGAGCCGGCCGCCGCACGGCTTGCCCGCGCCAAGCTGAACTACGCCCTGCACGTCACCGGCCGACGCGCCGATGGCTACCATATGCTGCAAAGCCTTGTCGCCTTTGCCGAATTCGGCGACACGCTGTCGGTCGTCACCGGGGATACCGGCCTCTCGCTGGCGCTCGAAGGCCCCTTCGCGAGCGCCCTGTCCCCGCAGACACCGGACGCCTCGACCGGAGATAACCTGGTGCTGCGGGCCGTGCGCGCGCTCGCCGAAAACCTCGGCGGAGGCCCTCCCTCCCTCGCCTTTACCCTCGTCAAACGCCTGCCGGTCGCCTCCGGGATCGGCGGCGGATCGGCCGACGCCGCCGCCGCGCTGCATCTCGCGTTTGCGGCGATGACCGGCCGTCCGGCGGGCGCGAGCGACATGGCGCGGCTGGCGAAAATTGCGGAAAGGCTCGGCGCCGACGTGCCGATGTGCCTGGCCTCGCGGCCGGCGCTGGTCAGCGGCACCGGCACCGAAGTCGCATCTCTTCCCCGCTTTCCGGGCCATGCGGTGCTGCTGGCAAATCCGGGCTTACCCGTTGCAACGCCTGAGGTTTTCGCCCGTCTGGCCTGCCGCGAGAACCCGCCGCTCTCCCCGCTTGGCGAGAGCGATCTCGCCTCCTTCGACGCGCTGATTGCCTGGCTCGAGGGCACCCGCAACGACCTCGAAGCGCCGGCGCTGACCGTGGCGCCGCAGATCGCCGAGGTGCTGGCCGCGCTGGGCTCGGCGCGGGGCGCGCGGCTTGCCCGCATGTCCGGATCCGGCGCGACATGCTTTGCCCTGTTTGCGGGGATAGAGGAGGCCGAGCGGGAGGCCCGACGCCTCGCCCAATGTCATCCCGGCTGGTGGGTGCAGACCGCACCCGTCGCTGCGGTTGCCTGAGGGCCGGGCCGAGATACCCTCCCCGTCGCAAATCTTCTCCCGCGCGCCGTTTTTCGGAATGTCCCCGGCGCGCGATCGCGACAACACTTGGACAACCCGCGACACTCCGCTATCGCGTGGACCTGTTTTCCTCGCAGCCGGGAATCACCGCCGATGAGCGCCTTTGCCCTGACCGTCACCTGCCGCTCGACCCGTGGCATCGTCGCCGCCATCTCCACCTATCTGGCGGAGAACGGCTGCAACATCACCGACAGCGCCCAGTTCGACGACCGCGAGACCGGGAATTTCTTCATGCGCGTCAGCTTCAACAGCGAGACCGGCGCAACGCTGGAGGCGCTTTCAAGCGGCTTCGCGAGCCGTGCCGAGGCCTTCGGAATGGACTTCGCGTTCCATGACGAAACGGCGCAAATGAAGGTTTTAATTATGGTTTCTCGGTTCGGGCACTGCCTGAACGACATCCTTTACCGCTGGCGGATCGGGGCGCTGCCGATCGATATCGTCGGCGTGATCTCCAACCATCTGGACTACCAGAAGCTGGTGGTGAACCACGATATCCCCTTCCACTACATCAAGGTGACGCGGGATAACAAGGCGGAGGCCGAGGCCCGCCAGATGGCGATCGTCGAGGAAACCGGCGCGGAACTGGTGGTTCTCGCCCGCTACATGCAGGTGCTGTCGACGCGCATGTGCGAGGAAATGGCCGGGCGGGTGATCAACATCCACCATTCTTTCCTCCCCAGCTTCAAGGGCGCCAACCCGTACAAGCAGGCCTTCGCGCGCGGCGTCAAGCTGATCGGCGCGACCTCCCACTATGTCACCAGCGATCTCGACGAGGGACCGATCATCGAGCAGGACACGGTGCGCGTCACCCATGCCCAGTCGCCCGAGGATTACGTCTCGCTCGGCCGCGACGTGGAGAGCCAGGTGCTCGCCCGCGCCATCCACGCGCATATCCACCGGCGTGTTTTCCTCAATGGAAACAAGACAGTGGTCTTCCCGGCCAGCCCCGGCAGCTATGCCTCGGAGCGCATGGGCTAGGGGACAAGACCACGGACAGGCGGCCCGAACGCCCCGGCCGGGGTGTTCGCAGGTTGCGCGAAAATTGAGACGGATTTTGCAAAAAACCGTCTCGAAATCGCTCAATTTCGAGAATCGCGTCTCAAAAACCTCAGTTGACGCGGGCGATGCAGAAATCGACCGCCTCGGCCAGCGCCTCGCGCTGCCCGCTCGCCGGTAATCCCCGCAGCGCCTCCAGCGCCTCAGCCCCGAAAGCACGGGCCCGCTCGACCGTCTCGGAGAGCGCCCCGGTCTCGCGCATGATCGCGATGGCCCGGTCGAGATCGCCCTCGCGCACGTCGCGCTCTTCGAGGCAACGCGACCAGAATTCGCGGTCCTCCGGCTTGCCCCGGCGGATGGCGAGGATAACCGGCAGGGTGATCTTGCCTTCGCGCAAATCGTCGCCGGTGTCCTTGCCGAGATCGGCGGCCGAGCCGCCATAGTCGAGCGCGTCGTCGACGAGCTGGAAGGCAAGGCCGAGCGCCATGCCATAGGCGCGGGCGTGGGCGCGGTCGGTCTCGGAGGCCCCGGCGATCACCGGGCCGACCTCGGCGGCAGCGGCAAACAGGGCCGCCGTCTTCGCCTCGATGACCTGCATGTAGCGCTCTTCGGTGGTCTCCAGGTCCTGCGCCGCGCCGAGCTGCATCACCTCGCCCTCGGCGATGACGGCCGAGGCGCTGGCCAGGATCCGCAGCGCCTCCAGCGAGCCGACATCGACCATCATCTTGAAGGCCTGGCCGAGCAGATAGTCGCCGACCAGGACGCTTGCCTGATTGCCCCACAGTTTGCGCGCCGCCAGCTTGCCGCGCCGCATGTCGCTCTCGTCGACGACATCGTCGTGCAGCAGCGTCGCGGTGTGCATGAACTCGACGCTGGCGGCGAGCCCGACATGCCCCTCGCCCGCATAGCCGAACATGTCGGCCATGGCGAGGGTCAGCATCGGCCGCAGCCGCTTGCCGCCCGACGAGATCAGGTGGCGGGCGATCTCCGGGATCAGCTCGACATTCGACCCCGCCTTGGACAGGATGAGCTGGTTGACGGCCTCCATGCCGCCGGCGGTGAGGTCGACCAGGGTCTGGATGCTGGCCGGTTCTGACCGGGTTTCGCGCAAGGGAACCACCACGCCCACGTTGAACAACCTCGTATAAGGTAAGAGACGGGCGGGACAATAGGTCCGCCCCATGCCCACGGCAAGCCGTCTTTCGCAAGAAGCACCGTTGACCAAACCGGCCGGATGCCGCACAGGCGGGCGCCGGCAAGGGTCGCTTCGCGCGGTCCGGTCCTGTAAGCTGCGGCCCCTGACCGCCCCAACGACCAAGGACGACATGGTTCCTCTGCTCAAGACCAACGATATGGTCCTGATTTCCTATGTCGAGGCGCTTCTGGACGAGGCCGGCATCGGCCATCTCGTGCTCGACGGCAACATGAGCATCCTGGAAGGCTCGATCGGCATCATCGCCCGCCGGGTGATGGTCACCGAGGACGACCTCGATGCGGCCGTTCGCCTCATGCGCGAGGCCGACCTCGCCCACGAACTGGACGCCGACACGCTGGCCCGCCACGCAAGGGCCGGCGGGAGTGAGGCCCCGTGAGCGGCGACAGTCAGGACGCGGCCGAGGTCGAAGCCCCGCCCGAGCCGGGGTCCATTACGCCGGGACCTGTCGAGCAGGCCTTGCAGGAGAGCGCGGAGATCACCCGGGACGCCTTTCTCGGCGGGCTGGTGCAGGTGCTGCAGCCGGCGCGCGGCGCCCACCGCGCCGGGCTCGACGCGGTCTATCTGGCCGCCGCCGTGCCCGCCGGCACGCGCGGGCGCATCGTCGATCTCGGCTCGGGCGTCGGCACCGCCGGCTTTTGCCTCGCCGCGCGCCTGCCGGAGGTGGAGGTGGTGCTGGTCGACCGCGACCGGGCGGCGCTCGATCTGGCGCAGCGCGCGCTGGCCCTTCCCGACAATGCCGGTTTCGCGCCGAGGGTGACCATCCTGGAGGCGGACATTGCCGCGCGCGGACGCGAGCGCCACGCCGCCGGCCTGACGCCGGGCCTTGCCGACCACATCATCGTCAACCCGCCCTATTACACGGACGGGCGCTTTCGCGCCTCGCCCGCCGCCCCGCGCGCTGGCGCGCATGTGCTGGACACGCGCGGGCTGGAGCCCTGGGTGCGGGTCGCAACCGACATCGTGCGCGAGGGCGGCACGCTGACCATGATCTTCCGCGCCGACGGGCTGGGCGAGATCCTGCAGCTCCTGCCCGGCCGCTTCGGCGCCATCGACGTCATTCCGCTGCGCCCGCGCCCCGAGGCCGCGGCAACCCGCATCCTGGTGCGCGCCGTGCGGGCGAGCCGGGCGCCGCTGCGCCTCTTGCCGGGCTTCGTGCTGCACCAGGGCGCCGGCTCCGACTTCACCCCCGAGGCGCGCGCGATCATGCGCGACGGCGCCGGCCTGCCGCCGCCCCCGCCCCGCTGAGACGCGGCGCAGGCGGGGTGCCGATCCGTCAGTGGATCGGGAACTCCGCGTCGAGAATCCGCCAGTCGCTCGGCCCGATCAGGTCGCGATGGGAAATGCGCACCGAATGCAGCCTGCCCTCGATGTCACGCTCCCAGAACCGCAGAAAGCGGCTGAGCTCGGGGAAGGTCGGCGCCTTGTCCAGCGTCTGCCAGAGGAAGGTCTGCAGCAGCCGCGGATGGTCGGGCATGTGGTAGAGGATCTGGGCCGTGAGCAGGCCGTAGCCCTCGAGCTGGCGGGAAAAATCCGATGAGATCATGACCGGAACCTTTCGTAGCCTCTCCCTGCGTCAAGTGTCCGCGCGTCACGGTTAATGGGGGGTTAACCCAAGCGTTCCGCCGCCAACCCTCCGCCTTGTCCCTAAGGACACCTGACAAGCCCGGCCTACCCGCACTATGGTGCGGGAAACAGCCCGGCGCGGACGATGCGCGGGCACGCAAGGACCAGGAGCCCAGATGACCGCGCAGCCCCTCCCGGACACAATCGACGCGACGCGCGCCCTGCTCGACGGCCAGGGCTATGTCGCCGACCGCTCGCTGGCGACCGTTCTGCTGCTGGCGCTGAAGCTGAAACGGCCGCTGTTCCTGGAGGGCGAGGCCGGCGTCGGCAAGACCGAGATCGCCAAGGTGCTGTCGCAGGCGCTGGGGCGCGAGCTGATCCGCCTGCAATGCTACGAGGGGCTGGACGTCTCCACCGCCGTCTATGAATGGAACTACGCCGCGCAGATGGTCGAGATCCGCGTGTCGGAAGCCGCCGGCGACACCGATCACGATGAATTGTCCAGATCGGTCTTTGCCGAACGCTTCCTGATCAAGCGGCCGGTGCTGAAGGCGCTGGAGCCCTCGCTCGCCGGCCCGCCGGTGTTCCTGATCGACGAGCTCGACCGGGCCGACGAGGCCTTCGAGGCCTTCCTGCTGGAAGTACTGTCGGACAACCAGGTGACGATCCCGGAACTGGGCACGATCCGCGCCGAGGAGCCGCCCATCGTCATCATCACCACCAACCGCACCCGCGAGATCCACGACGCGCTGAAGCGGCGCTGCCTCTATCACTGGGTCGACTATCCGGACGCGGAGCGCGAGCTGGAGATCGTCCGCCGCAAGGTGCCGGGCGCCGGCGAGCGGCTGGCGAGCGAACTCGTCGCCTTCGTGCAGGCGCTGCGCACCGACGAGGACCTGTTCAAGCAGCCGGGCGTCGCCGAGACGCTGGACTGGGCGACCGCGCTGACCGAGCTGGACCAGATCGCGCTGGACCCGGACATGGTCTCCGACACGCTGGGCGTGCTGCTGAAATACCAGGACGACATCGAGCGCGTGCGCGGCTCGCGCGCCCGCAAGATGATCGAGGACATTCAGCGCGCCTATGACCGCAGGGCAAGCGGGCAGGACTGAGCCGATGACCGACGACCTGGCGACGCTGCAAGAGCAGGCCGGCGGACGCATCGCCGACAATATCGTGCAATTCGCCCGGACCCTGCGCCGCGCCGGCCTGCCGGTCGGCCCGGCCAGCGTCGTCGATGCGGTGCGCGCGGTGGAGGTCGCCGGCCTGCGCAGCCGCGAGGATCTCTATTGGACGCTGCATGCGGTCTTCGTGCGCAAGCGCGAGCAGCGCGCCGTCTTCGACGAGGCCTTCCGCATCTACTGGCGCTCGCGCGGGCTGATCGAGAAGCTGCTGTCGATCCTCTCGCCGGTGGCGCCGGCACGCGCCGCGCCCGACAAGCCCAAGGCCGGCCAGACCCGCGTCGCCCAGGCGTTTCAGGCAACGCGCGAGCGCCAGCCGCAGCACGAGCGCGAGGAAGTGGTGGTCGACGCCCGCTTCACCGTGTCGGGCCGCGAACTGCTGCAGCGCAAGGACTTCGCCCAGATGAACGCGGCCGAGATCCGCGCCGCCAAGGACGCCCTGCGGCGCATGGTGCTGCCGATGGAGAAGGTGCGGCTGCGCCGGCTGGTCAGCGCCCCGCGCGGGCGCATCGACCCGCGCCGCACCTTGCGCGCCTCGCTGCGCACCGGCGGCGACATGATCGAGCTGCGCCACCGGCGCCACGACCTGAAGCGCCCGCCGATCGTCGCGCTTTGCGACATTTCCGGCTCGATGAGCCAGTACACCCGCATCCTGCTGCATTTCATGCATGCGCTGACCGAGGAGCGGCGCAACGTCCACACCTTCCTGTTCGGCACCAGGCTGACCAATGTCACGCGGCAATTGCGGATGAAGGACCCGGACGAGGCGCTCGCCGCCTGCACCCAAGGGGTGGAGGACTGGTCGGGCGGCACCCGCATCGCCACCGCGCTCGCCGCCTTCAACCGGCACTGGTCGCGCCGGGTGCTGTCCGGCGGGCCGATCGTGCTGCTCGTCACCGACGGGCTGGAACGCGACAGCGACGAGGACCTGGAGCGCGAGATCGACCGGCTGCACCGCTCCTGCCGGCGGCTGATCTGGCTGAACCCGTTGCTGCGCTTCGACGGCTTCGAGGCGCGGGCGAGAGGCGTGCGGGCGATGCTGCCGCATGTCGACGAGTTCCGCGCCGTGCATTCGCTGGAGGCGGTGGCGGACCTGTGCACCGCGCTCAGTGGCGGGCGCGCGCGCGGCGGCCAGATGACCGATCCGCGCGCCTGGCTGCGCCGGGCAGACGCGCATGCGGCGCAGGACGCGGCGCGGCTGGCGGCGCCCTGACCCGCTACCCGAAGACCCGTTACCCGAAGACCCGCTACCCGAAGATCAGGCGCCAGACCAGCGGCACCAGCAGCGCCGTCGCGATGGCATTGAGCCCCATGGCAAGGCCGGAAAAGGCGCCGGCGGTCTCGTTGACCAGCAACGCGCGCGAGGTGCCGATGCCATGGGCGGCCGTGCCGATGGCAAAGCCGCGCGCCCGCCAGTCGCGAATGCGCGCCAGATCCAGCACCAGCGGCCCGAGCGCCGCGCCCAGGATGCCGGTGAGGATGACCAGGACGGCGGTGAGCGAGGGCAGCCCGCCGAGCGGCTCGGCAATGCCCATGGCGACCGGCGCGGTGGCGGATTTCGGCGCCAGCGAGGCCAGCGTCTGGCGCGAGGCGCCGAGCAGCGAGGCGACCGCCAGCGCCGAGAGCGCGGCGGTGAGCGAGCCGGCCAGCAGGCTGACGCCGATGGCCAGCGCCGAGCGGCGCACCCGCGCGAACTGGCGATAGAGCGGAATGGCGAGCGCCACCGTCGCCGGCCCCAGCAAAAAGTGCACGAACTTGGCGCCGTCGAAATAGACCGGATAGGCGGTGCCGCTGACAAGCAGCACGGCGCCGATCAGCAGCACCGCGACCAGCACCGGATTGACCAGGGGGTGAAAGCCGGCCCGGCGGTAGAGGAAAAAGCCGAGCTGATAGGCGGCAAGGGTGAGCGTCAGCGCGGCAAGCGGGCTCGCCGAGAGATAGACCCAGATCTGCGACAGCGGCTCGCTCATGGCGCGCCTGCCTCGGGACCGGAGGGGCCGTCCGCCTCCCGCCGCGCCAGCCGGCTCATGACAAGGCCGGTGACCAGCACCGTCAGCAAGGTGGAGACGACGAGCGCGGCGGTGATCGCCAGCCCCTCGCGCCCGATCAGGCCGAGATGCACGACGACGCCGACGCCGGCCGGCACGAAGAGCAGCGCCAGGTTCTTGAGCAGCGCATCGCCGACCCGGCCGAGATCCTCCCCCACCCCGCCGCGGACGGCGAGCAGCAGGAACAGAAGGATCATGCCGAGCACCGGCCCCGGCACCGGCAGCCCGCTCGCCGTGACCGCAAGTTCGCCGGCAAGCTGGCAGCACAATATCAGCGTCAGGGCCCCGATCATTCGCCCGATCCCCCAATCTTCGATCCGCACACAGTGCCCCCCCACAGTGCCCCCACAGTGCCCCCACAGTGCAGGCCCGCCGTCCCGCCGGCAAGGCCCGCGCGCGCGGCGCGCTTCTGTCGCAGGGGAATCGGAAGGTTCTCGGGAAAATTACGTAAATGTGAACAGTCGAGAGAAGGCAGAGCCGGGAGAAGGACTTGATCTCACCAAGACCGTCGCCATGTCTTTGTCAGAGAAAGCGGAGAAAGCGCAGACAGATCGCTGGACGGACGAGATGCGACTGACCGAGCCCCATGACCCCGCCCGCCCCCGGCGCGCGCGGCTGCTGCTGCCGGCGCTGATCGTCTTCGTGCTCGGCGCCGCGACCTTGATGGTGCTCGGCGCCGGCCTCGTCGACATGACGCGCAAGGACGCGACGCTGGCCCGGCCGATGGAGACGGCGCCCCCGGCGCGGCTCGGCTGACGGAAGCGTCAGTTGACCGCGATCAGTTGACGGCAATCACCGGCGTGTTGACGCCGACCCGGCGGAACAGGTCGGCGATGTCGCGATTGTGCATGCGGATGCAGCCATAGGACACCGGACGGCCGATCGAGTCCGGCCGGTTGGTGCCGTGGATGGCGTATTCGCCCCCGGCGAGCGTCATCGCCGCAACGCCCATCGGATTGTTCGGCGCTCCGCCCGCGATCACCCTAGGCAGATGCGGCAGGTCGCGCTTGACGTCGGCGGGCGGCGCCCAGGCCGGACGCACATGCATGCCGGTGATATAGGTGCGCCCCGCCCAGGCCTTGCCGCGCTTGCCCACGGCCACCGAATAGCGCAGGGCGGTGCCGCCCGGCTGCACCAGATAGAGCCGCTTCTCGCTGTTGCGGATGACGATGGTGCCCGGCGCGACACGGGCGTCGGCAAAGGCGACGAGCTCCGGCGCGGCCCATGCCGAATGGCTCCACAGCGCCACCCCGATCGCCATGTAGATGGCGACCATCCCCCAGACCACCTTGCCCATCGCCCACTCCGGTATTGGTTTACCGAATATTTACGCATTGGCGCTGGCGGTTAAAGGGTTTGCGGGAATCGCCGCCGCGAATCGATTCGCATGGTTACCGGTTAAGGTTTACGCGCCGGCCGATCTTGAGGTCCGAAACACGAAAAACCCCGCCCGGACGAACCGGGCGGGGCGAAAATCAGCAGTCAGCCGAAAGGCTTACTGCATGTAGTCGTAGTTGCCGTCCTTCCACTCGTAGAAGACGTAGCCCGGCAGGGTCACGTCGCCCACGTCGTTGAAGGAGAGGTTGCCGAGAACGGTGGCGAACTCCATCTCGTTCAGCTTGCCGACCACCGCGTCGAAGTCGGTGGAACCGGCGGCCTTGGCGGCCTCGGCCCAGGCCTGGATCGCGGCATAGGTGTAGAGCGAGTAGCCCTCGGCGGTGCGGCCGGCGGCCTCGAGCGCGGCGACGACCGGCTGCGCGATCTCGCTCTTGCGCGGATCCGGCGAGAAGGTCATCAGCGTGCCGGCACCGACGTCGCCGGTGATCGACCAGTACTCGTCGGTGACCAGCGCGTCACCCGAGACGAGGATGGTGCTCATGCCCTGCTCGGCCATCTGGCGCTTGATGAGGCCGGCTTCCGTGTGGTAGCCGCCGACATAGAGCACGTCGATGTTCTCGGACTTCAGCTTGGAGACGAGCGCGGTGTAGTCCTTCTCGCCGGCCGTATAGGCCTCGTAGAGGGCTTCCTGCTTGCCGGCCTCGTTCATGTACTTCTTGGTCTCGTCGGCAAGGCCTTTGCCGTAGGCGGTCTTGTCGTGGATGATGGCGATGTTCTTGTCGCCGAACTTCTCGGCGAGGAAGGCACCGGCCACCTGGCCCTGCTGGTCGTCACGGCCGCAGGTGCGGAACACGCCCGGGCCCGGACGCTCGTCGGTGAACTTCGGGTTGGTCGAGGCCGGAGAGATCTGGACGATACCCTCCTCGGCATAGACCTGGCTGGCCGGGATCGACGAACCCGAGCAGAAGTGGCCGGCGACGAAGACGACGCCCGAACCGACGAACTGGTTGGCAACCGCCACGGCCTGCTTCGGATCGCAGGCATCGTCACCGACCTGCAGCACCAGCTTCTCGCCGTTGATGCCGCCCGCCGCGTTGATGTCCTCGATCGCCTGCTCGGCACCGGCCTTCATCTGCGCGCCGAACGAGGCGTACTGACCGGTCATCGGACCGGCGGTCGCGATGACGATGTCGGCCATTGCCGCGCTCGACAGGCCGAGGCCCGCGACGGTGGCAACGCTCGCCAAAAGAAGCTTCTTCATAAGGTAGTCTCCCCTTGCTCCAGATGCATTCCCGGTCCACCCCGGACCGGTGCTGAACCACTCTGGTCTTGCGGGCTTTGCGCCCGCTGCCGCCCCTTCCGGAGCGGCCATGTACCGAAACACTATCGCCTTTTTTTGCAAAGTCGAGCGTTTCGGATTCCGCGGCGGAAAGGCGCACCCTCCCGCGAAACGTGCCTCGTCAGACGATGCTGTGTCAGGCGATGCTGTCGTCCTTACCCGGACGCAGCCGCCAGCCGAACGGGCTGGTCTTCTCGTAGAGCCAGCGATACTGGCTGGTCATCTGATTGGTGCGCGTCACCCGCCAGCCGGCGAGCGCCAGCGCCACCAGATAGACGAAGGCGATCAGCCAGTGCTGCACCGACAGCAGCGTGCCGCCATAAAGCGCGAAGCTGAGGAAGCGCACCGCCAGCGACAGCAGGAAGATGAACCAGACCAGGACGAAGAGCGGACGCCAGGTGAGCGCGCAGGCCCGGCCCGTGGACCAGGCGGCGGCGCCGCCGAGCGTCAGCGTCAGGATGATGAACCCCGCCAGGGTCGTGTCATAGAGGAATCCCATCAGGACCTCCCGTTGGCCGCCGGCCCGGCCCCATGGGGCGCAGGTGCCGGCGAGAATGAGAACACGGGTTCGGGCCGCCGGGCCGAGGCGCCGGCGGCCGCCGGATCAGTGCCGGCCGCCTTCGAGATAGGCCGCCTTGACCTCTTCCCTCGACAGCAGCTCCTTGCCGGTGCCCGACATGGTGATGACGCCGTTGACCATCACATAGCCGCGATGCGCCAGCTTGAGGGCGTGATAGGCGTTCTGCTCGACCAGGAAGACGGTGAGGCCCTCCTTGCGGTTGAGCTCGGCGATGGCGTCGAAGATCTGCTTGACGATCAGCGGCGCCAGGCCGAGGGACGGCTCGTCGAGCAGCAGCAGCCGCGGCCGGCCCATCAGGGCGCGGGCGATCGCCAGCATCTGCTGCTCGCCGCCCGACAGCGTGCCGCCGCGCTGCTCCCGCCGCTCCTTGAGACGGGGGAACAGGGCGAAGACCTTTTCCAGATCACCGGAAAAGTGCTTCGGGTCGACCACCGCCGCGCCCATCTGCAGGTTCTCCATCACCGACATGCGCGGGAAGATGCGGCGACCTTCCGGCGACTGGGCGATGTCCATCCGCATGATCTCGTGCGTCGGCATGCGGGTGATGTCGATGCCGTTGTAGTGGATCGTGCCGTTGCGCGCCTGCGGCGTGCCGCAGATCGTCATCATCAGGGTCGACTTGCCGGCGCCGTTGGCGCCGATCAGGGTGACGATCTCGCCCTCGTTGACATCCATGTCGACGCCGCGCAGGGCAACGATCTTGCCGTAGTAGGTCTCGACACCGCGAATCTGGAGGAGGGGTTGGTTCTCGCTCACAGGCCCACCTCTTCTTCCACCTGTTCGACCTCGTCATCGGCAACGCCGAGATAGGCGGCAATGACCTTCGGGTCGTTCTTCACCTCGTCCGGCGTGCCGTCGGAGATCTTCTCGCCATAGTCGAGCACCACCACATGGTCGGAGATTTCCATGACCACCGACATGTCGTGCTCGATCAGCAGCACTGAGGTCTTGTGCTCGTCGCGGATGTAGTGGAGCAGCGTGTTCAGCTCCGCGCTCTCGCGCGGATTGAGGCCCGCCGCCGGCTCGTCGAGGCACAGCAGCTCCGGCATGGTGCACATGGCGCGGGCGATCTCCAGCCGCCGCTGGTCGCCATAGGGCAGGTCCGCCGCCGGCGCGTCGGCCCGGTCGATCAGATTGGTGCGCTCGAGCCAATACTTGGCCCGCTCCACCGCGCCGGCCTCCGCCTTGCGGAAACCGCCGATGCCGAGCAGGCCGCCGACGGTGTAGCCGGAGGCCACCATCAGCGGGTTGTGCTGCGCCACCATCAGGTTTTCCAGCAAGGTCATGCCGCCGAACAGGCGGATGTTCTGGAAGGTGCGCGCGACCCCGGCCTCGGCCGAGATCTTGAAGTCGGGCATCCGCTCCAGCAGGTAGTGCTCACCGGTGTGGCGCTTCATGGTGATGCGCCCCTCGGTCGGCTTGTAGAAGCCGGTGGCGCAGTTGAAGACCGTGGTCTTGCCGGCGCCGTTGGGTCCGATCAGGGCGGTGATGTCGCCGCGCCCGACATTGAACGAGAGGTCGTGCACCGCGGTCAGGCCGCCGAAGCGCATGGTCACGTGTTCGATGCGAAGGACGGGATCGTTGTTCCAGCGGGTCATCCGTGGCCCTCCTGAACCAGATCGGCGGAAATGCCCTTGGCCTTCTTGCGGTCAAGCGCGATGGAGGGAGCGCGGGTCGAGATCAGGCCGCGCGGCTTCCACACCATGATGACGACCATCAACAGGCCGAACACCAGCATCCGGTACTCCTCGAACTGACGGAAGAACTCGAAGCCGCCGATCATCACCACCGCGGCGATGACGACGCCGATCTGCGAGCCGAGGCCGCCGAGCACGACGATCGCCAGGATCACCGCCGATTCGATGAAGGTGAAGCTCTCCGGCGACACGAAGCCCTGACGGGTGGCGAAGAAGGAGCCCGCGAAGCCGCCGAACATGGCGCCGATCGCAAAGGCGGTCAGCTTGGTGTTGGTGGTGTTGATGCCGAGCGAACGGCAGGCGATCTCGTCCTCGCGCAAGGCCTCCCAGGCCCGCCCGACCGGCAGCTTGCGCAGCCGCATGGTGACGAAATTGGTCACCAGCGCCATCACCAGGATCAGGTAGTAGAGGAAGACGATGCGGTGGATGGAGTTGAACTCCAGCCCGAAGAAGTGGGCAAAGCCGCCCTCGCCGCGCTCGAACTCCAGGCCGAAGAAGCTGGGACGGGGAATACCGGAGAGCCCGTTCGGCCCGCCGGTGAACTCGTACCAGTTGAGCAGCACCACGCGGATGATCTCGCCGAAGGCCAGCGTCACGATGGCGAGATAGTCGCCCCGCAAACGCAGCACCGGGAAGCCGAGGATGATGCCCCAGAAGGCGGCGAGGATGCCCGCGAGCGGCAGGCAGATCCAGAACGAAAAGCCGAAATACTGGGCCAGCAGCGCGTAGGAATAGGCGCCGACCGCGTAGAAGGCGACATAGCCGAGGTCGAGCAGGCCGGCGAGGCCGACCACGATGTTGAGGCCCCAGCCGAGCATCACATAGGTGGTGACGAGGATCGCCAGGTCCAGATACTGCCGCGAGCCGCGCGTGCCGAGGAAATACATCAGCAGGAACGGCAGGGTCACGGCGAGCAGGAACAGCAGCGGCGTGATCAGGTGGGAGAAGCGGGAGGCGGACGCCTGGCTGGGCACCAGCCCGCTCAGGAAGCCGGTGACCGGCCTCTCACTCTTCCAGACGAAGAGATTGAGCGCCAGACGGCCGAAGAAGACGATGCCGACGGCAATGGCGACGGCGCTCCAGCGGTACTGGATCGACAGTCCGCCGATCCCGACCTCGGTCTTCATGCCGATGAGCATGGCGAACAGGCCGAAAGCGACCAGCGCGCCCAGGGCGGCGTCCTTCACGGAGCCGGCGAGCAAATCCTGTTTCTGTGCGGCCATGGTCTCAGACCTTCTCGACTTCGGGTTTGCCCAGGAGCCCCTCGGGCATGAAGATCAACACGATGGCGAGGATCGAGAACGCGGCGACATCCTTGTATTCAAGGGAGAAGTAGCCGGACCAGAAGGTCTCGATGAGGCCGATCAGCAGACCGCCGAGCATGGCGCCGGGCAGAGAGCCGATGCCGCCGAGCACGGCCGCGGTGAAGGCCTTAACGCCGGCCAGGAAGCCGATATAGAAGTCGATGACGCCATAATAGAGCAGGAACATCAGGCCGGCGACGGCGGCCAGCGACGCACCCATGACGAAGGTCAGCGAGATCGTCCGGTCGACATTGACGCCGAGCAGCGCCGCCATCTTGCGGTCCTGTTCGCAGGCCCGCTGGGCGCGGCCGAGCGGCGTCCTGGTGATCAGGAAGGTGAAGCCGGCCATCAGCAGCACCGTCGCGACGATGATCAGGATCTGCATATAGCTGATCTGGACGACGAAATTGCCGCCGGGGCCGACCGTCTCCCACAGCTTGATGTTGCCGCCCAGCAGCGGCTGCAGCGGCTTGGTGCGCGCGCCCTGCGAGATCTGCACGAAGTTCTGCAGCGCGATCGAGGCGCCGATGGCGGTGATCAGCGGCGCCAGGCGGAAGGAGCCGCGCAGCGGCCGGTAGGCGATCCGCTCCACCGTCCAGCCCCAGACGGCGGTCAGCGCCATGGCGATGACCAGCACCAGGCCGAGCGCCAGGATCAGCAGCAGCAAGGGCGTAGCCGCGGTGATGCCGAGCGCGATGATGACGATGAGCGCGATGAAGGATCCGACCATGAAGATATCTCCATGGGCGAAGTTGATCATGCCGATGATCCCGTAGACCATCGTGTAGCCAATGGCGATCAGGCCGTAGATCGACCCGAGCGTTACGCCATTGATCAATTGCTGGATAAAGTAGTCCATAGGCCCTGTGGTCCCCCTGAAGGACTGGCGGCTTCGCCGTTCTCAGTCCGCAGCACCGCCGACAGCGCGGCTGTGCATGATGTCATTTCCTTACCAAGCCCCTGTGGGCGGCACAATTCCCCTCGAAATCCGACACTTAGAAAAGAACATCTTTCCTCTTGCCCGGCAAACGGAATGCGATTGTTCCTCCACTGCGCCGCAAGCCTTCCCCGCGCGGAAAATACCGTCCGGCGACGCGCCGCGGCGCGCGAGGCGCGCCCGGCAGGAAGCGGACAGATCCATGGCGGGATATCGAAGCGGCTGCGTGGCTCCTCCCTGCGCACCGTTAACGTTGGGGAAAAAAGTCACAAGGAAACGACAGTTTCAATTGAAACTTACCGACATGATCGTTAGAAAAACTAACGATGAGCAATGCCCCCCTCCCTCCCCTCAATGCGCTCAGGGCCTTGGCGGCCCTCGCCCAGACCGGCCGGGTCGGCCTGGCCGCCGACGAACTCGGCGTCACCCATGCCGCCGTCAGCCATCATCTGCGCAATCTGGAGGACTGGTTCGGCGTCGCCTTGGTCCGGCGCGTCGGACGCCGCGTCGAGCTGACGGCGGAGGCCGAGCGCATCGCCGACGCGACCCAGGGCGCGCTGCAACGCATCGGCGAGGTCTGCCACGACGTGCTGGAAACGGTGCGCCGGCCGGAACTGTCCATCGCCTGCGTGCCCTCCTTCGGCACGCGATATCTGATCCCCCGTCTCGTCGACTTCGCGGAAGTGGCGCCGAACCTGCGGCTCAGCCTGCTCTACGCCCAGCACGGGCTGGCGCAGGACGCCGACATTTCCATCGACTGGTTCGACACGCCGCCGGTGGCCGACCGCTACGCGGTGCGGCTGCGGCTCCTGTCCGGCCACACAAGGCCGGTCTGCAGCCCGGCGCATCTCGCCGCGCACGGCCCCTTCGACACGCCGGAAAAGCTCGCCGGCGCCCGCCTGCTGCATGACGAGACCCGCAAGGACTGGCGCGACTGGCTGGCGGAAAACGGCCTGCCGCAGGACCTCGCCGGCCAAGGGCCCGTGTTCAACGACTTCAACCTGCTGGTCAGCGCCGTGGTCGCTGGCCACGGGGTGGCGCTGTGCGTCGAAACGATGATCGAGGCGGAGCTGCAGCGCGGCGACCTGATCCCGCTCACCGACACGCTGGGCAGCCGCGACCGCGGCTACTGGCTGACCGCCACCCAGCCGCCGGGGCCGGCCGCCCAGCGCTTCATCGAATGGATCGCCGAGCGGATGCCGGGCGGCGTCGCCGGCACGCCAGCCCCCGGACGCGCCGAAAATCCGCACGCCGCCCCGTGAAACCACTTTGAAACCGCCCTAGGTTAGCATCACGCTTGAAAGGCGCCGGCCTTGGCGCAGCAACAGGGACGGGCACGGTCGGGCCATAAGCATGGCCGTAGGACCGGAGGGGACGACATGACGAACAGCTCGGCCTTCAGGACGGGAGGCATCGGCGGCGACGGCGCGCAGCCGGTCGACCGCTTCGCCTTTCGCGAGGCGATGAGCCGGCTCGGCGCCGCCGTCCACATCGCCACCACCGATGGGCCGGCCGGACGCGGCGGCACCACCGTCTCGGCCGTCACCTCGGTCTCCGACGCCCCGCCGACGGTGCTGGTCTGCGTCAACCGCCAGGCCCGCATCAACGCGGCGATCAAGGCGAATGGCCTCTTCGCCATCAACACGCTGCCGGCCGAGGCGCAGGACCTGTCCGACGCCTTCGCCGGCAAGGGCGACCTTGCCTTCGACGACCGATTCGCGCTGGCCGACTGGCACAGGCTGGTGACCGGCTCGCCGATCCTGCGCGGGGCGCGCGTCGCGCTCGACTGCCGGGTGACGGAAGTCAGCGAGATCGGCACCCATTCGGTGATCTTCGGCGAGATCGTCGGTATCGAGCTCGGCGCGCGCGGGCCGGCGCTGATCTATCTCGACCGCGCCTATCACCGCATCTGACGCGCCCCAACCGGACGAGGCTTCCTTGCGCAACCTGATCACCGACGTGCCGGGCCTTGCGGTCGGCAATGCCGCCTGCGAGCGCCTGAAATCCGGCGTTACGGTACTCACCGCCGACGCGCCGCTGCGCGCTTCCGTGGCGATCCATGGCGGGGCGCCGGGTACCCGTGAGGCGGCGCTGCTCGATCCGCGCTTCACGGTGGAAAGCGTCGACGCGCTGGTGCTGTCGGGCGGCTCGGCCTTCGGGCTCGATGCGGCCTCCGGTGTGCAGATGGCGCTGGCCGCGCAAGGGCGCGGCTTTGCGGTGGGCACGGCGCGCGTGCCGATCGTGCCGGGGGCGATCCTCTTCGACCTGCTCAATGGCGGCGACAAGGACTGGGGCGACACCAACCCCTATGGCGCGCTCGGCCGCAAGGCGCTGGCCGAGGCCTCCCCGGATTTCGAGATCGGCAGCCATGGCGCCGGCGCCGGCGCGACGACGGCAACGCTGAAAGGTGGCCTCGGCTCGGCCTCGGCGACGCTGTCCTCAGGGGCGACGATCGGCGCGCTGGTCGCGGTCAATGCGCTCGGCAGCGCGGTGCTGGGGGACGGCCCGCATTTCTGGGCCGCGCCCTTCGAGAAGGGGAGCGAATTCGGCGGCCTCGGCTGGCCGGCGGCACTGCCCGCCCTGCCCGACCGGCCGCGCACCAAGCTCGACGGCCTCAGCGAGGGGGCCAACACCACCATCGCCATCATTGCGACGGACCTGGCGCTCTCCAAGGCCGAGCTGCAGCGGCTGGCGGTCGCGACCCATGACGGCTTCGCCCGCGCGCTGTGGCCGGCGCATACGCCGCTCGACGGCGACCTGATCTTCGCGGCCTCAACGGCGGCGCGCGAGATGCGCGATCCCCTCGCCGAGACGGTGGAGATCGGCGCGGTGGCCGCCGCGGTGATGAGCCGGGCGATCGCCCGCGCGGTCCATGCGGCCAGCCCCGCCCCCGGCGACCTGCTCCCGACCTGGGCTGAGCGCTTCGGCGCAAAGTCCTGACAGGCTACTCCGCCGCCTCCAGGATCGGCGCGCCCTCGCCCTGCGGCGCAAGCTGGGCGAGCAGCGCCGCGCGCCGGGCCATCGCCTTGGCGTGGTTCGCCTCCTTCACCGGCCCGAAGCCGCGCACCGTATCGGCAATGCGGGCAAGCTCCACCAGCAGGCCGTAGTTCGCCGTGCCGACGAGACCGGCGATGCGCCCGGCATCGGCAAGGCAGAGGCTGGCGAACTCCCGCTCCATCCGCCGCTCTTCGGTGCGGCCGAACGGATCGAAGGCAGTGCCGCGCAGGCGCTTCGCCCTTGCCAGCAGGCGGAAGGCGGTGAAGATCCACGGGCCGAAGGCGATCTTGCGCGGGCGCCCGGTGCGCGCATCGAGCGTGCGCGAGATCAGCGGCGGCGCCAAGAGCACCTTGAGCTTGCGCGGACTGTCGAACTGCGCCTCCAGCCGGGCGCGGAAGTCGGGCTGCGAATAAAGCCGCGCGACCTCGTACTCGTCCTTGTAGGCCATCGCCCGGTAAAGCCCCTCGGCGAGCGTGCGCGTCAGCCGCATAGTGCCGTTGCCGGCGCGCTCGTCGGCGGCGCGCACCTTCGCCACCGCCTCGCGGAAGCGCTGCGCATAAGGCCCGTCCTGATAGGCGGCAAGCTCATTGCCGAGGAAGGCGATCCGCGTGTCGAGATCCATCTCCTTCGCCGGATCGACGGCATTCGCCGCCGGCAGCGCCGACAGGATCTTGTCCGGTGCCGCGAACAGCACCCGGCCGGCATGGAAGGCGGAGAGATTCTTGTCGACCGCCGCGCCGTTGAGGCGGATGGCGGTGTCGAGCGCGCTGGTCGAAAGCGGTAGGCGGCCGGCCTGATGCGCCATGCCGACCAGCATCATGTTGGCATAGATCGCATCGCCAAACAGCGCCTCGGCGATGCGGGCACTGTCGTGACCGGCGAACAGCGGGCAGGCCTCCTCCAGCGTCTTCAGCATCCGCGCCTCGTCGAAGGAGAGCGTCTGCTTCATCACGAATTCGGCCGTCGGCGCAACGCGCGAATTGGCGAAGCCCGCCGTGCGCTGCCGGTCGATCAGCGCAAGCTGCTCGGCATTGGTCGCCACCACCATGTCGGAGGCGAGCAGCACGTCGAGGCTGGCGGTCGGGATGCGCGGCCCCTCGATGGCCCGGTCCGCAGTGGAAAAGCGCAGATGCGAAGTCACCGGACCGCCCTTCTGGGCAAGGCCGGTCATGTCCAGCGTCGAGGCCTGCTTGCCGTCGACATGGGCGGCCATGGCCAGCACCGCCGCCGTGGTGGTGACGCCGCCCCCGCCGATGCCGGCGATCAGCAGGTTGAGCGTCGTCTCAAGCCCGGCGACCTCCGCCTCGGGCAGGTCGGCGATGAGCGCTGCAAGATCGAGCCCCGCCGCCGCGGCCCGGCGCAGCGAAGCGCCCTCCACCTCGACGAAGGACGGGCAGAAGCCCTTGGCGCAGGAAAAATCCTTGTTGCAGGAGGACTGGTTGATCCGCCGCTTCTCGCCGAAGGGCGTCGCCAGCGGCTCGACGGAGATGCAGTTCGACTGCACCGAACAGTCGCCGCAGCCCTCGCAGACCCGCTCGTTGATGAACAGGCGCATGTCGGGATCGGCGAGGCTGCCGCGCTTGCGGCGGCGGCGCTTTTCGGCCGCGCAGGTCTGGTCGTAGATCAGCACGGTGACGCCGGCGACCTGTTGCAGCTCCTCCTGCACGCGCATCAGCTCGTCGCGGTGGAACACCTCGCTGCCCGGCGCAAGGTCGTGGCGACCGAGATAGGCGTCCGGCTCTTCGCTGACGACGACGACGCGCTCGACGCCTTCGGCCTCCAACTGCCGGGTGAGCTGCGGCACGGTCAAGGTGCCGTCGACCGGCTGGCCGCCGGTCATCGCCACCGCGTCGTTGTAGAGGATCTTGTAGGTGATCGGCACCTTGGAGGCGACGGCCTGGCGGATCGCCAGGATACCGGAGTGGAAATAGGTGCCGTCGCCGACATTGGCGAAGACATGCCTGTCGCGGGCGAAATCGGCCTGGCCGACCCACAACACGCCCTCGCCGCCCATGGCGATCTGGCCGTCGGTGGTGCGGCCGGGGATCTCGGTCATCGCATGGCAGCCGATGCCCGGCATGGCGCGCGCGCCCTCCGGCACCACGGTGGAGGAGGAATGCGGGCAGCCGGAGCAGAAATACGGCACCCGCGCGGCGCGCTCGGCATGGCCCTGCGACCACATCACCTGCCGGTTCATCCGCTCGGCGACGGCGCGCATCTCGGCGGTGACGAAGTCGTGCGGCAGGAAGGCGAGCAGCGCCGGGATGATCTCGGCGACGGCAAGTTCCAGAAGGTCGGAGAGGAAGGGGCTGCCATGCGGCGTCATCTTGCCCCAGATCGCCGGACGGGCATGGTCCGGCCAGCCATAGGCGATCTCCTTGATCTGCGGCTCCAGGAAGGCGCGCTTGTGCTCGACGACGAGCAGCCGCTCCAGCCCGCGAGCGAAATTCGACAGGCCGATCGGCTCCAGCGGCCAGGGCATCGCCACCTTGTAGATGGCAAGGCCGATGTCGCGGGCCCGCTCCTCGGTGAGGCCGATCAGTTCGAACGCCTGCCGCAGGTCGCGATAGGCCTTGCCGGTGGCAACGATGCCGATGCGCGCCCGGCTGGCGCCGAAGGCGACGCGGTCGAGCCCGTTGGCCCGCACATAGGCGCGCGCCGCGGGAATGCGCACGTCGCGCAGCAGCCGCTCGGTCTCGAGGCGATTGCCGAGCAGCATCACCCGGTTGAGATCGTCGTGCCGGCGCGGGTCGCGGTCCTCGGGAACGACGAAATCGAGCCGCGTCGGATCGACCGAGATCGTCGCCGAGGCATCCATCGTGTCGGCAAGGCAGATCAGCCCGCTCCACAGCCCGCTGAAGCGCGACAGCGCCAGGCCGTGCAGCCCGTAATCGAGCACGTCCTGGATGTCGGACGGGTTGAGCACCGGCATCTCGACATGCTGGAAGAAGAATTCCGACTGCGCCGGCAGGATCGAGGACTTGGCGAGGTGGTCGTCGCCTGCGAGCGCGAGCACGCCGCCATGGGCGGCCGTGCCGCTGGCATTGGCCTGGCGCAGCACGTCGCCGGCCCGGTCGACGCCCGGCGCCTTGCCGTACCAGATGCCGAAGACGCCGTCATAGTCGCTGCCCTTGCCGTGATGGGCGACCTTCTGGCTGCCCCATACGGCGGTGGCGCCAAGCTCCTCGTTGACGCCGGGCTTGAAGACGATGTCGGCGGGGGCAAGGTGACGCTTCGCGCGGGTAAGCTCGGTGTCGAAGCCGGCGAGCGGCGAGCCGCGATAGCCGGAGACGAAACCGCCGGTCTTCAGCCCGCGCGCCCGGTCGCGCCGGGACTGGTCGAGCGCGAGGCGCACGAGGGCCTGGATTCCGGTCAGGTAGACACGGCCGCGATCGGCCACATATTTGTCGTCGAGGGAGACAGAGCGCGTGATGGCGTTCATGGGACGGCCTCCTCTTCCGTCGGGGTGGGTCCACGCAAGGGGGCCGAAAGGCCCGCGCCCGGCGCGGTGTTCTACCCTCCAATATGCTCCTTCTTTTGGCGAAATTCTGTGCTATCCTGCCGCAAACAACCCATATAACGGCACGGAATTTCCCCTCGACACCACATGAGCGAAAAAAACCTTCTGGATCCTTCCGACATTCGCGTGCTGCAGATCCTGCAACGCGATGCCTCCCTCTCCATCGCCGAAGTCGCCCGCGAGGCGGGCATGAGCCAGACCCCCTGCTGGCGGCGCATCAAGAAGCTCAAGGAGACCGGCGTGATCCGCCAGGTCGTCGCGGTGGTCGACCGGGAAGCGGTCGGCCTCGGCTTCGTCGCCTATGCCTTCGTCAAGCTGGCGGTGCCCAGCCGCGAGAACATGGAGACCTTCGACAAGCTGCTGCAGCGCTGGCCGGAGGTGGTGATCTGCGAGCGCATCACCGGCGCGGTCGACTACCTGATCAAGGTCGTCGCCAGCGACATCAAGGCCTATGACGACTTCCTGCGGCTGAAGCTGCTCGACAACACGCTGGTTTCCGACGTGCAGTCGCGCATTGTCGTCAGCACGGTGAAGCACACGGTGGCGCTGCCGATTCGCGAGACGTGAGGGACGGGGGCGGGGATGACGCGGGGAGAGGTGGGAGCGAAGCTAGCAGCCACCGGCCTTCCGGCGCCCGCCTCGGCTGGAGCCGCGCGACCTGGGGCACCTGGGCCCGGTCTTCGGCTGTGCCGAAACCGGGACGACAGGCTGAGCGTGGGGTTCGCGCGGACGTGTCCTCGCCGCCGCTCTGGGAACGAATGGCCCCCGGCTCTCCGGCTTCGCCTGCGGCCGGGGTGACGGCCGAGGGGATGCGAGGTCGTGCCAGCCACTTTCTCGGGGTGACGGCCGTGGGGATGCAAGGCACCGCCTCCCTCTCGGAGGTCATCCCGGCCGCAGGCGAAGCCGGAGAGCCGGGAGCCAATGGCATCCCCAGCAGGCATGAGGCGGGAGCGCATCGCCGCCTCCACGGCTGTCACGCCTGCGCAGGCAGGCGTCCAGTATCCGCTGGGTCTCATGGTTGTGCGAAAGCAGCAGCCTGAGGCCTTCCGGCGCCCGCCTCGGCCGGAGCCGCGCGACCTGGGGTTACTGGGCCCGGTCTTCGGCTGTGCCGAAACCGGGACGACAGGCTGAGCGTGGGGTTCGCGCAGGCATGCCTGCGCCCCCTCCAGCCGTCGCAACCGCTTGACCCTGCACACCGACAGGGCACAGTGGCGGCGCGCGGGCGTTGCCTGCGATGCCGCGATCGGGTGCGGCGATGTCGACAAGAGGACAGGATGATGGACCAGACTGCCAAGCCGCTGACGGGAACCTGCCGCTGCGGCGCGACGGCGATTGAGATCGCGGCGGAGCCGATCATGACGGCGGCCTGCCACTGCCACGGCTGCCAGAAGATGAGCTCCAGCGCCTTCTCGCTGTCGGCGATGATACCGGCCGAAGCCTTCCGCGTGGTGGCCGGCGAGCCGGTCAAGGGCGGCCTGCGGGGCCCGCAGCTCGACCATTATTTCTGCCCGCATTGCATGACCTGGATGTTCACCCGCGTGAGCGGCTTCGACGCTTTCGTCAACGTGCGCCCGACCATGTTCGACGTGCCGCGCTGGAGCCGACCCTTCATCGAGACGATGACGGCGGAAAAGCTCGACTGGGTCGAGCTTCCCGTCGCCCGCAGCTACGCGGGCTTTCCGCCGCCGGAGGACTATCAGGGCCTGATGGAGGCGTTCGCCGCGCGCGGCTGAGAGACCGTGAGGAGGCGGCCCTAGCCGACGAGAAAGCGCGAGGGCGAATAGGGCTGCGGGTCGGCAAGCGGCATCATGTCGGTGACGAGATCGGCGAGGAGCCGCGCCATCGCCGGGGCGAGGGAAAAGCCGTCGCGCATGTGCCCGACCGACAGCCACAGGCCGGGCATGCCCGGCATCTCGCCGACAATGGGCAACTGGTCCGGCACGAAGACGCGCACGCCCGCCGCCGGCCGCTCCTCCACCACGGACCCGAGCGGCAGCAGCGCCTTTGCCGCCGCGCCCGCCCGCTGCAGGGCGTTGGCGCGCAGCGGTGCCGCGCCCAGCGCCCGCGCCGGCGACATCAGCTCCGTGCCGCCGACCAGCCGCAGCCCGCGCTCCATCGGCGTCAGCGTGAAGCCACCCTCCTGGTCGGTGACCGGACGGGCCAGCGACACGCCGGAGACGGCGCGGAAATGCCGGTGATAGCTGCGGCAGGCGGCAAGCGGTAGGCCGAGGCCGAAACGCGCCAGCACCGGCGACACGCCCGCTCCCAAGGCCAGCACGACGATCGGCGCGCCGACCTCGCCGCGCACGGTGCGCAGGGCAAAGCCCTGCCGCGTGTCGAGGAGCGAGCCGGCATCGCCGATCTCCACATCGCCGCCGCGCTCGCGGAACAGCCGGCCATAGGCCCTGGTGACGCCGCCGGGCGAGGACACCGACTGGCTTTCCGGCCAGTAGATCGCCGCTTCCTCCAGCGAGCGCAGATGCGGCTCCAGCCGGACGATCTCCACCGCGTCGAGATCGACATAAGGCACGCCGAGGATGCGGGCGAAGTGCCGGTCCACCTCGGCAAGCTCGCACGCCCGCCGCGAGCGCAGCAGCTTGATCCAGCCGGTGCGGCGGAAGAAGCGCAGGGCGCTGGCCGCCCGCGCCAGCGCCAGATGCTCGGCCGCCGCCACCGCCTGCAAGGGGGCCAGCGCCCGCGCGGCGCGCGCCGCGCTCGACGGCCGGGCGGCAAGGCGCGCCTCGGCGAAGAAGCGGGCAAGATCGGGCAGCGAGCGCGAATCGATGCCGAGGCCGTGGCGCCGGGTCAGCGCGCCGGCCAGGATCCCCGGCAGGCCGAGCGGCACGGCCAGCGCCGAATAGCCGTCGCGGCCGATCAGCCCGTCATTGCCGCGCGTCGCGTCCTCGCCCGGCGCATCGCGGTCGATCAGCGCCACGCGCAGCCCCCGCCCCTGCAGGTGCAGGGCGGCACTCGTGCCGGTGATGCCGGCGCCAAGAACGATTGCGTCGAAGCTGCGCATACGCTTTTCGACACTGTTCACAATCGCCTTGCAAGTGGAAGACGCTCTCCGCGATACTCAAGGCCCTGAAATCTCTCCCGCCCGGCGCCGTTCCAGGTGCCCGCAGGCTCTCCGGAAAGTGCCTTCCGACATGCCGGCGCTCGCCCTGCCGCTCTCCCTTCTCGCCTGGCTCGGACGCCAGGGCACCCGGGCCGTCGCGATCAGCGCCCTGCTCGGACTGATGCTGCCGCCGCTCTCCGCGCTGTTCCGGCCGCTGGTCGAGGAAGCGATCTTCGTGCTGCTGGTGCTGGCCTTCCTGCGCGTCGATCCGGTCGCCGTCGTCGCCCATGTCCGCCGGCCGAAACTGGCGGCCCTGGCGCTGTTGTGGATGCTGGTCGCCGTGCCGCTGGCCGTGGGCGCGCTGCTGCAGGCGAGCGGCCTTGCCGCCCTGCATCCGGACATCGCGCTCGCCGCCTTCATCGTCACCGCCGCCCCGCCGATCATGTCGGCGCCGGCCTTCATCGCGCTGATCGGCCTCGACGGGGCGCTGTCGCTGGCGCTGGTCGGCTGCGGCATGCTCCTGACGCCGCTGACCGCGCCGCTGATCGGCGGGCTGCTGCTCGGCGAGAGCCTGCCGATCGACGCGGTTGCCCTCGGCCTGCGGCTGACCGGGCTGCTCGCCGCCTCCGCCGGCCTGGCGATGCTGATTCGCCGCCTCGCCGGCACGGCGCGCGTCGTCGGGGCGAGAGAGCATATCGACGGACTCAACGTGCTGATCCTGTTCGTCTTCGCCGTCGCGGTGATGGACGGCGTCGCAGAGCGCTTCATGGCAGCGCCCCTGTTCACCCTGGCGATGGCGGCGCTGACCTTCGCCGTGGCACTGACGCAGATGGGGCTGACGCTGCTGGTCTTCGCGCGGGTGCGCCGCGACCAGGGCTTCGTCGTCGCCCATGCGGCCGGCAACCGCAACATGGGCCTCTTGGTCGCCGCGCTCGGCGGCACGCTGCCCGATCTCGCCTGGCTGTATTTCGGGCTCGGTCAGCTTCCGATCTACCTCTTGCCCTGGCTGCTCAAGCCGCTCGCCAACCGCATCGCAGCCGATCAGGCGGAACGTGACCGGGATCACGGCGGCGCCGCGCCCGGCGGCTAGTGTGGCAAGGCCAACGCAGCCCGCACCGGGAGACAGGACATGCGCGACCACCCGACGCCGAGAGCCACGCCCTTTGAAATTGCTGCCCCGCTGACGGCCGCCGCCTTCGCGCTGCTGGTGGCGCTCGGCACCACGCCGGCCTTCGCCGGCGATTATGCGCGGGTCGACGTGCTTGGCTTTTCCGCCAATGGCAGCCGCTTCGCCTTCGAGGACTACGGCACCCAGGACGGCTCGGGCTTTCCCTATTCCAACATCTACCTGTTCGACGTCGACCGCGACGCCTGGCTCGACGGCAGCCCGTTCCGCCGGCTCGACGAGGTGGACGACGCGACCCCGGTGCAGGCGGAAGCGGCGCTGCAACGCACCCGCGCGGCCAATCGCAAGCAGGCGCACGCCCTGATCGTTTCCACCGGCATCGCCGGCCAAGGCGACACGGTGGCGCACAACCCGCCGACCCAGCGCGGCGTCGACCCGCACCGGATGATCGCGGCCACCCGCGCCGAGGCGCCGGAGTTCGGCCCGCAAGTGGAGCTGCGGCTGAGCGAGCACACGGTGGAGCGGCCCGCCACCTGCCCGGAGGGCTTCGGCGAGATCAAGGGCTTCCGCCTGACGCTGAGCTTCGAGGGCAGGACGCGTCTCCTCAACGACGATGCCCGCCTGCCGCAAAGCCGGGGCTGCGCGCTCGGCTACCGGATCGACCGGCTGGTGCTGCATCACCCCGCCGATGGCCGCCGCGCCGCCTTCGCGGTGCTGGTTCTGGTGGAGAGGATCGGCTTCGAGGGCCGCGACGGGCGGTATCTGGCGATCACCGGGCGGCTGTGAGACGAGGCCGGGCCGCTTGCACGCTTGTGGCACCGGGGAGCCTGTGATAGCGGCTTGCGCCAGATCAGCCTCCCCCAAGGTCACACGCCCCAAGGTCTCACATCGGAGCCGCCGCCCATGTCCCGCCCCCTCGTCATCGCCCCGTCCATGCTGGCCTCCGATTTCTCCGCCTTCGGAAGGGAAGTGCGCGACGTGGTGGAGGCCGGCGCCGACTGGATCCATCTCGACGTGATGGACGGGCATTTCGTGCCCAATATCAGCTTCGGCCCCGACGTCATCAAGGCGATGCGCCGGCACACCGACAAGGTGTTCGACACGCATCTGATGATCGCCCCGTGCGACGCTTATCTGGAGGCCTTCGCCAAGGCCGGCTCGGACATCATCACCGTGCATGCCGAGGCCGGCCCGCATCTCGACCGCTCGCTGCAGGCGATCCGCGCGCTCGGCAAGAAGGCCGGCGTCTCGCTCAATCCTGCGACGCCCGAAAGCACCATCGAATACGTGCTCGACCGCCTCGACCTGGTGCTGGTGATGAGCGTCAATCCCGGCTTCGGCGGCCAATCCTTCATCCCGGCGATGGTCGACAAGGTCGCCCGCATCAAGGCGATGATCGGCGACCGGCCGATCGACATCGAGGTCGATGGCGGCGTCACTGCTGAGACCGCGCCGCTGGTCGCCAAAGCCGGCGCCAACGTGCTGGTCGCCGGCTCGGCGGTGTTCAAGGGCGAGGGCGTTGCCGGCTACCGCGCCAATATCGAGGCGATCCGCAAGGCCGCCGACGCCGCCGCGGCTTGACCCCCGCCGCCGCGCGGCCGACAGTCGGCGCGATGTGCCGGGCACTGCCGCCCGGCGTGAGAACGGATGACCCTGCCAGGTGCGATCTCTCGTCTTCGCCATCGCCTGGGCCGCGCTGATCGGCCTCCTGCAGACCGCGCTGCTGATGTGGCGCGGCGAAGCGCTGACCGGCCGTTCCGCCGCGGTGGTGCTGGTCATGACCTCGAGCGGCTTTCTCGGCGCCTTCTGCGCCTGGGGCGTCGCGAGCCTCCTGACCTTCCGCCGCCGCAAGGGGCGGCTGCCGGCGCGCTTCGCCGCGATGATCCTGTCGCTGACGCTCGGCACCACCGGCTTCGCCGCCCTGGGCTTCTTCCTGCAACTGCGCGCCTATTATTCCGAGTGGCACACCACCACCCTCTCCATGCAGATGTTCTGGGAATTCGCCTTCACCGCCGCCTCGTCCAGCTATGTCTTCGCCGTGCTGAGCGCCCGCCCGCTGCTGCCCTTCGCTTTCCTGCCGCTGCTCGCCTTCTCGTGGTACTTCGCGCGCATTGAGCCGTCGCGCCGGGTCTGATAAGCAGCCGGCACACCCGCCCGCTGCCCGAGAGGACGCCCGCATGATCCCGCGCTATTCGCGGCCAGAAATGGTCGCCATCTGGTCTCCCGAGACGAAGTTCCGCATCTGGTTCGAGATCGAGGCGCATGCCTGCGACGCGCTCGCCGAGATCGGCGTGATTCCGAAGGACGCCGCCCGCACGATCTGGGAGAAGGGCGGCGCCGCCACCTTCGACGTCGCCCGCATCGACGAGATCGAGCGCGAGACCAAGCACGACGTCATCGCCTTCCTGACGCATCTGGCCGAGATCGTCGGGCCCGACGCCCGCTTCGTGCACCAGGGCATGACCTCCTCCGACGTGCTCGACACCTGCTTCAACGTGCAGCTCACCCGCGCCGCCGACCTGCTGCTGGCCGATATCGACGCGCTGCTGGCCGCCCTCAAGCGCCGCGCCTTCGAGCACAGGGACACGGTCTGCATCGGCCGCTCGCACGGCATCCATGCCGAGCCGGTGACCTTCGGCCTGAAGATGGCCGAGGCCTATGCCGAGTTCGACCGCTGCCGCACCCGCCTGATCGCGGCGCGGGCGGAGGTCGCGACCTGCGCCATTTCCGGCGCCGTCGGCACCTTCGCCAATATCGATCCGCGCATCGAGGAACATGTCGCCAAGGCGATGGGCCTTGCCGTCGAGCCGGTCTCCACCCAGGTGATCCCGCGCGACCGGCACGCGATGTTCTTCGCGACGCTCGGCGTCATCGCCTCGTCGGTCGAGCGCGTGGCGACCGAGATCCGCCACCTGCAGCGCACCGAGGTGCTGGAGGCGGAGGAATATTTCTCGCCGGGCCAGAAGGGCTCCAGCGCCATGCCGCACAAGCGCAACCCGGTGCTGACCGAGAACCTGACCGGCCTTGCCCGCATGGTCCGCGCCTATGCGATGCCGGCGATGGAGAACGTCGCCCTGTGGCACGAGCGCGATATCTCGCACTCCTCGGTCGAGCGGATGATCGGCCCGGACGCGACGGTGACGCTCGACTTCGCGCTGGCGCGGCTGACCAATGTCATCGACAAGCTGCTGGTCTATCCGGAGCGCATGCTGGCCAACATGAACCGCCTCGGCGGCCTGGTGCATTCGCAGCGCATCCTGCTGGCGCTGACCCAGGCCGGCACCTCGCGCGAGGACGCCTATCGCCTGGTCCAGCGCAACGCCATGAAGGTCTGGGACAGCTACCAGAAGGACGGCAGCGCCGATGTCGACTTCCTGGAAGAGCTGCTGAACGACGCCGACGTGCGCGCCGCCCTGTCGGAGGAGGAGATCCGCTCGCGCTTCGACCTCGGCTACCACACCAAGGCCGTCGGCACGATCTTCGACCGGGTGTTCGGCAAGGCCTGACGGCGGCTGATCGGGACCGCAGGTGAGGCGCGGGACCGGTCTTGCCTTGCCGCATCGCGCGGCCTAGATTCGGATCGAGGGCAGGTGTCAACCTGTCCTCAACCGGATCAAAGGCATGCTGGTCTTCGACATGACGAAAACACCGGATCCCTTCAGCCTCGACACGCTCGACGGCATCGCCCGCCGCGCGAGCGAGGCTGTGCGCCGACAGGCGGCCGATACCGGCCGGATGCTGCCGGTTCTGCGCGACGGCCGTGTCGTCGAGATCGACCCGTCAACCGATGCTCCCTCGCCCGCAAGGCGGGAAAAAGAGCAATACCCCGGCAAGAAGCTGAAGCGTCCGAATGTCGGCTGACCCGGCGCCGCCGGTTCTGACGATCTTCGCCGGTCCCAACGGCTCGGGCAAGACAACTCTCCGGAACCAGTTCGTCGCGGACGGATACGAGTTGGGGACCTATATCAACGCCGACGACATCCAGGCCCGCTGGCAGACCCTCGCCCCCGAACTGTCCAGCCGCCGCGACCGCGAGATGTGGGCCTTCCACGAAGCGGAACGTCAACGCCGCGCCTGTCTGGCCGGCGGGCATGGCTTTTCGTTCGAAACCGTCTTCTCCCATGAGAGCAAGCTCGATTTCATGCGGGATGCCAGGACGGCCGGGTATTTCATCCGCCTTCTCTTCGTGGCAACGGACAGTCCCCGCCTGAACGTCGCCCGCGTGGCGAAGCGGGTGAAGGATGGCGGACACGATGTCGAAACCGACAAGGTCATGAAACGCTACCGGCGAACCCTGGACCTGTTGCCTCGGGCAATGGAACTGGCCGACCACACCGTATTGTTCGACAATTCCGGCGCGACCATGCGCGCGGTCGGAACGATAAAACGCACCGACGACCGGCTGACCAGCTTCGGCATCCAACTGCCTCTGCCCGATTGGGCGGAAGCCGCGCTCACCCAATACAAGGCCACACAAGCAAGACCATGAAAATCGCCGAGACCGATATCCTGCTGCTGCCCGGCTATGGCGACACGCCGGCCGGCCACTGGATGCACCGCTGGTGCGAGAAGATGCCGACGGCGCGCATCATTGCCCAGCGCAACTGGTTCCAGCCCGTGCTGAAGGAGTGGGTGGATACCCTGAAGGACGCGGTCGCCGCCACTGAGCGCCCAGTGGTGCTGGTCGGCCATTCGCTCGGCTCGATCACCGTGGTGCACGCCGCCCATGGCCACGGGCTCGACACGGACAAGATCAGGGCCGCCTTCCTGGTCGCCCCGACCGATCTCAACCGCAAGGAGCCGAAGCCCGCCTTCGACGCCGCGCAATTCGCCGCCGTACCGAAGGGTCCCCTGCCCTTCCGCACCAGGGTGGTGGCAAGCCGCACCGACCCCTACTGCGCCTATGAGGTGGCCGAGCAGATGGCGAGGGACTGGGGCGCGCATTTCCAGGATGCGGGCGATGCCGGCCACATCAACCTGGAGAGCGGCCACGGTCCCTGGCCCGAAGGACTGATGTCCTTCGCCTATCTGATGAAGGACCTGTAGGTCGTGAACTCATAATTCTGCCGAGAAACGGTATGCCCGAACCCGATCGGATACAAGGAGCAAGACCGCAGGAAACCATTAGGTTTTCAAGGGCTTGTGACGCTGTTGCCGGCGGGTTCCGGCATACCCGAAGGGCGCCGTTCGAGCTTCGATCTGCGGCGTCGGATCGCTCGGCCGGGGGGCCTGCCCCGGCCATCGCGCTCCTCCTGGCATATCTTTGCCCGAACGGACGCCGTTTCCGGCACAATTATGAGTCCACGACCTAGGGTCCCCCTTGCGGCTCCCGGCGCGCCCCCCGCCTCAGGCGGTCTTGCGCGGTCCCGGCCCCATCACCGTGTCGATGCGCCGGGCGACCAGCAGCGAGATCGGCACGGCGACCAGCGCGCCGACACCGGCGAAGACCGCAAGCAGCCAGGGCGCGAAGGCATTGATGCCGTAGAAGGTCATCGGCACCAGGGCGAAAGTCCCGGCCAGGGTCGGCCCGATGACGATGAACAGAATGGCGGCAAGCTTCCACATGAAAGGCACTCCCTCATTGTGGGGCAGTGCGGGCGGTCTTGCGGGGGGAAACCGACCAACGCCCCAACGTCAGCCATGGTAGTCCCAACAGCCGCAAAAGGTATGCGGCACCCGACCTCATGGGGGTTTCCCTCTCGGGACTACTACGCAGAAACCGCCCGGTCGGGGACCGGACGGCCAATATGCGTTGCCTGCGAAAGACGGCAAACGGACGGGGAACGTCAGTCCAGCTCGGCGAGCCTGGCGCCGGCCACCTCCAGCAGCATCGACATCTCGATGCCGTGGGAGATGAAGCGGAAGCCCATCTCGCGCGCCGACCTTGCATCCGCCGCGTTGTTGCAGAAGATGCCGGCGACCTTGCCGGCCGCCCGGGCGCGCCTGGCCACCTCGGCGGCAATCGTCTGCACCTTGGCGCTGCTGGGGGCAAGCTCGCGCCCCTCCGACAGGGTCAGCGACAGGTCCGCCGGGCCGATGAACACGCCGTCGAGCCCGTCGACCGCCAGCATCTCGTCCAAGGCCTCGAGCGCCGCCGGCGTCTCGATCATGGCGAAGGCGACCGTCTCCGTATTGGCGGAGGCAAGATACTCGGCCGGCGTCAGGCCCTGCAGCATCGCCGCGCGATGCGGCCCCCAACTGCGCACGCCGGCGGGGGGAAACTTGCTCGCCCCGACCAGCGCCAGCGCATCCTCGATCGTGTTGACCATCGGCATGATCACCGCTTCGGCGCCAAGGTCGAAGGCGCGGCTGACCGTGGCGAAATCGTCGACCGGCGGGCGCACCACCGCATGGGCGCCGCCCAGGCGCGCGGCGGCGATGCCCTCGCGCACCGAGGCAAGGTCATGGGCGCCGTGCTGCATGTCGAGCGTCACCGCGCCGTAACCTGCGCGGCCCAGCAATTCCGCCAGCACCGGCACGGCCAGCGTCGACCAGGCGGTGATGACGGTCTCGTCGGCGCGAAGGCGGGCGGCAAGCGAGGGCTTGGAAGCGGACATGGCGGGAAGTTCCGAACTGGCGGGGTGGGAAGGCCGGCAGGGCGCGGGCCTGCGGATCGACGCGATGAAGCGAAAAGGGGCGGAAGCGAAAAGGGGCAGCGCCCGGCGCTGCCCCCTCCCCTGTCACCCTTCGTTCTTGATCTGCTCGGCCGCCTGGTGCAGCAGCTCGTCCATGGTGCGGCGGATCTGGTGGTCGGACTGCTCGACGCCCGCCTCGTCGAAATCGCGGCGGATCTTGCGGAACACGTCCTCGTCGCCCGGCTCCTCGAAATCGGCCCGGACCACTTCCTTGGCATAGTCCTGGGCCTTGTCGGCATCGAGCCCGATCTTCTCGGCCGCCCAAAGGCCGAGCAGCTTGTTGCGACGGGCCACCGCCTTGAAGCGCAGTTCCTCGTCGTGGGCAAACTTGGACTCAAAGGCCTCCTGGCGACGGTCGAAAGTGCTCATGCGTCAGTCTCCTGCCTTCTAGCGGTGGCGCCTGCGGGCGCTGAATTCGAATGCGGTACCGCCATCATATGGGGATCCACTGCGCCCTTGCATATCCTTCGCGACACACCAAATCAACGCGTATCGGTCGCCGCGCCCCACCTGTCCCGCACTCCCGCCGCGCGCGAACCTGCCCCCGCGCGAACGCACAGGCGGCCAGGTGAAAATCTCTTGAGCGGCTTCATTGTACTTTCCAGGGCGATCGTGTAGGTTCCGCGCCATCGAGCGGGGGGCCGAAAGCGCAACTGCCGTTCTCGCGCCCTTCCGATGACCGTCCCGGGTCCGGCCTCCGCCGAACGAGACACTGTCCGACAGGGCAAGGGACCGCAGTCAACCGGAGCATCTCCGCCAATATGGATTTTCTTTCTCAAACACGGTACGTGCCTATGAACCGCCGCCGGCGCATTTACGAGGGCAAGGGCAAGATCCTCTATGAGGGCCCGGAACCTGGTACGCTCATCCAGCACTTCAAGGATGATGCAACTGCCTTCAACGCCAAGAAGCATGAGATTGTCGATGGCAAGGGTGTCCTGAACAACCGGATCTCCGAGTTCATCTTCAACCATCTCAACGCGATCGGCATCCCGACCCATTTCATTCGCCGGATGAACATGCGCGAGCAGCTCATCCGCGAGGTCGAGATCATCCCGCTCGAAGTGGTGGTGCGCAACGTCGCCGCCGGCTCGCTGTCCAAGCGCCTCGGCATCGAGGAAGGCACGCAACTGCCGCGCTCGATCATCGAGTTCTACTACAAGAACGATGCGCTCGAGGACCCGATGGTCTCCGAGGAGCATATCACCGCCTTCGGCTGGTGCTCGCCCCAGGAGATGGACGACATCATGGCGCTGGCGATCCGCGTCAACGACTTCCTGACCGGCCTGTTCCTCGGCGTCGGCATCCGTCTCGTCGATTTCAAGATCGAATGCGGCCGGCTGTGGGAAGGCGACATGATGCGCATCGTCGTCGCCGACGAGATCTCGCCGGATAGCTGCCGCCTGTGGGACATCCAGTCCAACGAGAAGATGGACAAGGACCGCTTCCGCCGCGACCTCGGCGGCATGCTGGAAGCCTACCAGGAAGTGGCCCGGCGCCTCGGCATCCTCAACGACAACGACCGGCCGAACGGCACCGGTCCGGTGCTCGTGAAGTAAGCCGGTCAAGCAAGATCGCCGGGCGTCGCGCTCGGCGGAACACGGAAAGCCCCGACCGGAAACGGCCGGGGCTTTCGGTTTTTCGGGGACGCCTCGCGCCGAAGATCAGGTGCGGTTGATCGAGACGCCGCCGTCGACCAGCATCGCCGTTCCGGTGGTGAAGCTGGAGGCCGGCGAGGCAAGGTACAGCACCGAGCGGGCCACCTCCTCCGGCGCGGAGATGCGCTTGAGCGCATGCAGCCCCTCGACAAAGGCGAGCGCCTCCGGCGTCGAAGCCGCCTCGCGTCCCATCGGCGTGTCGATGCCGCCCGGCAGGATGGCGTTGACCCGGATGCCCTTCGCGCCATGCTCGGCCGCCAGCACCTGCGTCAAGCCGACGAGCCCGGCCTTGCTGGCGCCATAGGCCGCCATGCCCGGCAGGCCGACCGAGTACCCGACGATGGTCGAGGTGAAGATCAGCGAACCGCCGCCACGCTCCTCCATCGCCGGAATCTGGTATTTCGCCCCCAGGAACCCGCTGGTCAGGTTGGTGGCGAGCACCGTGTTCCAGTCACTGAGCGACAGGGACGGCGCCGGCGCCATCGGCCCGATCATGCCGGCATTGTTGAAGCCGATGTCGAGCCCGCCGAAGCGGTCCTTGGCGAGATCGACCAGCGCCTTCGCATAGGCCTCCTCCTGCACGTCGCCGGCAAGCACGGCCGCCCGGCCGCCCGCCCGCTCGATCTCCCCGGCGACCGCTTCCAACTCGCTGGAGCGCCGCGCGCCCAGCACGACCGCGCAACCTTGCGCGGCGAAGAGCCGCGCCGTCGCCGCTCCCAGCCCGGAGCTCGCCCCGGTGATGATTGCGACCTTGTCTTCCAGTATCGGCATGAAGCCCTCCTTGCGTTGTCAACGGAACGGTTGATAGGCAAGGCGGGAGAGCGGCGACACCCGATTAGAGATCGCCCCGGCACCGATGCGAAACGCATCCGGCCGACGCAAAACGCACAGAAGCCCCTTCCTTCCGCGCGGCCAGCGCGCTAGAAGCGGCGCAAATGCCCTGCCGGCGGACGCCAACGCGCCGGCGCCGACCTGCGGAGACGTCCCCCGATGAAAGCACGCGTGACCGTTACCCTGAAAACCGGCGTCCTCGACCCGCAGGGCAAGGCCATCGAGGGCGGCCTTGCCGCGCTCGGCTTCGCCGGCGTCGACAGCGTGCGCCAGGGCAAGGTCTTCGACCTGGAGCTCAGCGGCCGCGATGCGCAGGCCGCGCGCGCCGATCTCGCCGCCATGTGCGAGAAGCTGCTCGCCAACACGGTGATCGAGAACTACGACATCGAGATCCTGTAAGGATCCTCGCGGAGCCGGGACCGAAATGGACGAGGACAGCGCCAGGGCCCTGCGTTTCCTGCTGATCAAGGCGGCGATCTTCATGTTGCTGCCGGCCGCGCTGGCGCTCGCCGCCGCGCTGTTCCTGGTCTGAACCGATCCTCGCGTGAACCGAAAGGGAGCCTTCCCGCCATGAAGTCCGCCGTCGTCACCTTCCCCGGCTCGAATCGCGAGCGCGACATCATGCATGCGCTGGAGCTGACCTGCGGCCGCAAGCCGCAGGCCGTGTGGCATGCCGAAACCAGCCTGCCGGACGTGGACCTCGTCGTGCTGCCGGGCGGCTTTTCCTATGGCGACTACCTGCGCTCCGGCGCCATCGCCGCCCGCGCCCCGGTGATGGAGGCGATCCGCGCCTTCGCCGCCCGCGGCGGCCTGGTGCTCGGCGTGTGCAACGGCTTCCAGATGCTGACCGAGGCCGGGCTGCTGCCGGGCGCATTGATGCGCAATGCCGGCCTCACCTTCGTCTGCCGCGAGGTGCTGCTGGAGACCGCCTCCACCGCCAACCGCTTCACCGCCGGCATGCGCAAGGGCGAGGTCTGGCGCTGCCCCGTCGCCCATCACGACGGCAACTATTTCGCCGATCGCGAGACGCTGGCGCGGCTGGAGGGCGAGGATCGCGTCGCCTTCCGCTATGCCAAGGGCACCAACCCGAACGGCTCGCTCAACGACATCGCCGGCATCACCAACGAGGCCGGCAATGTGCTCGGCATGATGCCGCACCCGGAAAACTACGTCGACGACCAGCAGACCAGCACCGACGGGCGCGCCTTCTTCGAGAGCATCTGCGCGGCCTTCGCCGCCGCCTGAGCCGGCCACGAGACACGGGAGACAACCGATGAGCCGCTCCGCCTCCGGATCTCCCTTCTCAGGCGAAGAAAAGGCCGAGCTTGCCCGCCGCCTGCGCGCCTATCTGCGCGATGAACTGGGCGTCGAGGCCGGCATGCTGGAGACCGAGGCCTTCCTCGACTTCCTCGCCGCCGAGATCGGCAACGCCTTCTACAATCGCGGCTTGTTCGATGCCCAGGCCGCCATTGCCGCCCGGCTGGAAGAGGCGACCGACGCGGTCTATGCGCTGGAAAAGCCCATCCGCCCCTGACCGCAGATGAACCGCTCCTGCGGGGCGCGCAGTCTTATTTTCCGGTGATGAAGCTCAGCGCTGCCGGATCGACCTGCACGTCGAGCCGGCGTGCCGACATCGGCTCGCCGTCGAGATTGAGCGCGAGGTCTTCCTCGGCCTCGATGGTCAGCCGGGTGAAGCGCGCCTTGCGGGCATAGCCGTCGAACTGGCTGCCCGGCTCGCGCAGCAGGCCGGAGAGCAGCGTCATCAGATTGTCCGCGTCGGGCTGAGGAAACAGCGTCAGGTCGAGGCGGCCGTCGTCGACACGCGCCTCGGCGCAGAGCGGCACGCCGCCGCCGGCCAGCCGGCCATTGCCGATGGCCATGGCGATGAAGTCGCCCTCCCAGGAGAACCCGTCGGCCGCGAAGGCGGCGCGCGTCGGCGCCAGCTCGCCGATCCGGCTGGCGCCGGCGATGAGATAGGCCGCTCCGCCGAGCAGCCGCTTGGCGCGCGGGTCGGTCTCGCGGGTGATGCGGGTGACGGAGCCGCCGCTCGCCACATTGACGAAGACCCGGCCGTTGATCCGCCCGACATCGATCCGCCGCGGCGCCGCCGCCGCGCAGAGCGCCAGCGCCGCGGCCGCATCGTCGACCGGCAGGCCGAGCCCGGTGGCAAAGTCGTTGGCGGTGCCGAGCGGCAGCACGCCGAAGGCGCAGTCGGTCGCGGGATCCGCCTCCAGCGCGGCGGCAACCACCTGGTTCACCGTGCCGTCGCCGCCGCCGGCGACGATCACCTGCGGCCGCGCGTCGCCGGCAAGGCGCACCGCCTCGCGCGCGAACTGCGCCGCGTCGTCCCCGTCATAGGTCACCCGCACGCGGATCTCGCAGCCCTCGCCGCGCACCCGCTCGACGGCGCCGCGCACATCCTCGCGCTGCGCGGACTTGCCATTGAGGATCAGCAGGAGACGGCGCATGCGGGAATCCGGTCTTTCGTTTCGCAAGGAACGGCGCGGCGGGCACCTATCGATAGATGGCGAGCCGAAAGCGGCATGTCTACAATTCCCTTTGCCCTTGCGGTTTGCTAAAGGGGCGGCATCTTCCGCTTTCAAGGTTGCAGGCCCCCATGATCCCCAACGACATCGCCATCACTCCGGAGCTGGTCGAGGCGCACGGCCTCAAGCCGGACGAGTATGACCGCATCCTGGCGCTGATCGGGCGGGAGCCGACCTTCACCGAACTCGGCATCTTCTCGGCCATGTGGAACGAGCACTGTTCCTACAAGTCGTCGAAGAAGTGGCTGAAGACCCTGCCGACCAGCGGGCCGCGCGTCATCCAGGGACCGGGCGAGAATGCCGGCGTCGTCGATATCGGCGATGGCGAGGCGGTGGTCTTCAAGATGGAGAGCCACAATCACCCGTCCTATATCGAGCCCTATCAGGGCGCGGCGACCGGCGTCGGCGGCATCCTGCGCGACGTCTTCACCATGGGCGCCCGGCCGATCGCGGCGATGAACGCGCTGCGCTTCGGCGCGCCGGACCACCCGCGCACCCGCCATCTCGTGTCCGGCGTCGTTGCCGGCGTCGGCGGCTACGGCAATTCCTTCGGCGTGCCGACGGTCGGCGGCGAGGTCAATTTCGACGCGCGCTACAACGGCAACATCCTGGTCAACGCCTTCGCCGCCGGCCTCGCTCGCACCGATGCCATCTTCTATTCGAAGGCGGAGGGCGTCGGCCTGCCGGTCGTCTATCTCGGCGCCAAGACCGGCCGCGACGGCGTCGGCGGCGCCACCATGGCCTCCGCCGAATTCGACGACCAGATCGAGGAAAAGCGCCCGACCGTGCAGGTCGGCGATCCGTTCACCGAAAAGTGTCTGCTGGAGGCCTGCCTGGAACTGATGGCCTCGGGCGCGGTCATCGCCATCCAGGACATGGGCGCGGCCGGCCTGACCTGCTCGGCCGTCGAGATGGGCGCCAAGGGCGACCTCGGCATCGAGCTCGACCTCGACAAGGTGCCGGTGCGCGAGGAGCGCATGACCGCCTATGAGATGATGCTGTCGGAGAGCCAGGAGCGCATGCTCATGGTGCTGAAGCCCGAGAAGGAGGAGGAGGCCAAGGCGATCTTCCGCAAATGGGGCCTCGACTTCGCCGTGGTCGGCCGGACGACGGACGACCTGCGCTTCCGCATCCTGCACCAGGGCGAGGAAGTCGCCAACCTGCCGATCAAGGAACTCGGCGACGAGGCGCCGGAATACGACCGCCCCTGGGTGGAGCCGGCCCGGCCGGCGGCCCTCGCCGCCGACGACGTGCCGCAGGCCGACATCGCCGACGCGGTGCTGACCCTGCTCGGCTCGCCCGACCTGTCCTCGCGGCGCTGGGTCTGGGAACAATATGACACGCTGATCCAGGGCAACTCGCTGCAGCGGCCGGGCGGCGATGCCGGCGTGGTGCGCATCGAGGGCCATGCCGCCAAGGCGCTCGCCTTCTCCTCCGACGTCACGCCGCGCTACTGCGAGGCCGATCCGTTCGAGGGCGGCAAGCAGGCGGTCGCCGAATGCTGGCGCAACATCACCGCCACCGGCGCGCTGCCGCTGGCGGCCACCGACAACCTCAACTTCGGCAATCCCGAGCGCCCCGAGATCATGGGCCAGTTGGTCCGGGTGATCCAGGGAATCGGCGAGGCCTGCCGGGCGCTCGACTTCCCGATCGTCTCCGGCAATGTCTCGCTCTACAACGAGACCAGCGGCAAGGGCATTCCGCCGACCCCGACCATCGCCGGCGTCGGCCTGCTCGCGGATGCCGGGAAGATGGCGCGGATCGGCTTCGCCGCCGAGGGCGAGATGATCGTCCTGGTCGGCGCGCCGCAGGGCTGGGGCAGCCATCTCGGCCAGTCGGCCTATCTGCGCGACGTCCACGGCCGCGCCGACGGCACCCCGCCGCCGGTCGACCTGGCGGCCGAGAAGCGCGTCGGCGACCATGTGCGCGACCTCATCGGCCGCGGCATCGTCACCGCCTGCCACGATCTGTCGGATGGCGGCCTCGCCATCGCCCTGGCCGAAATGGCGATGGCCTCCGGCATCGGAGCGACCATCGCCGGTCTCCCGGACATCGATCCGATCCCCGTCTTCTTCGGCGAGGACCAGGCGCGCTACCTTGTCACCGTCGACCTCGATCCGCACGGCGCGGAGTGGGCGGCCCTGCGCGCCGAGCAGGAGTCGCTCGGCATCTTCGCCCCCTCGATCGGGACGACAGGCGGCACCTCCTTGAAGCTTGGCGGTGCGCGTGCGATATCCGTTGAGGAACTGAAGGCGGTGCACGACTCCTGGTTCCCCCGCTTCATCGACGGCAAGTAATCGAGGACTGATCCCATGCCCATGGACGCCCGCGACATCGAACGGCTGATCAAGGAAGGGATTCCGGACGCGAGAGTGACGATCCGCGATCTCGCCGGCGACGGCGACCACTACGCCGCCGAGGTGGTGGCCGAGAGCTTTCGCGGCAAGAGCCGGGTGCAGCAGCACCAGATGGTCTATCAGGCCTTGAAGGGGAGCATGGGGGGCGAGCTGCACGCACTCGCCCTGCAGACCAGCGCTCCGGAATGAACGCCGCACAGCGGACATCCCACGGTCGCCGGATCTTGACCCGGCAGAACGAAAGGACAATGAGATGAGCATTCAGCAGTGGATCAAGAACGAGGTCGACAGCAACGACGTCGTCGTGTTCATGAAGGGCACCCCGGCCTTCCCGCAGTGTGGGTTCTCCGGCCAGGTGGTGCAGATCCTCGACTATGTCGGCGTGCCGTACAAGGGCATCAACGTGCTCGAGGACGACGAGTTGCGCCAGGGCATAAAGGAGTTCTCGAGCTGGCCGACCATTCCCCAGCTCTATGTCAAGGGCGAGTTCGTCGGCGGCTGTGACATCGTGCGCGAGATGTTCCAGAACCAGGAACTTCAGGCGCACTTCACGGAAAAGGGCATCCCTGTCCGTCAGCCGAGCTGATCAAACGGGTTAATAAAGAGTTAATAAGGGGCGTATCCAAGTCGATCCGCCCTTTATTTTTGCAAAATTTGCTGACTAGGCAAAATTTGCCGAATCACTCACGATGAATGTCAGATGAATGCGCGTTTCAGACTGCGCTCACGGAAGAAGCGCTAGTTCTCGGGTGAACAGGGGTTCCCGTCACCGAAAGGAACGACAGATGCGGATAGCGAAGTTTGCCGTTGCCGGTATTGCCCTCAGCCTGGGCCTCGGCCTCGCGACCGTGGCGCAGGAGTCCGATGCCGGGCTGCGCCGGATCTCCTGCGTGAACCTCACTGTCTTCGCCCCCGCCGGCAACGGCCTCAGCGACGCCGACACCTGCCGGGCCCATGGCGGCCTTGCCGAAAAGGGCGCGGCCGAGGCCTCCGCCGCCCTCGTCATCCTGGTGCGCAACCAGCCGGCCGGTTTCGACCGCGGCCTTGCCGCCGGCAACGGATCGTAGCCGCTTCCCCGCAGCTCACCGCGATCCGTATTTGCGGGCAGCGTCGAGGGCAAGGCCCGTGCCGACGCTGCCGAAGACATCGCCCTGCACCACCCTTGCGCCGGGTAGCAAGCCGGTCAGTTGCTGCCGCACGAAGGGCACCGACGCCGAGCCGCCGGTCAGGAACACCGACGAGATCTCCCCCGCCGCAACGCCCGCCTGCGCCAGGCACGCCGCCAGCGCCCCCTCGATACCCGCCACCGCCTGTTCGATCGCCGCGATCAGATCGGCGCGCGTGATCGCGATGTCGAGCGCGCCGCCGCGCAAGGGGAAGCCGAGGCGGTGAACCTCCTCATGCGACAGGGCGATCTTCGCCGCCTCCACCGCGCCGGCCAGCGCATGGCCCTGCCGCTGCGAAATCACCGCGATCAGCCGCTCGACAAGGTCCGGCCGCGCCGCGTCCTGGCGCAACTCCCGCAGCCGCGTGTCGATCTGCGGCGCGTAGAGAAAGTTGATCCGGTGCCAGGTGGCGAGCTCGAAATAGGCCCAGTTCGGCAGGTCGCGGCGCGGATCGCGCGAGCGCGTGCCATAGCCGAGTTCCCGCATCACCCGGGCAAGGCTGAGCAGCCGGTCGAAATCCGTGCCGCCGATATGAATGCCGGTGCTGGCGAGAATGTCCTCGCGCCGGTCGACCTTGCCCCGCCGCTCCGGCGACACCCGCACCACCGCGAAATCCGAGGTGCCGCCGCCAAGGTCGACGATCACCGCCAGTTCCTCGCGCGTCACCGCGCGCTCATAATCGAGCGCGGCGGCGATCGGCTCGAACTGGAAGGCGACGGAGGCAAAGCCGGCCCTGCGGGCGATGGCCTCCAGCTCGCCTTCCGCGCGGCGGTCGGCTGCGTCATTGTCGTCGACGAAGCGCACCGGGCGGCCCAGCACCACCGCGTCGAAGGCATGGCCCGCCGCCTGCTCGGCCCGGTGCTTCACCTGCGACAGATAAAGGCCGATGATCTCGCCGAAGGTCCAGCGCTGCGCCCGGATCGTCGTCTTCTCGCTCATGGTGCTGGAGCCGAGCACGCTCTTCAGCGCCCGCATCAACCGCCCCTCGATGCCCTCCACATAGGCGGCGACCGCATCGCGGCCGAAGCGCACATGCGTGTCCTCGAAGGAGAAGAAGATCGTGCTCGGCAGCACCACGCTGTCGCCCTCCAGCGGCAGCAGCCGCGCCGTGCCGTCGCCCAGGAGCTGCGAGGCGGTGGAGTTGGACGTGCCGAAGTCGATGCCGCAGGGGCGAAGGCTGGTCATGGTCGGGTCCGGATCGGGTCGCGCCGCGGCCGGCGCAGGGAAAGCGCTGCCGGCGGCCGGGAGACGGTCCCCCCGGCGCGGGCAGCGCTCTGGTCGGGGCGGTTATTCGGCGGCGAACAGCGTCCGTGTCATGGCAAGGCCGGCAGCGCAGGGCTCCTCCGCCTCGCCGGCGGACACCGGGGCCTCGGCCAAGCCGGGGCGGAGCCCGGCGAAATCGAACAGCGAGAGATCGTTGAGATGCGACGGGCGGACCTGCGTCAGCGCCTTCGCCATGGTGGCGAGCCGGCCGGGGCTCTCCTGCTCCCAGGCCTGCAGCATGCGCTTCACCTCGGCCCGCTGCAGTCCGTCCTGGCTGCCGCACAGGTCGCAGGGGATGATCGGGAACGCCATGGCGCGGGCAAAGCGGGCGATGTCATCCTCGGCGCAGGCGATCAGCGGCCGCAGCACCATCAGGTCGCCGTCGTCATTGACCAGCTTCGCCGGCATCGCCGACAGCCGCCCGCCATGGAAGAGGTTCATGAACAGGGTTTCCAGCGCATCCTCGCGGTGATGGCCGAGCACCACCGCCTGGCAGCCTTCCTCGCGCGCCGTGCGGTAGAGCAGGCCCCGGCGCAGCCGCGAGCACAGCGAGCAATAGGTGCGCCCTTGCGGGATCTTCGAGGTGACGATGGAATAGGTGTCCTGCCGCACGATCCGGTGCGGGATGCCGTTCTCGCTCAGGAATTCGGGCAGGATATGCGAGGGAAAGCCCGGCTGGCCCTGGTCGAGATTGCAGGCCAGAAGATCGACCGGCAGCAGCCCGCGCCATTGCAGCTCCAGCAGCACGGCGAGCAGCGTGTAGCTGTCCTTGCCGCCCGACAGGCAGACCAGCCAGCGCGGCCGCGCGCCGCTCGCCTCGACCATGGCGTGGCGGGCGATGGTCTCGCGCGTCTCGCGCAGCAGCCGCTTGCGCAGCTTCTTGAAGCCGACCGAGGACGGCGCATTGCGATAGAGCGCGGGAACGTCGCTCTCCACAGGGTCGGCAAGGTCGGTCATGGCTGGCGCGCGCCCCGGCTGGCTGAAACGGGAGGGTCGATGATCCCGCTGGAATAGCGCCTCGCGCCGCCAGCGCCAAGCGGAAAGCCGCGCCCCCATAAAAGCAAAGGGGCGCGCCGGTGGCGCGCCCCTCAAAGGCCTGGCGGACTTTTTCAAAAATCAGCGCGAGTAGAACTCGACGATCAGGTTCGGTTCCATCTGGACCGGATACGGCACGTCGGTCAGCGTCGGGACGCGCGCGAAGGTCGCGGTCATCTTGCTGTGGTCGGCGGCGATATAGTCCGGCACGTCGCGCTCGGCCAACTGCACGGCCTCAAGCACGGTGACGAGCTGGCGCGACTTCTCGCGGACCTCGATCAGGTCGCCCGGGTTGCAGCGGTAGCTCGCGATGTTGACGCGGCGGCCGTTGACCTTGACGTGACCGTGGTTGACGAACTGGCGGGCGGCGAAGACGGTCGGAACGAACTTCGCGCGGTAGATGATGGCGTCGAGACGGCGCTCGAGCAGGCCGATCAGGTTCTCCGACGTGTCGCCCTTCATCCGCGAGGCTTCCACGTAGATCTTGTGGAACTGCTTCTCGGAGATGTTTCCGTAGTAGCCCTTGAGCTTCTGCTTGGCGCGGAGCTGCACGCCGAAGTCGGAGAGCTTGCCCTTGCGGCGCTGGCCGTGCTGGCCCGGGCCGTACTCGCGGCGGTTGGCCGGAGACTTCGGACGACCCCAGATGTTCTCGCCCATCCGGCGGTCAATCTTGTACTTTACACCATGGCGCTTCGACATGCGCGGTTCCCTCGTTGTTTGCCTTCTTGCAAGGAAACGCGACCTCCTCTCCTGCTTTTCCGCAAAGCGGCGAAACAGGCGACAGGACCCCCGGCCAACGGCGCCGGCGCGGGGCTCCACGGTTGCGTGAAATGCAAAGCGGGCCGACAGGGCCCGCAAAGCGAGAGGATGCCTACTCCAAAGCCGCCTTCGAGTCAAATGCTCGATGCCGCCTCCACGCCGGAAATCGCCGGCATTTGCCCCGACAGAAGGCCGAGCGCGGAGGAAAGATCCGCCCCCGATGTGGCCAGCATCCGCACCGGCGCAGCAAGCAGCCCCTCGCCGGTCGCCGCACCGCTGGCGAGGAGCACGTCGCGCAGCCGGCGGGCGATGGCCGGCGCCGGGTCGAGCCACTCCACCGGCCAGGGCGCGATCTCGGCCATCCGCTCCGCCAGCAGCGGAAAATGCGTGCAGGCCAGCACCACCACATCCGTGCGCCGGCCGCCCTTTTCCACGAAACACGGGGCGATCTCCGCCGCCAGCAGGTCCGCATCGAGCCGCCCGCGCCGCAGCGCCTCCTCGGCAAGGCCGGCGAGCCGCCGCGCGCCGACCAGGGTGATCGCGACGTCCGGGGCGAAGCGGTGGATCAGGTCGAACGTGTAGTCGCGCGTGACCGTGCCCGGCGTCGCCAGCACGCTGACAAGGCCCGAGCGGGTGCGCTCGGCCGCCGGCTTGATCGCCGGCACGGTGCCGACGATCGGAATGTCGAGCGCCGCCCGCAAGGGAGGAAGAACAAGCGTCGAGGCAGTGTTGCAGGCGATGACCACGGCAGAGGGGCGCAACGCGCCGGCCAGCCGCGCCACCACGTCGGTGCAGTGGCGGGGGAGCGCCTCCGCCTGCCAGGCGCCATAGGGAAAGCCGGCATCGTCCGCCGCATAGACCAGCGGCAGGCCCGGCAGCAGCCGCCGGATCTCGCGGGCGACCGTGAGGCCGCCGATGCCGCTGTCGAAAACCAGAACCGGAGCCGGTTCCGCCATGGTCTGCCCCCGTCAGCCGCGCGGACGGGTCGAGCGGCCTTCGAGCGCCGCCACCACCCCGCGCAGGGTCTTCACCTCCTGATCGGTGAGTGAGGCTTTTTGAAGGATGTTGCGCAGGTTGCGGACCATCGAGGGCCGCTTCTCCACCGGGCGGAAGAAGTTGACCGTGTCGAGCGCCCCTTCCAGGTGCTCGAACAGGCGCACGAGATCGTCCTTGCTGGCCGGCGGGTTCTGCTCCTCGTCGAGACGGAAGGGCAGCGCCCCGTCATTCGCCTTCAAGCGCCACTCATAGGCGCAGACCAGCACCGCCTGGGCGATGTTGAGCGAGGCGAAGTCCGGGTCGACCGGCAGGGTGACGATCTCGTCGGCCAGCGCCACCTCGTCATTGTTGAGGCCCCAGCGCTCGCGCCCGAACAGATAGCCGGTGCGGGTGCCGCCGGCGCCGAGCCGCGTCGCCGTCACCGCCGCCTCGTCGGGGCCGCGCACCGGCTTGGCGATCTCGCGCGAGCGCGCCGTGGTGGCGAAGACGAAGCCGAGATCGGCAATCGCCGCCTCGAGGCTGTCAAACACCTGTACCGCCTCGATCACATGGTCGGCGCGGCTTGCCGCCGCCCGCGCCTTCTCGCTCGGCCAGCCGTCGCGCGGATTGACCAGACGCAACTCGCGCAGGCCGAAATTGGCCATGGCGCGGGCCGCCGTGCCGATGTTCTCGCCAAGCTGCGGCTCGCACAGGATGATGCAGGGCGGCGGCAGGTCGGTGACCCTGGCCGCCGGGTCGATGGTCGAATTGCGTGTCATGGCGGGCGAGATAGCCCAATCCGCGCGGCTTTTCCAGCGCCCGGTGACGGCGACCCGACCAAGGGGCGCAAAATCCCGTCGAAGCGCCCGCCCGGTTACGATAGCTTCACATATCGGGGGTTGAAATCGCGTCCGGGCCGTCAGGCCGGGCGCCTGCCCGGACGGCCCCGCTCGCAAGGCGAACCTTCCGCCCGTCCCAAGGCCGACCGCTCGCCCTCTCCAAGACGCAGACGACAGGACCCGCCATGACCGACGCACCCTCCCTCCCCGTCACCGAAGCCGTCCGCCAGAAATGGGGCTGGTTTCTCGCCCTCGGCATCGTCCTGGTGATCGGCGGCATGCTGATGATCGCGCTGCCGCTCGCCAGTTCCATCGCCGTGACGCTGGTCATCGCCATCGTCTTCGCCGTCGGCGGCGCCGTCCAGATCTGGCATGCCTTCTCCGTTCCCGGCTGGGGCGGCTTCATCTGGAACATTACGACCGGCGCCATCGCGCTGGCCGGCGGCATCGCCGTCTATTTCAACCCGGTGATCGGCGCGGCGGCGCTGACCCTCGTCGTCGCGGCGATCCTGCTGGCGCAGGGTATCGCCCAGATCCTGCTGGCGATGAAGATCCGCCCGCATGACGGCTGGGGCTGGGTGCTCACCGCCGGCATCGTCTCGGCGATTGCCGGCCTGTGCATCTGGTTCGAGTTCCCCTCCTCCGCCGTCTGGGTGCTCGGCCTGCTCGCCGGCGTCTCGGTGCTGATCAACGGCTGGAGCTTCATCGCCATCGCGCTCGCCGCGCGCGCCCTCGGCCAGCGCCTGTCCGCCTGAAGCCCCGGCCCGCCTGAAGCGTCTGTCCGCCTGAGCGGAAGGGACAGCCGAAGCCCCTCAGGAAGGGCGGGAAAGAGACCGCCAGAGGAGACGGCCAAGGGAAGGGAAAAGCCCGCGGCCGGACTACTCGGCGGCCTCGACCATGCCGGGCCGGCGGCCGTCTCCGGCCCCTTTGCCGGCGCCGGCCATGAAGTCGATGCGGAACGCGGAGCCCTCGCCCGGCACGCTGACCGCGTCGATATCCCAGCCATGACGGCGGGCGATGGCCTGGCAGATGGCAAGGCCCATGCCGGTGCCGGAATAGCGGTCGCGCGAATGCAGCCGGCGGAACGGCTCGAACACCTGCGCCTTGTGCTGCATGTCGAAGCCGATGCCGTTGTCGCGGATGGTGACGCTCGCCGTCGCCCCGCTGGCGAGCTGCTCGGCGAGCACCTCGACCACCGGAGCCCGGTCGGGATGGCGGAACTTGATGGCATTGCCGATCAGGTTCTGGAACAACTGCTCCAGGAACACCGGATCGCCGGTCAGCAGCGCATCGCTGTCGTGCAGCACGACCTTGGCGCCGTTCTCGCGGATCAGCTCCGACAGGCTGTCGCGCACCTGCTCGACGAGCTGTGCCAGCGGCACCGCCTCGCGCGACAGCTCCCGGTCGGAGGCGGCCGAGTAGTTCAAAAGGTTGGAGATCAGCGTCTTCGCCCGGCCGGCCGAGGTCTTCATCACATTGGCCGCGTAGTCGATGGTCTCGCGGTCCTTGTTGGCGACCCCCTCCAGCAGCAGGTCGCTGAACACGGTGATCTTGCGCACCGGCTCCTTGAGATCGTGCGAGGCGAGATTGTTGAACTGGGTCAGCCGCTCGTTCGCCAGCCGCAGATCCGCATTGGCCTGGGCAAGCTCGCTGGTGCGCTCGGCCACCCGCCGCTCCAGTTGCGCCTGCAGCCGCATCAGCCGGCTGCGGTCGCGCAGCAGGAGCAGACCCATGGAACTGCCGGCGACCAGCAGGCCGAGGATCAGCACCACCACCAGATTGACCGTGCGCTGCAGCGCCGCGCGCTGGCGCGAGGCCGCGTCGAGCTGCAGCCGGTAGACCGCCGAGCGGAAGGAATCGAGCGTCGCCTGCAGGCCGGAGAAGTCGTCGCGCAGCTTGCGCGCGGCCGCGACATCGCCGGCGGCAATCGCCGGCATCGCCGGGTCGGAGTCGCGCAGCACCGCCTCCAGGTCGCCCATCAGCGGCACCGAGCCGTCGACCCGCACCAGCTCCTGCCCCGCCTCGCCCTCGCCAAGGCGCATCGCCCGGCTCCACAGGATGTCGAAGCGCGCGGTCACTTCCTGCGCATGTTCGGGCGCCCCGCCATGCACGATCATCGTGTTGAGCGCGTGCATCAGATCCTGATACTCGACGACGAGCTGCGCCGTGTACCAGATCAGACTCTGCCGGTATTCGGAGCGGTCCTCGCTGTTCTGGCGATTGAGGGTGGACACCACGAAGAAGAGCGAGGCGCTGATGATGGTGAGGCCGATCATCAGCGCGACGTAAAGCGTCCGCACCCATCTTGCGCTGAGATCCATCGCCGCGATCCGCTCCCGTTTCCCGCGCCCGGCGCAAGCCGAAGCCGAACCGCAAGCTTACAAGCGTCGCGGAACCGAGGGAAGGCCGATTTCAACCAGAACTATTCGGATCGTGAATCCACTACTATGATTTCGCGGATCTGCCAGATCGAACGCGAATAGTAGAGCTCCCGGCGCAGTTCCTCCCGGTCGGACCAGGGATAGATCAGCCACAGCGGCCCGCGATCGCGGATGCTCATCTCCTTGCCGTTGACCCGCATGGCGAGAATCACGTCGTGGTCGAGCGCGTCGGAGACCGGGATGGTCACCCGGTACTTGTTGAGCGCAACCGCCTCGATCCACGCGCCGCGGGCGCCGACGCGGGCCAGCAGATCGCGCAGCAGCGGCCCCTCGAACACGGCCGCCTCGGAGAGCCAGGGCGTCTCGGTGGACACCGCCGTCATGCCGAGCGCTTCCAGTTCCGCGCGGGTGAAGCCGACCGGCGCCCCGCCTTCCAGCGCGCCGCTGACCACCAGCACCGGCCCGCTGTCGGCCAGCGCGGGCGCATCTAGCGGCGGCATCGCAAGGCCCGCAATGAGCGCGAGAGCCGCGACGACACCGCCCAACCCCTTGCGGCCGGCATGCCGCCAGCGCGTCATCGGACCTTGCATCCGTTCCACTTGCAAAGGGCTCCCTCCGAATCTTTGACAGGAGGATATGCGCCGAATAGGCACTTCTCGCAAGGGCCTGGCGGTTGCATCGCCCGATATGGTTTCCGGCCGCCTGGATTGCAGCCGAAGGGCAGTTTGACGAATGGTTGGCTTTCCGTTTGGCCGGCCCTTTGCTATAGGGGCCGCGCGGCATCCTTGACCGGCGGCGCCAACCTGCGACGGCAGGCGCCCGGCAGGACCGGCAGGTTCGGGCGCATGAGGCGCGAAAGCCACCCAAGACGCGAGGTCATCTGCACATGGCGAAGATTAAGGTTGTCAATCCGGTTGTCGAACTCGACGGCGACGAGATGACCAGGATCATCTGGCAGTTCATCAAGGACAAGCTGATCCACCCCTATCTCGACATCGACCTGAAGTATTACGACCTCTCGATCGAGAAGCGCGACGAGACGGACGACCAGATCACCGTCGATGCGGCCAATGCCATCAAGCAGTACGGCGTCGGCGTGAAATGCGCGACGATCACCCCGGACGAGGCCCGCGTCGAGGAGTTCGGCCTCAAGAAGATGTGGCGCTCGCCGAACGGCACGATCCGCAACATCCTCGGCGGCGTGATCTTCCGCGAGCCGATCATCATGCAGAACGTTCCGCGTCTGGTGCCGGGCTGGACCCAGCCGATCATCGTCGGCCGCCATGCCTTCGGCGACCAGTACCGCGCCACCGACTTCCGCTTCCCCGGCAAGGGCAAGCTGACGGTCAAGTTCGTCGGCGAGGACGGCACCACCATCGAGCACGAAGTGTTCGACGCTCCCTCCGCCGGCGTCGCCATGGCGATGTACAACCTCGACGATTCGATCCGCGACTTCGCCCGCGCCTCGATGAACTACGCCCTGCAGCGCGGCGTGCCGTGCTACCTGTCGACCAAGAACACCATCCTCAAGGCCTATGACGGGCGCTTCAAGGACATCTTCCAGGAGGTGTTCGACGCCGAGTTCAAGTCGGCCTTCGAGGCCAAGAAGATCTGGTACGAGCACCGCCTGATCGACGACATGGTCGCCGCCGCGCTGAAGTGGTCGGGCGGCTATGTCTGGGCCTGCAAGAACTACGACGGCGACGTCCAGTCCGACATCGTCGCGCAAGGGTTCGGCTCGCTCGGCCTGATGACCTCGGTGCTGATGACGCCGGACGGGCAGACGGTGGAGGCGGAAGCCGCCCACGGCACCGTCACCCGCCACTACCGCCAGCACCAGCGCGGCGAGGAGACCTCGACCAACCCGATCGCCTCGATCTTCGCCTGGACCCGCGGCCTCGCCCACCGGGCCAAGCTCGACGACAACCAGGACCTCGCCAACTTCGCCGCGACCCTGGAGAAGGTCTGCATCGACACCGTCGAGGCCGGCTTCATGACCAAGGACCTGGCGCTGCTGGTCGGCCCGGACCAGAAGTGGCTGACCACCAACGGCTTCCTCGACAAGATCGACGAGAACCTGAAGTCGGCGATGGCCGCCTGAGCCGTCAAGCCCTTGCGACGACACGCGAAAGGCGCCCCTTGCGGGCGCCTTTCTGCATTTCGGCCCCCCTTGCCCTGTTGATGCCCGCGAGCGCAAGGACACCGCGACTTGGCGCGCGGGACCGATTACCATAGCGCCGCTCTCTCACTGCTTCGGAGGTTCCCGATGACCGCGTTTGCCGCCGGACTGCCCCGTCTTCTCGCCGCCGCCATCACCCTTCTCGCCCTCGCCCTTCCCGCCGCCGCGCAGGGTGCGCGCGAGCCGGCCCGCGGCACGCCCGAGCGCGCCGCGCTGATGGACGCGATCCGCCCGCTGGTCGAGGTGCGCACCGGCGCGCCGGTCGAATTCATGGTCGTCCGGCTCAGGGTCTCCGGCGACTGGGCCTTCGCGATCGTCGATCCGCAGCGCCCCGGCGGCGCCCCGATCGATCCGGCCGCCACCATCTATGGCGAGGACGCCGAGTACATGGACGGCCTGCGCACCTATGCGCTGCTGGTGCGCGCCAACGGCCGCTGGAACATCGTCGATTACGCCGTCGGCCCGACCGACGCCTTCTGGGACGGCAATCCGCTCTATCGCCAGATCCCGCGCGGCCTGCTGCCATAATCCAGCGTTTACCATGCAGAGAAATTGACAGATTTGCCGAGCGCAACGCGCCCCGGTTGACCCGATCTTCACCTGTACACTGCATCCTCCGCCAAAGTCGGAATTGGTGGAGAGGGAGCAATGACGACACTGGGACTTCCCCAAGACATCGCGGAACTCTGGGACCGGGAGATCGTTCGCGTCACCCATGACCTTCCCGGCAACCCGCTGTTCTCGGACGAGGCGCTGGCCGAACTCGTCGCCAACAACCCGGATGCCGTGCGCGAGATCGCCACGATGGACACCAGCGTCGAGGACAAGAGCCGCTGGCGCCGCAGCGATCTGTCCGCCAACGACCCGCACGGCCTGTTCGAGGCCGTGCGCAGCGGTGCGCTGTGGGTCAATATCGGCCATGTCGGCGGGCGCGATGCCCGCTACCAGCGGCTGATCGACGGCATCATGGACCAGATCGACGCGGCCGTGCCCGGCCTCGACAGCTACAACCGCCAGATCGGCATCCTGATCTCCTCGCCGCGCGCCCGCGTCTACTACCATGCCGACGTGCCCGGCCAGGGCCTGATCCACATACGCGGCGAGAAGCGGATCTGGCTCTATCCCGGCCGCGAACCCTATCTCAAGCCCGAGGAGCTGGAGCGCGTGGTGACCGCCGTCACCGCCGAGGAGATCAGCTACGACCCGAGCTTCGACGAGGCCGCGACCGTAATCGACCTGACGCCCGGCAATGCCCTGTTCTGGCCGCTCAACTGGCCGCACCGCGTGGTCAACGGCGACAGCCTCAACGTCTCGGCAACGGTGGAGTATCACACCCGCAAGACCCGCCGCCATTTCGCGCTCAACTATGCCAATGGCGTGCTGCGCCACGGCCTCGGTCTCCGGCCGCGCTCACGCGCCACCAGCGGCGCCGGCTTCTGGAGCAAGGCGGCCTTCGCCTATGCCTGCCGCAAGACCGGCCTCGGCTCGCGCCTGCTGCGGTTCGAGAAAGGAGGCTGACGCATGGCGCAAGCCGCCCGGCTGATCGCCCGCCAGTTCGACACGGTCCACGATGCCGAACTCGCCGCGCTGTGGAGAACGCTGGAGAAGGAGGGCTGCTCGACCGCCTTCCTCTCGCTGGACTTCGTCCGCTCGCTGGAGGACGGCGTCCTGCCGAACAGGCACGGCACGCCGGTCTATATCGCGATCACGGAGGCGCGGACCGGTGCCCCGTTGATGATCGTGCCGCTTATCGCCCACACCCGCTTCGGCATCCGCAGCCTCGGCTTTCTCGATTTCGGCGTCGTCGACTACCATTTCCCGCTGGTCGACCGGAAGGCCTGCTCCGACGCGCGGACCTTCGTGGCGATCCGCCAGGCCTTCCTCGCCGCCCTGCCGCCGCATGACGCGCTGCTGCTATGCAAGGTCATCCGCGAACATCGCGGCGTGCCCAATCCCTTGTGGACCGAGGGCAAGCTGATCGAGACCGGGGAAGGCGCCTCGCGCATCGACCTCGACCCGGAAAGCCTGGAGCGGGCGCGGCGCAACCATTCGCTCTATGCGAAAATGGCCAAGCAGCGGGCGAAGCTTGAAAAGCTGCCCGGCTTCGAGATCGTCGAGGCCCGCAGCCCCTGCCAGATCGATCAGGTTCTCGGCGTGATGGCGCGCCAGCGCCGGCAGCGCCTGTCGGCCTTCGGCATCGCCGACCTGTTTCAGGATCCGGCGGTCTACGCCCATTACCGCCGCCTGGCGCTCGCCGGCTGCGCGAGCGACAAGGTCCTGGTCCTCGGCCTCAAGGTGGACGACACGTGGCTCGCCACCAGCTATTGCTTCTGCCACCAGGGCGTCGTTACCGGCATCCTCTGCTCGCTGGATGACGGCCCCTATCGCAAGCACTCGCCCGGGCTCATCGCCACGATCCTGGAGATCGAATGGGCGGCGCGGCACGGCTTCGACCTCTATGACTTCGGCGCCGGCAGCTATGACTATAAGGAGCGCTTCGGCGGCCGCCACCGGGCGGTCAAGGCGCTCGCCGAACCCGCCAGCCTGAAAGGCACAGCCTATCTCGCCGCCGTCAAGGGACGGATCGCCCTGCGCCTGTGGCTCACGGACCGCCCGGCCCTGCACCGGCTGGCCCGCACGGCGAAAGTGCTCCTGCTTGCCGCGATCGGCCGCAAGCGGCTGCCGCGGACCCGGATTGCCGGCCGCACCAAGCCCGTTGCGCTGAACTAAGGACCGTCGGCCCGCTATCCTGCGTCCGTATCCTTGCGTCCGCTGCCAGCCCCGGCATCCGTGCCGGCGCCGGTGACGGCGGCATCCGCCGTGTTCGACCATCCGGCAAAGAGGTCCGGCAGCGCCTCCCCGGCCTCCGACACGGCCTCGTCCGCACCGGTCACTTCCCCCCGTTCCATCTCCTCGGCCTCGGCGATCTCCTCTTCCAGGATATCGCCCCAGGACGCGCCGCGCCGCTGCCGCACCTCGTCCAGGATCCGCCGCGCGAGATCGGATTTGCGCGCCATAAGCGCGTGCAGGTCCTGGGCCTCGAGCACCAGCAGCCGCGTGTCGCTTTCCGCCGTGACGGTCGCCACGCGCTGGCGATCCCCCAGCACCGCCATCTCGCCGAAGAAGCCACCCTCGCCAAGATGCGCGCGGGTCTGGCCCATCGTCACCTCGACGAGGCCGGAGGCGATGAAATACATGCTGCTTGCCGGTTCGCCGCGGCGGCTGATCACCTGGCCAGCCGAAACCGACTGGCCGCGCAGCAGCCGCGCGATCTCGGCAATGTCGGCCGCCCGCAGATCCTGGAACAGCGGCACCCGCGCCACCATGCCCCAGGTCACGGCGAAGTCGCGCGAGTGGATCTCGCGCGCGAAGGCTGTGGCGACAATACCGACCGGTAGCGCCAGCAGCCCGTAGCCGAGCAGCATCACCAGCCCGCCGAGCACCTTTCCCGTCGGCGTCACCGGCACCACATCGCCATAGCCCACCGTCGTCACCGTGGTCATCGCCCACCAGACCGCATCGGGAATCGAACCGAAGGCCTGCGGCTGCACCTCCCGCTCGACCATGTACATGGCGGTCGCCGCCAGCATCACCACGCCGAAAATGATCAGCAGACTGGCGCCGATCGCGTGCCGCTCCGACAGCAGCGCATTGGTCAGCGAGCGCAAGGCCGGCGAATAGCGCGCCAGCTTGAAAAAGCGGGCAAACCGCAGCAGCACCATCACCTTGAAGTCCGCCGGCACGAACAGCAGCCCGAGAACGAAGGGCAGCACCGCCAGCAGATCGATGATGGCCGCAGGCTGCAGGGCATAGCGCAGCCGCGCGCCCGCCGGCGAATAGTGCCGAAAAGGCGGGTGCAGATCGGCCACCCACAGCCGCGCGAGATACTCGGCGAGAAAAACAGCGCCGATGATCCGCTCGGCGAGCGAGAACCGGTCGCCCCACTCTGCGGCGAGCGAGGGCACCGTCTCCAGCGCCACGAGGGCCACCGCCGCAACCACCAGCAGGATCAGCAGCCGGTCGAACCAGCGCCCCTGACGGTCGCCGGCCGAGCCGAGCTCCAGCCAGCGATAAACACGCCGGCGGACCCGCAAAAGCAGGCCCGTCGACGCGGACAATTCGTCGGTTGCGCGTGGCCCGACTTCTGCCATGCCCACCGGGTCGCCAGCCCCTTCGCAAAGAGGGTCGCGACCGGTCGCCATGGGATCAGGCCTCGGCCGGCGCGGCCGTTTCCAGCGCCGCCGCGATCGCGGCAACCGCCGCTTCCGCCTGCGAGGCGTCGGTACCGCCGGCCTGGGCCATGTCCGGCCGGCCGCCGCCACCGCGCCCGCCCAGCACCTCCGAGCCGAGCTTCACCAGCTCGACCGCGTTGAACCGGCCGGTCAGGTCGCCCGTGACGCCGACGACGATCGCCGCCTTGTTGTCGTCCGAGGCATTGACCAGCACGACGATGCCTGAGCCGATCTGGCCCTTGGCCTCGTCGGCCAGGCCCTTGAGATCCTTCGGGTTCAGCCCCTCGACGATGCGCGCCATCAGCTTGACGCCGCCGATCTCGCGCAGGCCCTTGTCGCCCTCGCCCGCGCCGCCGCCCATGGCGAGCTTCTTGCGCGTGTCGGCAAGCTCGCGCTCCAGCCGGCGCTTGTCCTCCACCAGTGCCGCGACGCGCTCGGTCACCTCCGCCTGGCCCGACTTCAGCACCGAGGCGATCTCGCGCACCCGCGCATCCTGCCCGGCGAGATGCCGGCGGGCGGCCGCCCCGGTCAACGCCTCGATGCGGCGCACGCCGGCGGCAACCGCGCCCTCGTTCACCAGCGTGACGAGGCCGATATCGCCGGTGCGCGACACATGGGTGCCGCCGCACAGTTCCAGCGAATAGGTCTTGCCCGCCTTGTCGCCGCGCAGCGCCCGGCCCATCGAGACGACGCGCACCTCGTCGCCATATTTCTCGCCGAAGAGCGCCATCGCGCCCTCCTCGATCGCCTCGTCGACGCCCATCAGCCGGGTCTCGACCGGCGCATTCTGCAGCACGATCTGGTTGGCGATCTCCTCGACCTCGGCCAGTTCCTCCACCGACATCGGCTTGGGATGGGAGAAGTCGAAGCGCAGCCGCTCCGGGCTGACCAGCGAGCCCTTCTGCGCGACATGGGTGCCGAGCACCTCGCGCAGCGCCTCGTGCACCAAGTGGGTGGCCGAGTGATTGGCGCGGATCGAGCCGCGCCGCGCCCCGTCGACCAGCAGTTCCAGCGGCAGGCCGACGGTCACCTTGCCGGAGAGAACCCGCACCTCGTGGACGAAGAGGCCGTCGGCCTTCTTCTGGGTGTCGGTGACCTCGAGCTCGACGCCGCCCTCGCCGCGCATGCGGCCCGTGTCGCCGACCTGGCCGCCGGACTCGCCGTAGAACGGCGTCTGGTTGAGCACGACGAAGCCGGTCTCGCCCTGCTTCAGCTCCATCGCCTCGCCGCCCTCGCGCACCATCGCGGCGACGACGCCCTCGGCGGTCTCGGCATCGTAGCCGAGGAAGTCGGTGGCGCCGCAGCGCTCCTTCAGCGTGAACCACACGGTGTCGGTGGCCGCCTCGCCGGAGCCGGCCCAGGCGGCGCGCGCCTCGGCGCGCTGGCGCTCCATCGCGGTGTTGAAGGCGGCAAGATCGACGCTGACGCCGCGCGCGCGCAGGGCATCCTGCGTCAGGTCGAGCGGGAAGCCGTAGGTGTCGTAGAGCTTGAACGCCGTCTCGCCGTCGAACTCGGCGCCCTCGCCGAGACCGGCGCTCGCCTCGTCCAGGAGCGTGAGGCCGCGCGCCAGCGTCTTGCGGAAGCGGCGCTCCTCCAGCTTCAAGGTCTCGGTGATCAAGGCCTCGGCGCGGGCGAGCTCCGGATAGGCCCGGCCCATCTCGCGCACCAGGGTCGGCACCAGGCGCCACATCAGCGGCTCCTCGGCGCCCAGCAGATGGGCGTGGCGCATGGCACGGCGCATGATCCGGCGCAGCACATAGCCGCGGCCCTCGTTGGACGGCAGCACGCCGTCGGCGATCAGGAAGCTCGAAGCACGCAGGTGATCGGCGATCACCCGGTGGCTGGCGCGCTGCGCCCCTTCCGCCTCGGCGCCGACCGCGTTTTCCGAGGCGGAGATCAGCGCCCGGAACAGGTCGATGTCGTAATTGTCATGCACGCCCTGCAGCACGGCGGCGATGCGCTCGAGCCCCATGCCGGTGTCGATCGACGGCCGCGGCAGGGTGATGCGCTCGCCCGGCAGTTGCTCGTACTGCATGAAGACGAGATTCCAGATCTCGATGAAGCGGTCGCCGTCCTCGTCCGGCGACCCCGGAGGGCCGCCCCAGATGTGATCGCCGTGATCGTAGAAGATCTCCGAGCACGGGCCGCAGGGACCGGTATCGCCCATCGCCCAGAAATTGTCCGAGGTCGGGATGCGGATGATCTTGTCCTCGGACAGGCCGGCGATCTTCTTCCACAGCGAGAAGGCCTCGTCGTCCTCGGCATAGACGGTGACCAGCAGCCGCTCCTTCGGCAGAGCGAATTCCTTGGTGATCAGGGTCCAGGCGAGTTCGATCGCCCGGTCCTTGAAATAGTCGCCGAAGGAGAAGTTCCCGAGCATTTCGAAGAACGTATGATGGCGCGCGGTGTAGCCGACATTGTCGAGGTCGTTGTGCTTGCCGCCGGCGCGCACGCATTTCTGCGCGGTCGTCGCGCGCTGATAGTCGCGCTTCTCCAGGCCGGTGAAGACGTTCTTGAACGGCACCATGCCGGCATTGGTGAACATCAGCGTCGGATCGTTGCGCGGCACGAGCGGACCCGATGCGACGATCTCGTGACCGTTGCGCCCGAAATAGTCGAGAAAGGTAGTCCGGATTTCGTTTACGCCGCTCATAAAGCCGTCCAATGCTCCCTGGACTGACGACCCTGCCGCGACGTCTCGCGCAGCGTTCCCGCCAAGTCCTGCCATGTCCAAGATCTCGAGCCGCTTTTAGCTTTGCCCCGGCGACAAGTCCAGTATCGCCCGCACCGCGCCCCGGCTTGCCTTCCCTGATCAGGCACCCGCCCCACCCGGTACGGTACAGGCGCCGACCTGCGTACTCTCCTGCATGGAAACCGTGTGCCCGATGTGGAACAGTCGCGGCATGGCTGTCACGCAGAAGACCCGCACCGGAAACGGGAGATGTGCCATGGGATGGGAATGCAAGAACCGCTTTTGGTCCGGGACACGGACCTATATCTCGAGCTTCCGCAAGAATCCTCCGCCGCATGTCTACATCGCAACCCTGACCGCGCACGAGATCACGGCTGCGGAGAAGCGCGAACTCGTCACCTGCGTGCGCACCTGGCCAGCCGTGACGGATCAGTCGCGCCCCCTGATCGAGCAGGTCGTCAAGGACATCGAGGAGGCGCAGGCGTCCGGCTGACGAAGGACACGCCCCGCATGTCCACGACGCGAGGACAAGGCGCCCGGGGCAAGGACCAAGGGCGAAGTCAAAGGGGACGGAGGCCGGCGGCTGCCACTCAAGGGCAATCACCTGAGACTGGCGGCCCGGGCGAGGCGCCTTCACGGCGGTGATGCCACGGCGCTGACGCTCAAGATGGCCGGAGTTCAATCCCCCCGTCATGCACCCACCCGTCATGCACCCCCCCGTCATGCCGCCCTTCGCCGGCCAAGGACAGCGACCGCGACGAGACACGGCTGGAGGGCGTTTTTCTCCGCGCCGATGTTGCGCTCCGGTTCCCGCACCCACTTGATGCGGCTAAAGCCCTTTCGGCCAATTCGGAGCCATTCTGACGGAGCGATTTTGTGACAAGGTCAAGCAAAGGCACGCAGGCCGTATCTGGAGACGGACAAGGGGCTTTGCGCCGGAATTGGCGCAAAATCGCCCGTCCCGCAGGGCTTCCGATTGGCGGGCACCCGACATTGGTGGGCGCCCGACATTGGCGGGCACCCGACGCCGAACCGGTCTTGCCCGATGCGAAGGTATCGCGCGGCGACCGTTTCGACGCCGGATCGCCGCTCCAATCGAGAAGCAGAATTGACTTCGAATTGGCCGAAAGGGCTCTAGGATGCCTGTCCGGCACATGTCAGGCGAGCCGCCCGGCACAAGAGCCGGGCGGCATCATATCAATCGTCGGCGGCGCCGTCGTCGTCGGTTTCGGAGAAGGGATCCGTGATGCGTTCGGCGATCAGCCCGGCATTCTGCCGGATCGCCAATTCGATCTCGTCGGCCAGCGCCGGGTTGTCGCGCAGGAACTGCTTGGCGTTCTCGCGGCCCTGGCCGAGCCGCTGGCTGTTATAGGAGAACCAGGCGCCGGACTTCTCGACGATGCCGCCCTTGACGCCGAGATCGATGAGTTCGCCCATCTTCGAGACGCCCTCGCCATAGATGATGTCGAACTCGACCTGGCGGAACGGCGGGGCGAGCTTGTTCTTCACCACCTTGACGCGGGTCTGGTTGCCGACCACCTCGTCGCGGTCCTTGATCGATCCGATCCGGCGAATGTCGAGGCGCACGGAGGCGTAGAATTTCAGCGCATTGCCGCCGGTCGTCGTCTCGGGCGAGCCGAACATCACGCCGATCTTCATGCGGATCTGGTTGATGAAGATGACCATGCACTTGGAGCGCGAGATCGAGGCGGTCAGCTTGCGCAGCGCCTGGCTCATCAGCCGCGCCTGCATGCCCGGCAGGCTGTCGCCCATCTCGCCGTCGAGTTCGGCCTTCGGTGTCAAGGCCGCGACCGAGTCGACCACCAGCACGTCGATGGCGCCCGAGCGTACCAGCGTGTCGGCGATCTCCAGCGCCTGCTCGCCCGCGTCCGGCTGGGAAATCAGCAGCTCGTCGATGTTGACGCCGAGCTTGCGCGCATAGATCGGATCCAGCGCATGCTCCGCATCGATGAAGGCGCAGATGCCGCCCTTCTTCTGGGCCTCGGCAACCGTGTGCAGGGCCAGCGTCGTCTTGCCGGAGGATTCCGGCCCGTAGATCTCGACGATGCGGCCGCGCGGCAGGCCGCCGATGCCGAGCGCGATGTCGAGGCCGAGCGAGCCGGTCGACACGGTCTGCACCTCGACCACCTGGCCCTGGCCCATCTTCATGATGGAGCCCTTGCCGAAGGCGCGTTCGATCTGCGAAAGGGCGGCGTCGAGCGCCTTGTTCTTGTCCATCTGAATGCCTTCGACCAAGCGGAGTGAATTCTGTGCCATGAGGCTACCATCCTTATTTCACGCCGCGCCCGGCGATTCAAACTGCGCTTTTGTACCAGTTTTGTTCTCATTGCACAAGAGAGATCAAGCTATTGATAGAACTCGATTTATAGGATAGTGTTCCTTTTGTGTTCCGATAGGATGTCGAGTGTCCCCGCGCGCCACCGCGGCGGGAGAATCGGTTTGGTCTTCCGTCAGCGCCGGGTCGCTTGTCGCAGCCGGCGCTGACGGCAGCGGCCCGTGTCCGACCGGATCTTCGCACAAGGGCGCGCAGGGATGCGGGCGGACTGCGGCCGGGCAGCAGATCGGAGACGGGAGCAGGTATCGAGTGAGCACCCAGGACCCGGCGCGAGACGGAGACAACGCAGCACAGAGACCACGCAGCACGGACAGGAACGGTTGGTGAGAACAGCGGAAGAGGCTGAACCGAGCCCGGATAGGCGGCGGCTTGCCCTCGGACGCACTTTGCCTTGCCCCCAGACGCACTTTGCCTTGCCCGAAGTGGCGCAGCAGCGGCCGGGCACGTCGGCCGCTTTCTCGGCCGTCATATCTGCGCCTTGTGCGCGCGCGCCGTCGAGACCAACGAAAACTGGATGGAGGCCAACCGATACCTCAACATGGACGACCTCAGAGAGAACAAGAAGCTCGAACTCCGTAGGCCGCATGATCAGCTTCACGGCCGCCCCAATTCGCAGAACTTGACGCCCACAACCACGACAGCCTGTGTGTGAGGCACCGGCCCGCGCATCGTTTCCGCCCTTGCTTACGGCCGGCCTCTCCTGGCGTCTTCCGGACGAGCAACGCGAGATCCGGGACCGGCGAGCCGAGGGCGTGTGTGGCAACACTCAGGTGTGAGACCGTTGGCGCGGGGGCTCCCCGATCCCGGCGCGACGCTGGCGCGCCGTCCGGGAGGACGCGGGAGAGAGGCGGCATGTCGCCGCTGGCGCTTTCCCCCCTCTGCCGGCGGCGCCGACACCTCCCCCTTGAGGGGAAGAGAGGAGCTTGGCCTGCGGCCGGCGCACCGCTGCCGCGAACGCCCTCGGCTCGTCGATCCCGGGGCGGACGGTCTTGCAGCAGCGGAGGCCTCCGGTCTTCTGCGGCCAGCCCAACGGCTCGATCCGCACGACCTGTGGTTACGGGTTCCCGGTCTCCGGCTTCGCCGGAACCGGAACGACAGCCTGTGTGTGAGGCACCGGCCCGCGCATCGTTTCTGCCCTTGCTTATGGCCAACCTCTCCTGGCGTCTTCCCGGACGAGCAACGCGAGATCCGGACCGGGGAGCCGAGGGCGTGTGTGGCAACACTCAGGTGTGAGACCGTTGGCGCGGGGGCTCCCCGATCCCGGCGCGGCGCTGGCGCGCCGTCCGGGAGGACGCGGGAGAGAGGCGGCGTGTCGCCGCTGGCGCTTTTTGCATGCCCCCGAGAGAATCCGCCGCGCGCTGCGCATCGGCGGCGCCGAGTTCGGCGACCAACCCCTCCATTGCGTAGCCTTCATCGCCCCGCTTCTTGCGACCAAGATCCCGGTCGAGGCGCGATGGATGCCGGGTCGAGTCACCGTTATGCCGATATCGGCATAAGACGCATTATGCCGTAAGCCGGATTATGCCGCATGGCCGAGTTCGGTGGCGGGCTTGCCGGGGTTCGGCCATGTGGCGGTTCGGCAAAATCCAGTTCATGGAAAGCGACGAAGCCTGTGGAACTTGCCGTTCACACCGGTAGCAGTAGCTGGTCCAAGACAACTGAGTGAAGCTCTGGCGATGCGCATGCGACGATGGCACCACTGGACGTCAACGTCAGGGGCCGCCCCTTCCAGTCAGAGATCACGCCGCCTGCTTCCTGTACAACCGGGCACAAAGCGCAGATGTCGTACGCATCCAGATCATCTCCATTAAGGCAGATATCTATCAGGCCACGTGAAAGTCCGCCGTAGGCGGGTGCCCCGCCATCGAACACCCTCAACCTTCCGGTCGACAACAACTGTCGGTACCCCGAGGCGCTGTCGCCTCTGAAACTGTCGGGATTTGCCAGACTGATGACAGCTTCATCAAGTTCGCGCCTCCCGCTGCTTCGAACGAGCCGACCACTGAAGACCGTGCCTTTCCCCTCTGCGGCGACATAGCGCGCGCCTGGCACAGGCATGTCTATGATCCCCAGAACCGGAGATTCGTCACGGCATACGCTGATCAGCGACGCGAAGTTCAAGAGTCCGGTTCCAAACTGGCGTGTGCCATCAATCGGATCGAGAACCCATGTGAAAGCGCTTCTCCCGGTTTCAAAACCGTATTCTTCGCCAAGAATGCCGTGAGACGGAAACTGCTGCCGTATCCGCTCCCGCCACATCGTCTCGATGGACAGGTCGGCTTCTGTCAGCGATGAGCCATCGGATTTGTAGGTCACCGCCAGGTCGCTGTGCCACGCCTGAGCGGAGAGACCCGCCGCAGACTCGGCGAGGTTCAGGGCCGCCGCAAGGATGTGATCGAGTTCGTGCATCGCTACCTCTCGGAAAATGGCTCCTTTAGCCTTCGCCCGGTAACGGCTGAATGACGGGTAGGCGTGAACATTGGGGCTCCAACAACAGGGAGTTCTCCCGCATGCGGCTCTTCGGCGTTGCTCCTGCGCGTCGGCCCGAGAGCCTGGTGCGGGCCGCCGGTGGGCGCCCTGCTCCGCAGGCAGTGCCGCAGACAGGCCTGCGGAGCCGCCGCTGGCGACAGGTCGCCGGGCGGATCCCCGGCGCCCCGGTCAGATGAAACGGCGTCAGATACAGCGGCCGCCGGCTTCCGCCTTGGACTTCAGGCCGACAAGACTGTCGCGCGGGTTGTATTGCGGCTGGGTGAGAGTGAAGACCTGCTCCAGCGCGGTGCCGGCATTGTTGATCACCGCGACGTCCTGCACCACCAGCGTGTCGCAGTCCGTGCCCTGGAAGCGCACGCGGATGCGGAACCTGCGCGGGCCGTTGTCCGACGGGCCGAATTCGCTGTCGAGCGCCGGATTCGGCTCCGTCACCGTACGCTCCAGCACCACCATGTTGGGCTGGTTCTGGGCGATCGGCGTGCCGCGCTCCGTCGCATTGGCGACGATGGTCTGGCGGATCGTCTCCGGATTGGCCCGGACGCTGATCGACTGGGCCCCCGCCGGCACCGTCAGCACCGCCTGTTGCGGCTCCACCGGGGTCACCGGGACACGGCGCTGGCTCTGGCAGGAGGCAAGGGCCGTGGCGGCAAGAAGGACAAGGGTCAGGCGGAACAGCATTACGGCATTCCCCAAGCAGACTGGAACGGCCCGCCCCCAGACAGGCTGGACGGCGGGCGGGACATCCGGGCGGCCCCGGGAGGGGGACCGGCGGAACTTTCGCGCAAGCGCAAGCTTGCGCCAGCAAGGTTAACAAAGACTGCGGGGGCCGGCACCCCGGCGAATGGGCCTGACCGCAACTGCGACGCCGATGCAGGCAAAAATGCAACTTCCGGCTCCGGCCCCAGGTCGCAGGCTACAAGTGTGCCGGAAACGGCGTCTCGTCGGACAACAATCCGCCGGGAGGAGCGCTATGGCCGGGACAGGCGCCCGTCAGGTCCGGCGAACCTTCCGCCAGTCAAAACGTGTCGCCGGTCAGAACGTGTCTCCGGTCTTGAAGCCACCGCCGCCGAAAGAGCCGCCGCTGCCGAAGCCGCCGCCACCGAAGCCCCCGCTTGAGCCGCCTCCCGATTTCCCTCCCGAGCCGCCCATGGAGCCCGGCAGGCCGATGCCGCCGGGAAAGCCGACGCCGCCGCCATGGCGCTTGCGCCGCTTGCGCGACTTCTCGGCCCGCGCCCAGTAATCCGCCCCCGACAGCGCGCCCTTGGCCAGTTCGCCGAGCAGCACGCCGGTCAGGCTGTCGTCGTCGAAGGTGGAATCCCAGGTGTCGTAGCGCTTCTGGCGGAACTGCCGCGTCACCTTGGCGAGCTCGTCGCGCCGGCGGCCGAGATCGCGCAGGTTGCGCTGGTCGTCCTCCGTCGTGCTGTTCAGCAAAGCGATGCGGGCATCGAGATCCTGCAGCCGGCGGACGATCCGCTCGTCCTCGGGCGAAGGCGTGGCCAGCGCCTCCTGCCACAGGGTCGACAGTTCCTCGGACCGAAGCGAGCGCAGCAAGGCCTCCTCGGCGGTGCGGAATTCGGAATCCTCGCCGGAAAGATAGGGCTGCTCGCGCTTTGCCAGCTCTTCCAGCTCCGCTTCCAGCTTCTCCAGCGCCGCGGTGGTGTCCTCGATCTCGGCCTCCGCCCGCTCGATGGTGGCGGCCAGATCCTCGCCGGCGACCTCGGCCGCCGCCCGGCGCGACAGGCTGCCGAGCTTCGCCTGCTCCGCCTGCGCCTCCGCCTCGCGGTCGCTCGCATAGGCGGCGAGCCGCTCGGGGATCTCCACCAGCATGGCGTAGTTGGGACGCGCGTCGTCGTAGCGGATCAGCCGTGCCACCCAGCGGTCGAGCATGCGGATGATGCCGCCCGAACGGTAGGACGAGGTGCCGAACCCGCGCTTCCACAGATAGAGGAACAGGGCGTCGGCCTCATAGGCCTTGCTCTTTGTGGCGCGGTCCTCCTGCGCCTGGCGCGCCTTGGCCCGCGCCGCCTCGGCGGTGCGGGTGGCGGCCTCCGCCGCGGCGCGCTGCGCGGTGTAGTCCGGATCGGTGGCGAGTTTCTCGTCCACCGCGGCAAGGATGCCGTCGAGCCGGTCGCTCGCCGCATCGCGCTCGCGCGTCAGGCGGCGGCGCTGCTCGGTGAGGGCGGCAATGTCGCGGACCAGCGTGTCGTGCTGGGCACGCAGCGCCGACAAGGCCAATTCGCGCTGCTCCAACTGCCGCCGGGCTTCCGCCTCGTCCTTGTCGATGCGCTGGCCGAACGCCTTGTCGCCGCCTTCGCGCAGGCGGAAGCGGGCAAGTTCGCGGAAGGCCTCCAGCTCGACCGTGCGCAGATCGTTGATCTCGCGCATGGCGTCGTCGATGCGCCGCCGCAGAAGGTCCTCCTCCTGCCGGACTTCGCCGAGCGCCCGCTCGATGGAGCCGAGGGTCTGACGTCCGCTCACCATGAAAACCTGTCCCCTGCCGTATCCCGCATGCCGGCCGGTGTCCCGCCGGCCGCCGCCTCGGCACCCTCAGCCTCGGCTACCATTGCGTGATCGCTCCCGTCTCGACCTGCGCCCGCCACTCCGGCTGCAGGCGGCCGCGCGCCTTGACGCCAAGCACCGGGTTGCTGACGATCCCGTCCTCCTCCTTGTCGCGGCGCACCGCGTCGAAGGTGGATTGCGGCACCCGCTGGCCCCAGATGGTGACGGTCTTGCGAGCCCCGTCCTCCTCCGAGGTGACGTTCTGCGGCAGCACGCTCCCGTCCGGAGCCACCGCCTCGACAACAAGGTAGTAGTTGCGCGCCGAGGTGTTGGCCTCGGGGATGCGGGTGACGCCGGTCGGCGTGCCCGGACGCGACACGATGCGGATGTCGTAGACCTGCAACAGGCGCGCCTCCAGCGCGGCAAGGTCTGCGAGCGCCTTGCGCGCCGCGCCCGCGTCGTTGGCCGCGAGCGCCGCCTGGCCGGCGGTGGCAAGCGTCGCCGCCTGCTCGCGCGCGGCCGTTTCCTCGGCGACCTCGCCGATGCGGCGCACCGTCTCGGCGATCCGCGTCGGCAGGGTCTGCGTCAGTTCGATGCGCAGCGCCTCGGCAGCCTGTTCGCGCGGGGCGACGACGAGGAAGCGCCAGGCAAGAACCGCCGCCGCCGCCAGCAGCAGCAGGATCAGGATAGCCTTGGCCCAGCGCAGCCGCGTCACATAGACCAGCGCCAGCAACCGCTGGAAGCCGACGGCCGGCGGGCTGTAGACGAAGCGGTTCTGCTTGAGGTTCTCCACCCCCTCCCGCAGGATCCGGTCGGAGACCTCGATGCCCTGGCTCGTATAGATCTCCCGCAGCCGCTGGATCATCGCGGCATCGCGTTCGTCCGAGCCCAGTTCCTTCAGCGCGATGCGTTCGTCGTGGCGCAGCGTGTCGACCACGTCCATCGCCATCATCAACTCGTCGAGCGGCGCCCTGGTCGAGGCGGTGTCGGAGGCCATGCACGCGTTCCCCTGCGGCCCGTTGCGGCGGGACCGGCCCCGGAAGCCCGCGACCGGTCGTGATCATACCGTACCCTTGCGGGTGGCTCAGGCGCCGAGCATGTTGCCCTGCGCGGCGAGCTTTGCAAGCCGGCGCTTGCCGTCCTCCACCGCGTCGCGGATCTCTTCGGAGTTCTTCGTCGACATGACGCGCATCTCGTTGATGATCTCGCGCGAATGGACCTGGAAGTTGATGACCGAGTCGACCAGCTTCTTGACGGCAGCGGCCTGCACGGTGGGGCCGTAGCCGGCCTTGAGCGCCGCCTCCTGCACCGCGTCGCCGATTTCCGCCAGGGTTTCCAGCGACTTCGACACGCCTTCCTTCATGGCGTTGAGCGCCTCGGTCGATTCGTGCAGGCCGTGCAGGCCGGTGAAGGAGGCATTGAGCGCGGTGAGCACGGAATCGTTGGTCGAGAAGAAGCTGATCGCCTGCGAATAGACCCGCTCCTTGGCATTGGTCGTCTGCATCAGCCGCGCCATGATCACTTCCGACGTGTTGTAGCCGATGGTCAGGTTGTCGGAGAGATCCTTGGCGATCTGGTAGCGCTTCTCCTCGTCCTGCATCGCCCGCATCTTCTCGTCGCGGGCGAACTCCAGCCGCGCCTTGGCCGCGGCATCGGCGCCGTCATGCGCCTCGACCTCGCGGTTGGCGGCCTCCAGCGCCGCCTTGGTGTCCTCGAGCCGGGCGGTGGCGGTGTTCAGGACTTCGAGCGCCAGGATCTCGGCCTGCTTCAGCGCGCCGCGGAAGTCGCGATAGGCCTCCAGAATGCGCCGCTCGCGCTCGATCTGATCCTTGGTGTCGCGGGCGACGTCGAGATAGGTCTGGCGGATCTTGCCGAAACGGTCGGAAATCGTGCCGCGGGTCATGTCGCGCCACTTGTTGGACAGGTTCTCCATGAAGGAGATCTTGCCGTCGGCAAGCTGGTCGACCATGCTCTTGGCGTCGTCGCGGATCGAGTTGAAGGCCTCGGTGATCGCCTCGTAGCGCTCGCCGATCGACATCGCCTGGATCTCGTTGCGCACCACCTCGTTGAAGGTCTGCGCCTGGCCGAGCGTGCGGGTGATCACCGCGATCCTGTCCGGCGACAGGTCCGAGATCTTTTCCAGCAGCGCGTTGATCGGCGCCTCGACGGTGCCGTCGGGCATCAGGCCCATGTCGCGCAGGGCCGCCACGGCCTTGTCGAGATACTGCATCGGGGAAAGTCCGGTCTGAGCTGTTTCCGCCATCTTGGCCTCTGTCTTCCTGTCTTGCCCCCGTCGCCGCCCGCCGGGCGATGAGGCAGCCTCGCGTTGGACTGCGGCGATCGGCGGCGGATGGGTCGTTCGGCGCCCCCCGTCTGCCGGTCGCAGCGAGTTAAGCACATAAAATGCGGCAGTTACACGTCAGAGGCGAGACGCCCGGTGCGGCTTGCGTGCTCCCGCGCGGCGAGCGCAACGGCGATCCGCGCCGCGAGCCTGGCATTGTTGCGGACCAGCGCGATGTTGGTGACGAGGCTGCGGCCCCTGGTCAGCTCATAGATCATCGCCAGCACGAAGGGTGTCACCGCCTTGCCGCCGACCCCGCGTGCGGTGGCCTCGGCCACCGCCTGGTCGATTACTGACGCGATCTCGGCCGGCGGGATCTCGTCGGCCTCCGGCACCGGATTGGCGACCAGCACGCCGCCATGGCCCGCCATGCGGGCGCGCAGCGCCAGCAGCTCCGCGATCTCTTCCGCCGTGTCCATCCGGTAGGGCGCGGCAAGGCCGCTGTCGCGCGACCAGAAGGCCGGGAAGGCGTCCTGCCCGTGGGCGATCACCGGCACGCCGCGCGTTTCCAGCACTTCCAGCGTCTTAGGCAGGTCGAGCAGCGCCTTGGCGCCGGCCGCCACCACGCAGACCGGGGTGCGGGCGAGTTCGTCGAGATCGGCGGAGATGTCGAAGCTGGTCTCGGCGCCGCGATGCACGCCGCCGATGCCGCCGGTGGCGAAGACCGCGATGCCGGCCGCATGGGCCGCCATCATTGTCGCGGCGACGGTGGTGGAGCCGGGACGGCCGGTCGCCAATGCAATGGCGAGATCGGCGCGCGAGCATTTCATCACGCCCTCGGCCCTGGCCAGCCGCTCCAGCGCTCCGTCGGACAGGCCGATATGCAGCACGCCGTCGAGCGCGGCGATCGTCGCCGGCACAGCGCCGCCAGCGCGGATGTCGGCCTCGACCTGGCGGGCGGTCTCGACATTCCTCGGCCACGGCATGCCATGGGTGATGATGGTCGATTCCAGCGCCACCACCGCCCGCCCCTCGGCGAGCGCGTCGGCGACCTCCTCCTCCAACCGCAGAACCGGGCCCAGCCCGTTGATGTCCTTGCCCAGCATGTCGACGTCACTCCGTTCTGCCGCGTCCAGCCGGATGCGGACCGTCTTATAGGACCGGCGCGGCGGCGCTGTCGAGGCGTCGGCCCCTCGCCCCGTGCATGACAGGGTGGCGCATGACAGGGGGCGCAGCACAGCTAGCCATTCGGCGCGATGGCCGGCCAGTTCAGCGTCCCGGCGACCGCGCCGGGGCTTTCCAGTGTCAGGGCAGCGGCCCGCATGCCGGCCGCGACCGCGTCTGCGAGCGCGAGGCCATGTTCGAGGCCGGCCAAAGTGCCGGCGATCAGCGCATCGCCCGCCCCGGTCACGTCGACGATCCTCGGCGCCGGGGCGGCTGCGCCCTCGCGGGTCGTCAGCGAGATCTCGTCGATGCCGCCGCGCGTTGCCAGCAGCACGGGCGCGGCGCCCCGGGTCATCACCACGGCGCCTGCGCCGGCCGTAACCAGCGCGGTTGCCACCTCCGCCCCGCTATCGCCCGGCTCCTGCTGCCCCTCGTCGTGTTCGCTGTCGCGCCCGAGCAGGGCCGCGGCCTCCGCCCGGTTGCAGAACAGCAGATCGACCCGCGGCAGGATCGGGGCAAGCCGCGCAGCCTTGGCCCGCGACACCGCGTCGGCCGCCAGCCTCCGCCCTGCCGCCGCCTCGGCCAGTTCCACCAGAAGCGGCTGCGGCAGGTTGGCGTCGAGAAACCAGCAAGCGGACGCCTCCTGCGCCTTGGTCGGCGGCAGCAATGCGCCGGGCTCCAGCGTCTCGGTGATGCGGGCATCGACGACCGCCGCCGCCAGCGTGCCGTCGGGATCGTGCAGGGCGAGATAACGCCCGCTCGGCAGGTCGGCGCGGCGGATGGCGCCGGTGTCCACGCCTTCCCCCGCCAGGTGCGCCAGCAGCCCGTCGGCCTCCGCCTCGCGCCCCAGCCGGCCGGCCAGCGACACGCGGCAGCCGAGCCGAGCCAGCGCGCGCGCCACATTGGTGGCGACGCCGCCGGGCCGTATGGCAAGCGACGCCGGCGTCGACGTTTCGCGCAGGATCCGGCGGTCCGCATGGGCGATCGTGTCGAGATGGATGGCGCCAAAGGCGGCAATCGGCATGCGGGCGGGTCTCCGGCCTTGTCCTTGCAGCCGCTTATACCGGCTCGCGAAAGCCGAGGGGAGTGGCTTCGCCGGTTATCCCGTTGCGCGACGGGAGAAAAAGCGCTTGTCTCACGTTCAGGCTGAACCGAACTCTGATCCTCAGCGCAAGCGGCGAGACCATGGCCACCGTCTATGACCTGAAGTCCCGATTCCAGGACCTGTTGCGGCCGCTCGTGCACCGGCTGGCGAGCGCCGGCATCACCGCCAACCAGGTGACGCTGGCGGCGCTTGCCCTGTCGGCGATCGCCGGCCTCGCCATCGCGCTATGGCCCGCGGCCGGACTGCCGCTGGCGCTGTTGCCGCTGGTGCTGTTCGTCCGCATGGCGCTGAACGCCATGGACGGCATGCTGGCCCGCGAGCATCACCAGCAATCGGCGCTCGGCGCCGTGCTCAACGAGCTCGGCGATGTCGCCTCCGACCTGGCGCTCTACCTGCCCTTCGCGCTGGTGCCCGGCGTCTCGCCGGTGGCGGTGGTCGGCCTGTGCCTGCTGGCCGTGATCAGCGAGATGATGGGCGTCGTCGGCGTGCAGATCGGCGCCTCGCGGCGCTATGACGGGCCGCTCGGCAAGAGCGACCGGGCGGTGCTGTTCGGGACGCTCGGCCTGTTGCTGGGCCTTGGCATCGTCGGCCCGGCCTTTGCCACCTGGGTGCTGGCGATCGCGCTGCTGCCGGCCGCCCTCACCATCTTCAACCGCGCCCGCAAGGCGCTTGCCGAGGTCCGGGAGGGCCGCCCGTGACCCAGCTTTCCGGCTTGACGCCGCTGCAGCTTGCCATCGCCGGCATCTGGGTGATCCTCATCCTCGCCAGCATCGTCGTCTTCGCGCTGAAGCGCCTGCAGCCGGAGCGCGACCATTCCGAGCTGGTCAGCCGCACGGCGAGCTGGTGGGGCATGATCGCCCTGTTCACCGCCGCCTTCCTGCTGAGCCACACGCTCTCCATCGTGCTGTTCGCGCTGGTCAGCTTCCTCGCCTTCAAGGAATACCTGTCGATGATCCCGACGCGCCGGGCCGACAGGCGGGTGCTGTTCTGGGCCTATCTGTCGATCCCCGTCCAGTATTACTGGGTGGCGGACGGCTGGTACGGCATGTTCGCCGTGTTCATCCCGGTCTACATGTTCCTGTTCCTGCCCTTCGCCATGCTGCTGTCGCAACAGACGGAGGGCTTCCTGAAGGCGGTCGGCACGCTCAATTGGGGCCTGATGCTCTGCGTCTTCTCGCTGAGCCATGCCGCCTTCCTGCTGGTGCTGCCGGTGACCGGCAACACCGACCCGCAGGCCGGCGCCGGCCTGCTGCTCTATCTGGTGTTCCTGACCCAGTTCAACGACGTCGCCCAATACACTTGGGGCCGGCTGTTCGGCCGCCGCCCCATCGTGCCCGTGGTCAGCCCCAAGAAGACCTGGGAAGGCTTCCTCGGCGGGCTGCTGACGACGACGGCGGTTGCGGTGCTGGTCGCGCCGCTGGTGACGCCCTTCGGCTGGCAGCAAGCCGCCGCCGCGGGACTGATGATCGCCGCCGCCGGCTTCATCGGCGACATCACCGTCTCGGCGGTGAAGCGCGACCTTGGCGTCAAGGACACCGGCTCGCTGATTCCCGGCCATGGCGGCATCATGGACCGGATCGACAGCCTGACCTTCACCGCGCCGCTGTTCTTCCACTTCGTGCGCTACTTCCACACGTGAGGGCACAATGACGCGCGTGCTGCAGACCCTGTTCTTCCTGGCCGTGCGCACCGTCGTGCTGTTCGTGCTGGGGCTGAACGTGCGGCGCCGCGAGTGGCTGCCGGAGCATGGGCCTGCAGTGATCGTCGCCAATCACAACAGCCATCTCGATACGCTGGTGCTGATGTGCCTGATGCCGCTGTCGAAGCTGCATCTGCTGCGCCCGGTCGCGGCCGCCGACTACTTCCTCGCCAACAGGGCGATGGCGTGGTTCTCGCTCAACATCCTGCGCATCATCCCGATCGTCCGCAAACCCGGCGAGCGGAAGGACGGGGTACCGGGCGCCGACCCGCTGGCCGAATGCCACGCCGCCCTGGCCAAGGGCGAGATCCTGATCCTGTTTCCCGAGGGCAGCCGCGGCGAACCGGAAAAGATGACCGCGCTGAAGAAGGGCATCGCCCATCTCGCCGAAAAGAACCCGGACGCCCCCGTCGTGCCGGTCTTCACCCATGGGCTCGGCAAGGCGCTGCCGAAGGGATCGTTCCTGCTGGTGCCGTTCTTCTGCGACATTTTCGTCGGCGAGCCGATCCGCTGGCCGGGCGAGCGCGCCGCCTTCATGGAGATGCTCGCCAACCGCTTCGCCGCCCTTGCGGCGGAGAAGGCCTTCGCCCCCTGGGAATAGGCGCCCCCTGGGAATAGGCGCCCCCTGGGAATAGGCGCCCCCGACTGGCGTGCGCCCGGCGAGCGCCCTCAGCTCGCCAGCACGTCCTTCACCACCGTTGCCAGTTGCTTCAGCGTGAAGGGCTTGGGCAGGAACGAGAATTTCTCGTTCTCCGGCAGGTTCTTCTCGAAGGCGTCTTCCGCATAGCCGGAGACGAAGATGATCTTGAGGTCCGGCCGCGTCTTGCGCAGCTCGCGCAGCAGCGTCGGCCCGTCCATCTCCGGCATGACCACGTCCGAGACGACGAGATCCACCTCGCCGTCGGTCTCTTCCATGATCTCCAGCGCCTCGGCGCCGCTCGAGGCCTCGTGCACCGTATAGCCGCGCGAGGTCAACGCCCGGGCGGCGAAGGCGCGCACCGCCTCCTCGTCCTCGACCAGCAGGATGGTGGCCGAGCCGGTCAGGTCGGTGAGCTGCGGCGCCTCGACCGGCTTCACCTCCACCTGCTCGGCCTCGTTGCGCACATGGCGCGGCAGGAAGATGCGGAACGTCGTGCCGCTGCCGATCTCGCTGGTGCAGAAGATGAAACCGCCGGTCTGCTTGACGATGCCGTAGACGGTGGAGAGGCCGAGACCGGTGCCCTTGCCCACCTCCTTGGTGGAGAAGAACGGCTCGAAGATCTTCTCCATCACCTCGGGCGTCATGCCGGTGCCCGTGTCGGTGACCTCGATCAGCACATATTCGGCGACCGGCATGCCGCGCGTGCCATCATAGGACCGCGACTGGTCCTCCGGCACGTTGAGCGTGCGGATGGTCAGACGGCCGCCCTCCGGCATGGCGTCGCGCGCATTGACCGCCAGGTTGACGATCACCTGCTCCAACTGGTTGAGATCGGCCATCACCGGCCACAGGTCGCGCCCATGCACAACGCTGAGCTCCACCTTCTCGCCAAGCAGGCGGTCGAGCAGGATCGACAGGTCCGCCAAGACGTCGTTGAGCGCCAACTCCTTCGGCCGCAGCGTCTGGCGCCGCGAGAAGGCAAGCAACTGCCGCACCAGGCCTGCCGCCCGGTTGGCGTTCTGCTTGATGTTCATGATGTCCTGGAAGGACGGATCGCTCGGCCGGTGGCTGGCCAGCAGCAGGTCGGAAAAGCCGATGATCGCGGTCAGCACATTGTTGAAGTCATGCGCCACGCCGCCGGCCAACTGGCCGATCGCCTGCATCTTCTGGCCTTGCGCGAATTGCGCCTCCAGCACGCGCTGCGCGGTCGTCTCCAGCACATAGACGATGGCGGCATCCGCATCGCCCTCGCCGTCGCGCACCGCCGAGACATAGACGGTGGCGGAGCGGCCGTCCTCGCGCTCGTCGAGACGCACATCGACCGGCGGGATCTCGCTGCGCCCTTCCGCGGCGGCGGCCAGCGCCTCCATCAGCGCCGGACGCGAGGGCGCGGTGACATGGTCGACGAGCTTCGGCGCCCCCTGGCTGCTGTCCGGCGTGCCGAACAGCCGCACGAAGGGGGCGTTGGTCTTGCTGATGCCGCCGTCGTGATCGATCGAGGCAATGGCGATCGGCGTGTTGTTGAAGAAGCGGGCGAAGCGCACCTCGGAGGAGCGCAGCGCCTCGGCCGCATCCTCGCCGCGCGAGCGGTTGAGCACCAGCGACCGGCTCTCGCCGGGCAACCCGCCGGCGCCGAACGGCACCCGGTGCAGGATGCGCACCGGCACCGAACGGCCGCCGCGCGTGGTCAGGTCGAGATCGAAGGTCTCGGTCTTGACCTCGCCCGCCCTGCCCTGCACGGAGAGCAGCAGTTCCGCGCCATCGCCGCGCATGAACTCGCTGACCCCAAGCGAGCCGGCCTCGAAGCTGACCAGATCGTAGCCGAGCCAGTCGGCCAGCGTCGCGTTGAGATAGACCACCCGGCCGGCGGCATCGCACGAGAAGAAGCCGGCCGGCGCATGGTCGAGAAAGTTGATCGCCCGCTGCAATTCCTGAAACGAGGTTTCCTGCTCGGTGCGGTCGCCGCTGATGTCGGAGAGCTGCCACACCGTGCAGGCCCGCGCCGCGCCGCGCCCGGAAGCGAGCGACAGCGGCCGCACGCGCACGCGGTACCAGCAGGGCTCGCCGTCGTTCGACCCGAGCGGATGCGGCAGGCGGATCTCCTCCTCGGCCGCGCGTTCGGCCTCCGCGGCCCGCGTCAGGTGGAAGATCGCGTCGGTGGCGGCCGGGTCGCTGGAAAACACCCGCTCGACGCCGCGCATCTCGGCAAGACCCTGCGCACCGATCAGCCGGGCATAGGCGTCGTTGGCATAGACGATGCGGCCGTCGCGCTCGGTCACGAGCACGCCGTCCTCCATCGTGTCGAGAAAGGCGGCCGGAACCGGACTTGCCGGCGCGCGCGAGGAGAAGCTCAGCAGGCCGATGGCGCCGGCAAAGAGCGAGAAGACACCAACGACGGCGAGCATGCCGAGAAGGCCGAGAACCCAGGGCTCGGCCTCCTGGCGATCCATCAGCGACAGGCCGGTCGCGGCGCCGACAAGCCCGACGGCAAACAGGATCAGCAGCAGGACGCTGCCTGACCGCTCCTGCCGCTCGAACGCGGGAGACGTCGGACCCCTCTCACTTCTGCTCATTCACATACCCCGTGGCGACAGCGCGCCAGCCTCTCGTCGGCATCCGCCGGTCGCGGTCCGGAATCAGTCCCTAGCTGCGCCAGGCGCGGCGTTCCCGCATTCGATAAACGAAACCGATCACTTCTGCCACCGCGCGATACTGCTCTTCCGGCACTTCCTGATCGATCTCGATCAGCGCGTAGAGCGCGCGGGCGAGCGGCGGGTTCTCCACCACCGGCACCTCGTTGTCGCGGGCGACCTGGCGGATCCGCAGCGCCACCGCGTCGACGCCCTTGGCAACGCAGATCGGCGCCTGCATGCCCTGCTCGTATTTCAGCGCCACCGCGTAGTGGGTCGGGTTGGTGACCACCACCGTCGCCTCCGGCACCGCCGCCATCATGCGCCGGCGCGAGCGCTCCATGCGCAACTGGCGGATCTTGCCCTTGACCAGCGGATCGCCCTCGGTCTGCTTGTATTCCTCCTTGACCTCGCGCTGGGTCATCTTCTGCTTGTCGAACCACTTCTTGCGCTGCCAGAGGTAGTCGAGGCCGGCGACCACGGTCATCACCGCAAGGATCGCCGCGATGAGCTGCAGGATGAGGAGATGCACCTCCTCCAGCAGCATCGTCGTCTCGCGAAAGATCAGCGTGTCGATCTTGTTGCGCTGCGGCCAGAGCACGGCGACCATCAGGCCGCTGACCACGACGATCTTCACCAGCCCCTTGGCGAAGTTGACGAGGCTTTCCGAGGAAAACAGCCGCTTGAAGCCGGCTGCCGGGGAGATCTTCGACAGTTTCGGCTTCATCCGCTCCGCCGACCAGACCAACTGGTGCTGGATGACATTGCCGGCCACCGCCAGCGCGAGCAGCAGCAGCAGCGGCAGCGCCAGGATCGCGCCGATCCTCAGGCCGGTGTCGCGCCACAGCAGCGAGAGGCCACCGCCGTCGACCGGGATCTGGTGCGAATGGGCAAGGTAGCCGCGCAGCGCCGCCTGCAGACTGTCGGCCGCCCCCGGCGCCAGCAGCGCCACCACCAGGCCGGTGCCGAGCATGGCGAACCAGGTGGAGACCTCCTGGCTCTTGGCGACGTCGCCCTTCTTGAGCGCGTCCTCCAGCTTCTTTTGCGTGGGGTCTTCTGTTTTCTCGGCATCGTCGTTCTGTTCGGCCATCGCCCTACCCCGCGATGAACCGGCCGACGGCCGTCTCGAAATGCGACAGATACCACATCATCATCGTCGTCAGCAGGGCGAAGAGCATCAGCCCGCCAATGGTGATGTTGAGCGGCATCGCGATGAAGAAGATCTGCATCTGCGGCATCAGCTTGTTGAGCAGGCCAAGGCCGAAATAGAACACCAGGCCGACCACCATGAAGGGCGCGGCAAGGCGCAGCGCGATGGAAAACACCTCCGCCACCAGCACCGTGGCAAGCTCGGCCATGTCGCCGACGGGCATGCCGCTGCCCGGCGGAAACAGCCGGAAACTGTCATGCATGGCGGCGATCACGAGATAATGCAGGTCGAAGGCGAAGATCAGCGTGATCCCGAGCAGGCTGAGGAACGAGCCGATCACCGCCCCCTGCTGGCCATCCATGGTCGGATCGGTCGCCATGGCGAAGGCGAGGCCCGACTGGTTGGCGATGATCATGCCGGCGATGGACAGCGTATAGGTGATGAACCGCGCCCCGAGGCCGATGAAAAACCCGACGGCGAACTCGGCCGCCAACAGCACCCCAACCCGCCCCAGCGGCGCGGTCACATCGACCGCGTAGAGCGGGGCGGCGATCGGGTAGAAAACCAGGGTCAGCAGCAGGGCCACCGCCAGGCGGACATTGGGCGGGATCGATCCCTCCCCCAGCGCCGGCATCAGCATCAGCATGGTGCCGAGCCGGGCGAAGAGCAGCATGAACAGCAAGGCCACCTGGGGAAGCAGCGAGACGTCGACGGTCATGACCGGCTACCCGCTGCCGGAACCGGAGATGATGAGGTCGGCAAGGCGGGCGGTATAGGCCTCCAGCACCTGCCCCATGAAGGGCAGCGCGATCAAAAGGGTCATGAAGATCGCCAGGATCTTCGGCACGAAGACCAGCGTCATTTCCTGGATCTGGGTCAGCGCCTGGAACAGCGCGATGACAACGCCCACCAGCAGGCCGATGACCATCGGCGGCGCGGAGATGAGGATCAAGGTCCAGATGCCCTGGCGGGCGATGTCGAGGACCTCCGGCCCGGTCATGATCTTCCTTCCGCTTCGCCCGCACCCCGCCGGCACCGACCGGCGGAGGGGCTCATGCTCAGATCGGCATGCGCATGATCTCCTGATAGGCGGAGATCACCCGGTCGCGCACCGAAACGAGCGTTTCCAGCGCCACCTCGGTTTCGGCGACCGCGGTGACGACATCGATGACATTCGCCTTGCCCTCGGTCAGCGCCAGTGCCTGCTTGTCCGCCGCGCGGCCCTGATCGACCACCTGCTCCACCGCCGACTTGACCATATTGGCGAAGTCAGGCGTCGGCATAGACGAAGTCTTCAGCTTTGTATCCTGATTCGCTCCAGCGAGCGCGGACGTCATGCGATAGGCGGTTGCGGCGATCGACGGCGTGGACATGGCACTCTTCTCCGAAAAGGGATGCGGGCGCGGCCCGATCAGGCGCGCAGGATCTCGATGGTCTTCTGCAGCATGCGCCGCGTCGCAGTGATCAGGTTGAGGTTGGCCTCGTAGGAGCGCTGCGCCTCGCGCATGTCGACCATCTCGATCAAGGTGTCGACATTGGGCGTGCGCACATATCCGCTCTCGTCGGCCGCAGGATGCCCGGGCTCGTAGCGGGTCTTGAAGTCGGTGTTGTCGAACTCGACCGGCCCAAGCGCCACGACATCGGCCCTGAGCTTGCGGTCGAGTTCCGTGCTGAAGGTCGGAACCTTGCGCCGATAGGGATCCTCCTGCGGCGTGCGGCCGGTCGAATCCGCATTGGCGATATTCTCGGCGATGATCCGCATGCGGCCGTTCTGGGCCTTGAGCCCGGAGGCGGCGATGAAGATCGACTTGACGAAATCCACGGGCAAACTCCCCGGCCCTCAGGGCCTGATCGGTGGGGTTTCAGGGCGCGTCAGCCGCTGCGCGACAGGGCGGTGCGGATGAGGCCGAGCCCCTTCTGGTAGAGCGAGGCAACCGTCTGGTAGTCCATCTGGTTCGCCGTCACCTTCATCATCTGCTCCTCGAGCACCACCGTGTTGCCGTCGGGGGTGATCTCGAAGCCGCTCGGATCGTCCCGCGCGACCCCGCCGCTCTCGCGCATCATCGAGCCGACGATATGAGCGGTGCTGGTGCGCGTCGTCGCCAGGCCGACGGTGCGCGAGGCCAGCGCCTTCTCGAAACTGAAGGCTGCAAGATCCTTGCCGCGAAAGCCGGGCGTATCCGCATTGGCGACGTTTTCCGCCAGCACACCCTGCCGGCTCTGGTGCCACTGCATCTTCGACTTGAGCGCCTGAAACAGCGGCAGGTCCGAGATCGACATGGGGTGCGCTTCCCGTTGCGACGAAGGTTAACGACTAGGCAGATCCTGCCGGGTGGATGGTTAACGAGAAGTTAACGATTAACGTTTCTGCAAGGTGACCCCGCCGATTTTGCCCACCCCGCCGCGCAAGGCACGGTCGCGGCTTGCAAATTGGCGGCGGATATCGGCATTTTTTGCCGAGATGCGTTAACCTTGCCTCTTTGAGAGAATCGCGCAAAACGGCTAAACAGGGTGCAGTGAGGCAGGATTCGCGCGCGTTCGTCCGGCATGACCGGTTGCGCGATGCCACGGATCGGGGTTAAGGCGCGGGGATTGCCGTCGCTGGACGGACGGGTAGACCGGGCCGTCAGGCTGTGACACGCATGGCCGGCGGGCGCACCCTCGAACAGGAAGAGGCCGAAGGGCATGACAAGTTGGCTGGTTGACACGTTCCAGATGGAACCGGGCTGGGCCCGCGGCATCGGTTTCTTTCTCGCGGTGGCGATCGTCCTGGCGCTGATATCGGTATTTGTCTGGGTGCTGCGCCGCATCGCCGGCAGCCGCAGCCTCGGCAGCCGCTCGCGCCAGCCGCGCATCGCGGTGATGGACGCCGCATCGCTCGATGCGCGCCGGCGCCTCGTGCTGATCCGCCGCGACAATGTCGAGCACCTGCTGCTGGTCGGCGGCCCCAGCGACGTGGTCGTCGAGCAGAACATCGTACGCGGCGTGCCGATCTCCCAGGCCTATCCGCGCCAGCCGGCGATGGGCGCCGAGATGCCCGCCCCCTATGTCCCGGCCGAGATCGAGCCGCAGCCGGCCGCACCGGCGCCGCAGCCGGCCGCAACATTTGCCCCGGCCATGCCTGCCCAGACGTCCACGCCCCAAGCGTCCATGCCCCAAACGTCCATGCCCCAGGCGGCCGCGGCTCCCCAGCCCGCTCCCCGTCGCCCGCTACCGCCGGCTGCGCCCGCACCGCGCCGCCCCGCGGAAGGCGGCGACGCCTCGCCGCTGAAACGCGCCGGAGCCTCCGTTGCGGCCGCCGGTGCCGCTGTCGCCGGTCTTGCCCGCTCCGCCACATCCGCGCGCGGCGAGGCGCCCACCGCCCAAAGCCCGGCTCACCAGCCGCAGGGTCAGGGATCGGGTCAGGCACCGGTTCAGACCGCGCCGCGCCCCGAGGCGCCCGCGGCACGCCCGCCGCTGCGCCCGCTGGGCGGCCAGCC